>CAMAYX010000024.1 GCA_945862405.1 Legionella genomosp. 1
AATGTCCGAGATCGTGCAAGATCCACCAAAGATAACTGTTCTTACGATTTGGCGGTGAGGAGAAGCATGACTTTTACGATACCTGCCACATCCGTATGATCAACATTGAATTGCTTCAATTCAATCGCGTATTTTTCGGACAATTCCCACAACCATAGTACGAAGGCATTATAGGGAACTTTATCGTATGTTAATTGAATATCCCCTGTTCCAGTTTGTTCTAATTTATATTGATACTGCTGGAATGAAGTGGCGTGTAATTGGTTGGCCAGCAAGCTTAATAATTGGCCATTACTGACCGTCACAGGTTTTTTAGCAGACGTATTTTGTTGCCGTACTTGATTCATCCAAGCCAAAGTTTCAGCTTTATCGAGTAATTGGAGATTTTTCTCTTCTACAGCACCTGTGAGTGGTGCGAACAATAACCAATATACTAAAAAGAAAACAACAAACACTCCACCAATAATGACGGTCGATCGCTCACGTTCATTTAAGCTGTTAAAATAAGCCTTCACAGATTTAACTCCAAGGTTGCAAGGACCTGATTATCCTGAGATGAAGCTTGAGTTTGGGATACCTTAACGCCGTCTTGCTTTAATTTAGACTGCAAATTTTCTAATACTTCAAAATCTTTTGCATTTAAGGTTATTGATAACGTTTGATTTTGAAAACGAAATTGCTGCACCACCAATTGATATTCTCGCAAAGCTGGCGCCAATTTATCTAATAAAATCCAAATGCTACCGCTCTGCACATTAGTAGCGCTTTTTAACAATTGCGTAATGCGAAATTTGGGACTAATGACATGCTGAGCATCGGGGAAAAACTCTTTATAAATAACTGCTATCTGCCCATCGACAGCGGTTATTTTCTTGTTTAAAAATATCACCTGAATGATGTTTACAGTTATTACACTTAATAACCACAGAATTAAAACTGCTCCACTGACTTTATACCAGAACTTAGCATTATCCTTTGTTGCATCACGATAATATTCACCTTGCAAAAGATTAATGAAGGGTTTTTTCAACAATTGCTGTGCGATATATAGGTTCGCTGAACCATCTTTTTTCTGAGCCGTTTCTAATGAAGTATGGGATGGATTACTGTCTGTGAATAGCAGAACTTCACTGTTTAATGCATGGTTTTTTAAATAGATTGAAATTAACTCACCATCAATAGCCCCTTTGAAATTAGACTCATTGACCAATAAACATTTTTGACTAAATACAGCTTGTCCTGGCATTACCGCGAACCAATCAATGGTAACCTCATCAAAGGATATACCAGCTTTGGATAATCTTTGGGTAAGGTCCAGAAGATATTGCTTATCCATCACGGCCACAAGATAGCGTTGATTTCGATAATGAGCTTTGTCAAATGCAAAATGCAAAGCTGTTACTGGTTGAGCTAATTGATCCTCCAGCGCATAAGGCAGTGCAGCGCGACCTTTACGCTCTCCCAGCCAAGGCAACTCTACTTCTTGCACACTTGCCTTTTCCGTTGGCACAACAACGATGGTATGCGCATCTTTTTGCATAGTTTTTATGTCAGCAAAAGAGCGAATTTGCAAAGGAGCAGCCAGCTGGCCTGACGAATCCAAGCTTAAAGAAAGACAAGAACTTTCATCCAATTGCCCTGCAAATAAGAAACAAGTCGCCACTAATAATCCTTTTCTTAACTGTTCACCCCACCTTGATGGATAGGACCTGATGTGATTTGCTCACGGAGTTGCTGCGCTAATAAATAAACGACCATGGCATATTGTGGGCTCGTGTTATATCGAGTAATAACATAGAAATTAGGATATGCAAGCCAAAATTCTTGCCCGCTCTGTGTATTTAATTCAATAAGACCTGCTCGCCGTGGATAATTTGGCACCGTTTTTTCTGGCTTTATCCCTACAGCAAGCAAACGTTTTAAGTCATAGTTTGGTTGCCGACTATTGGTTTGAATCTTACGGTAGCGCCATCCACTCACTTTTACAGGAAGAGCAACTTCTTCATTTGTTTTCCAACCATGCTTTTTGAAATAGTTTGCGACACTGGCAATTACATCTTTATCATCATTAATAAGGTCACGCTTCCCTTTTCCAGTAAAATCTATGGCATAAAAGCGATAACTGCTGGGCATGAACTGCGGCTTACCAATAGCACCGGCATAAGAACCGTAATATTGAGTTGGAGAATCACCATGTTCACGGCATAACAATAAATATTCACCTAATTCTTTCTTAAAGAAATCTGCACGTTTTGGGTAATAGAAAGCGAGCGTAGTGAGCGCATCAAGAACACGATAATTACCTTGCTTTTTCCCGTATAAGGTCTCAACACCTATTATCGCCACAATAATATCTGCAGGTACTCCGTATTGCCGTTCTGCTTGTTTTAATGTGTCAGCATTCTCACGCCAGAACGCTACTCCTGCATCAAGTCGTTGCTGTGTTAAAAACAAATCTTTATAAATGTCCCAAGTTTTTTGTTCGAATGGTTTTTCCATGGATTCTATAATTTGGGGCTGATATTGTGCTTCCCTTAGAGTGACGACCAGATTTCGTTTACTAAATTTGTACTCTTTCACCATTTTTGCAATAAACATCTGCACATCTGACTGCTTGAGCAAAGCAGCATCCGCTGCAGCATAATTCCAAACACTAAAGACTAGGCAAAACACTATAAATTTCAAATAAGAGCGCATGAAACATCCTTCAAACTTAAATTCAGCCTTATTGTATCAATACTAATAAATTTCTGCTGTATTAACAGCAATTTTTAAGGCTTACTTTATGCAGCGGAAGAATTAGGCTAGAATGGCCCAATTTACTAGCAGGTTTAGCAGTGAGCGATCTAACACGAATTCGCAATTTTTCAATTATTGCCCACATCGATCATGGCAAATCGACCTTAGCCGATCGATTTATCCAATTGTGCGGCGGCCTTTCTGATCGTGAAATGGAAGCTCAGGTTTTAGACTCCATGGACATTGAGCGCGAACGGGGAATTACCATTAAAGCGCAAAGCGTGTCTTTAAATTATAAGGCACGTGACGGCAAAATTTATTTATTAAACTTTATTGACACACCAGGGCATGTGGACTTCAGTTACGAAGTGTCCCGATCACTTGCAGCCTGCGAAGGTGCGATTCTGGTAGTTGATGCCGGCCAGGGTGTAGAAGCTCAAACTGTTGCCGTATGCTATACCGCGATTGATCAAAACCTAGAGGTTTTACCTGTATTAAATAAAATTGATTTACCGCAAGCTGAACCCGAACGCGTAATTACTGAAATTGAAGACATCATCGGTCTGGATGCTCATGATGCCATTCGAGCAAGTGCGAAAAGTGGGTTTGGAGTCGAGGATGTTCTGGAAGCACTAGTTGCTCGCATACCTCCTCCGCAAGGAAACATTGAAGCGCCCCTGCAAGCTCTAATTATTGATTCTTGGTTTGATAGCTATTTAGGCGTTGTCTCTCTAGTTAGAATCGTCAATGGCTCATTGCGCAAAGGCGATAAAATGCGCGTAATGTCCACTGGTCGTGCTTACGAGGTAGGTGAAGTAGGGATTTTTACCCCCAAGCGCAAGCCTGGTGATGCCTTGCAAGCGGGTGAAGTAGGTTATGTGGTTGCGGGGATAAAAGAAATTCAGGGAGCACCAGTTGGTGATACTTTGACCCTGGAACGCAATCAAGCTGACAAGGCATTACCAGGTTTCCAGAAGGTTAAGCCTCAAGTATATGCAGGTCTATTCCCTATCAGTTCCGACGATTTCGAAGCGTTTCGTGAAGCACTTGCAAAATTAAGTCTCAACGATGCCTCTCTATTCTACGAACCAGAATCTTCTGATGCCTTAGGGTTTGGGTTCCGTTGCGGATTTTTGGGCATGCTGCACATGGAAATTGTGCAAGAACGTCTAGAACGTGAATACAACCTAGAGCTCATTTCTACAGCACCAACGGTGATATACCAAGTGGAAACGACCAAAGGCGAGACCTTGATGATTGATAATCCATCTCGTCTGCCGCCTCAGCCACAAATTAAACACATGGCAGAACCTATTGTGCGTGCAAATATTCTTGTGCCGCAAGACTACCTAGGACAAATTATTTCGCTTTGTGTTGAGCGTCGCGGTGTACAAGTCAATATGACGTATAGTGGCCGCCAGGTATCGGTAACTTATGACATTCCCATGAATGAAGTTGTTTCTGATTTCTTTGATCGCCTCAAATCGGTGAGTCGTGGATACGCTTCTTTGGATTATAATTTCTTGCGTTTTGAAGCAGCCGATTTGGTTAAAATGGACGTGCTCATTAACGGCGACAAAGTGGATGCACTTGCTGTGATCGTTCACCGCAGCGCTGCACATACTCGTGGTAAAGCGCTGGCAGATAAAATGCGCGAATTAATTCCACGGCAAATGTTTGATGTTGCGATTCAAGCAGCTTTAGGCAGCCATATTATAGCCCGGCAAACGGTTAAAGCTTTACGTAAAAATGTTACTGCTAAATGTTATGGCGGTGACGTAAGTCGTAAACGTAAATTGTTAGAAAAGCAAAAAGCAGGGAAAAAACGCATGAAGCAAGTAGGTCATGTGGAAATTCCCCAAGAGGCATTCATGGCGGTGTTTCAAACGGATAGGAAGAAATAAGCTAAGTCCATCCCCGCCCACGCGGGAATGACACCCCCTGCCCTCAAGAGGAAGGGATTAATTTACATAAGGTGATTACATGAATTTTGCTTTAATTTTAGTTGTGCTTTCTGCGGTGACAGGCGTTATTTTTTTATTGGACGTCTTATTCTGGGAAAGAAAACGTACAGCTCAACAAAAACCCAGTAAAGTGATTGAAATTTCACGTTCCTTTTTCCCAGTTTTCTTTATTGTTTTGTTATTACGTTCCTTTTTAATTGAACCTTTCCGTATCCCTTCAGGCTCATTAGAACCAACCCTTCTTGTCGGAGATTTTTTAGCCGTTAACAAATTCTCATATGGCATTCGCTTGCCAGTTTGGGAAAAGAAAATTATTCCTATCTCCAACCCCAAAACTGGTGAGATTGCTGTATTTCGTTGGCCGCCAGATCCAACTTACGATTATATAAAACGTGTGATTGGTGTTCCTGGCGATAAAGTCGCATATCATGATAAGGTATTAACCATCAATGGTAAGGAAGTGCCGCAAACCTTTGTCGAATACACAACCGATGAAAGCTCCGGCAAAGCCGTCGCCAAATATCAAGAAAATTTAAATGGCACAGTACATGATATTTTTGTACGACCCGATGTAAAACCTGTAGATTTTGAAGTAGTTGTCCCTAAAGGCCAGTATTTTATGATGGGCGATAACCGCGACGATAGTGCCGACAGTCGTTTTTGGGGCTTTGTAGCGGATGAATACATCCGCGGAAAGGCTTTCTTAGTGTGGATGAGTTGGAACGGGAAGACCGACATGGTTCGTTGGTCTAAGATTGGTAATCTAATACATTGAATGAGGTCACCATGCGCCGCGATCAAGGAATGACATTTATTGGCATGCTTTTAACCATGGCAGTAATCATCATCGTTGCTATTACCGTTATGCGCATTATCCCCGTCTATATAGAGAATTATTCGGTTAAAAAATCCATCTCTGCCTTGCAAAGAATTCCTGCAGCCGATGTACCGGAAGATCCCGTTTTAGCTACGGGAATGCTGCATGATAAATTAGTAAACCAATTGTATGTCAATGAAATAGAATTCCCCGACGATAATATAAAAATAGCGCCTAATGGCGAAGGCAAGTATAAAATAACGATAAAATATCAGGTTATAAAACATTTGGTCAGTAATATGAGTTTATTATTTGATTTTGAAGAAACGCAAGAGGTGAAATTTGGCAACTGAGAATTTACAGCGCTTATGTAGACGCTTAAATTACACCTTTAAGAGCATAAAACTTGTTGAACAAGCCCTAACTCATTGCAGTGTTGGTGTTCAAAATAATGAGCGCTTGGAGTTTCTTGGAGATTCCATATTAAGTTTTGTGATCGCTAACGCCTTATACGCCCAATTTCCAGATCAAAGCGAAGGGCAACTCAGCCGTTTACGTTCCTTTTTGGTTAAAGGGGAAACTCTAGCTGAAATTGCCTTGGAAATTAATTTAGGGGATTCTTTACACCTTGGTCAAGGTGAATTAAAAAGCGGCGGCTTTCGGCGCTCTTCCATTCTGGCCGACGCATTAGAGGCTGTATTTGCGGCTATTTTTCTCGACGGCGGTCTACCCGCATGTGAACAAGTTATCCTCAGTCTTTATCAAAAGCGCCTACAAGATAAAGCCTTAAACGATAATTTGAAAGATGCAAAGACAAGATTACAAGAATACCTCCAAGCCGAAAAACATGCATTACCCGAATATGCTTTAATTAAGATCGAAGGCGAGGAACATAATCAAATGTTTTATGTATCTTGCACGGTTCCAAAGCTTAATTTAACCACCCATGGGCAGGGTGCTAATCGCCGTAAAGCTGAGCAACAAGCCGCTCAAGACTTTTTGATTCTTTTAAAAAAATAACCTTCGAGACTGTTATGAATGAATTTGATCTCATTCGACGTTACTTTGCAAACCACAAACCACAACGCAAAGAAGTAGTTTGTGGTATAGGTGATGACGCAGCCATTCTCGACGTTCCTATCGATCAACAACTGATTATAACGGTAGACACTCTGATAGAAGGGATACATTTTCCCAAAGACACATCCCCGCAAGATATAGGATATAAATCCTTAGCCGTTAATATAAGTGATTTAGCTGCAATGGGGGCAACTCCGGCGTGGATTACATTAGCGATTACCCTGCCTAAGGCCGAAGAAAAATGGCTGCATCAATTCAGCGACGGTTTATTTAGTTTGGCCGAGATGTACGACATGGATTTAATCGGCGGCGATACAACCAAAGGTCCTCTTACAATTACCATACAAGCTCATGGGTTTGTGCCAAAAGGCAAGGCCATTACCCGATCAGGTGCTCAACCAGGGGATTTAATTTATGTAACCAATACAATAGGGGATGCTGGGCTTGCCTTGCAACACGTTCACAATAAGCTAAAGCTGCAACTGCCATACGTAGATAAAATTCTGGCCTGTCTGAATCGACCACAACCTAGGATCAAAGAAGGCTTGCTACTTCGTGGAAATGCCACAGCCATGATCGACATCTCGGATGGTCTTGCTGCTGATTTAGGCCACATCTTGCAGCGAAGCGGCGTGGGCGCAGTAGTTGATGTTGATAGAATACCCTGCTCAACAGCATTATTAAATTCCGTCTCAAAGGAAGCAGCTTACCACTTAGCCCTAACCTCCGGCGACGACTACGAACTATGCTTCACCCTCCCTACTAACTTACAAGCACAGGTTGAAAAAATCATGGCAGATCAAGGCTGCTCTATTACCTGCATAGGTCATACCCAAGCCACCCACAAACTTGAATTGCTCTTAAACAATCAACCATTCGTTCTGCACAACAAAGGTTATTTACACTTTGTGTAGATTTCTATGGTGAATATGATTTAAATTTTAACTACATACTCATAATTTAACTTAAATACTCAATTTAGCTCACAACCACTCAAAACGCAATAAACTGTTTACTATATTTCCATTCTCTTTATAATTAAATTTTAAGCTGGATGGAGGTGCTTAAGATGAGAATATATCTTTGGAGATATTTAGAAATTTTTTGGGAAAATGGTGACCATCTGCTGGCGCTGGTCTCAACAATTCCCAAGAATGAAACTTCGGTAGAACTATCAGGACTTGTATACTCTCGCACAGCAGAGCAAATCGCCTAGATAATTCATGGAATTCCCGCTCATGTCATTTCGGTGATTATTGAACCCTATCTTACCTACAGTGAATATAAAATTTATTGCTATGTTGAACTCTCCAACTCGCATGAATGGAGATCATCCGATCTACATCAACTCTCAGTAGACGAATTAGGTCTCATTTTTTTGCAGTTTCCCCCACAGTTAATTCACTTTATCTCGGGGGAATACAACATCCCGAGGCTAACCAATTCGAAAAAGCAAAAGAATCCAGTTACCAGCAGAAATTGCTTATGTAAGGTAGTCTAGATTGCAAGCAACCAGACTACCTCATCATATAATTCGGTAGAGGAATGGTTTCTAAATTATCCAATAATGGTGCAGTGTTTGCTCTCATTTCTTTTAATTTATTAGCCGAATCACTTGCAGGTGTGCTGAAAAAAGTGCCTACATAGCCCTTGTCAGTACAAAAGCCCACATACAATGCGGGAAGAACTGTAATTGTCGCAGCATGACCATAAAGCCTTACTAATATGTTTAAATGCCTGGCATGAGGGTTATTTTTTTGAGTTTCAGCAGCAATTTGTTGCGCCATAAACTCTATGTTTTGCGCTAAAAGGTCTGCTACAAGCCCTGCTGTATTTGCCGCTATAAAAACACCTCGCAAACTCTCCGTGGAGAGCATTTCCCCTCGCAATGCACCTTCGAATAATGCAAACAAATGTCGAGCTAACATGCATGATCTCTAATGGCAAAAATAAAAGCGAAGTGTAATGACTTTAGGAGTTGCCTTCTAGTTGATTTAATACATTTAACCAATCTTCTTCTGCTTGCGCCAAATTTCTCTGTAAATCGTTACGCTCACTCACCATAGCAGTATAATTTGCAGAGGTTGGCGATTGATAAACCTCAGGATCAGCAAGCTTTTGTTCTATGTTATCGAGTTGTGCCTGCAAGCGCTCACTGAGTTGCTCCAATTTTTTCAATTGGTTTTGTAAACTCTTTCTTTCACGATGAATGTCTTGATTGCTAGAGGGCTTATCCTGATTTACCGTTTTTTGAGCCGAACCTTTATTTTGTAGCCATTGATGATAATCATCCAAATCGCCTTGAAAAGGCTGCACGCTACCTTGATAAACCAAATAAAACTGATCCACCGCACTGCGTAATAAGTGACGATCGTGTGATATAAGAACCATTGCCCCCTCATAGCTCTGTAAAGCGATTTCAATCGCAGCACGCATGCCTAAATCTAAATGGTTGGTAGGCTCGTCCAGTAACAGAAGATTAGGTTTTTCCCATACCAATTTTGCCAAGGCCAAACGCGCTTTTTCACCGCCTGAAAAATGATGAATCGGATTTACAGCCATATCACCAAGAAAATTAAATCCCCCTAAAAAATCACGTATGGTTTGTTCACGCGCATTGGGGGAAATTTCTTGAATGGTTTCCACCGGGCTCAAGTTTGGATCTAACTGTTCTAATTGATGTTGTGCGTAATAGCCAATTTTCAAATGTACTGAAGTGTGAATATCACCTTTTAATATGGGCAATAATCCAGTCAAGGTTTTTATTAAGGTTGATTTCCCTTCACCGTTAGGGCCTAAAAGCGCAATGCGATCGCCAGGATTTAGCGAGAAGTTTAATTTTTGTAAAATCGGCTTTTCGCAATCATAACCAGCGGATACTTTATCGCAATTAATAATTGGCTTACCTACCCTGTCACTGGGAAAAAATTCGAATGAGAACGGTGAATCCAGTTGTGCTTGTGCTACCAACTCCATTTTTTCGATAGCATTTAAGCGGCTTTGCGCTTGCTTTGCTTTGGAGGCTTTAGCACGAAAACGCTGTACATAGGCCATCATGTGGCTAATCTTGGTTTGCTGTTTTTCATATTGTGCTTGTTGCAACGCCAGTTTTAATGCACGCGTTTTTTCAAATACTGAGTAGCTCCCGCTATATACTGTAAGGCGTTGTTGTTCGACATGTAAAATATGTGAGACAAACGCATCCAAAAACTCGCGATCGTGGGAAATTACAATGACACTGCTCGGCGATTGCTTTAGCCATTTTTCAAGCCAAAAAATAGCTTCCATGTCCAAATGATTGGTAGGTTCATCCAATAGCATTAAATCAGCAGGTTTCATCAGGCAACGCGCTAAGCTAAGACGCATACGCCACCCGCCTGAAAAACTATTCACTTCAGCTTCTTGCTCATCCGTAGAAAAGCCTAAACCTGCCAAAATAGAGGCAGCTTGAGCCGGTTTACTATAAGCACCTGTTTGCGTCATTAACTCATGACATAGAAGTACTTCTTCGTGTTGACCGTTTTGCTCTGCTTGTGAAAGTCTTTGCAGTAACGCTGTGTATTCCTCATCTCCGCACAACACAAAATCTATAGCACGTTCATGACCATCAGGAGTTTGTTGCGACAAATGGCTAATGCGCAGGTTAGGGTTAAACGAGCATTCGCCCGTATCTGGGTGAAGTTCCCCCAAAAGCAGCGCAAACAAACTGGATTTACCGCAGCCATTTTGTCCGACCAACCCAACTTTTTGCTTTTCATAAACGCTAGCATTGGCATTTTCTAGTAATATTTTATTGCCACGCGAGAGTGTTACTTGTCGTAAGGAGAGCATAAATTTTCTTTATACAAATTAATTTGCAGATGTTATCACAGGTCTTTGTTTTGATGGAGTCTAGAAGGATCCCTCGATGCAGCCTAAGCGTAATCAAGGGATCAATTAATCCTTACTTCCACATCACATTACATTCTTCTTTGGCTGCATCTTCCAAAAGCTCGATTAATGGTATAGCTCGGTGCGCTAAACTTACCGCTGGTCCATCGTCATCGTCACTGCCCGCATCCACATTTCCAGCAGGTTTTTGCTTTTCGCGGTCCACCGCTGCTTTAAGTCGCGATAATGCCTCTGGCACCTCTTTAGCCGTGAAAGCGCTAGGCACTGTACCACTGCGCCCCATCATTTTTAATAAACGCTGCGCAACATCCCCAAACATGGTTATATTTTCATGCGCATCGCAACTGAACGTAACAAGCATAACTTCTCCTTCCTTAAAAAAATCTTGTCTAAGGTCTGTTGACAATTCGCCAGCCCGTAACGCAAAACATCAAGGTTTTACAACCAAGGTAATAGTATTGTCAACAGACCTTAGTTGAATTAAATAAATAGGCATGCTATTACATTACCAAAAACAAGAAGAAAATCTATGCGCAAATACATTAAAACTGTAGGAATTTTATTTGGATATGCCGTAATGTCCAATCAAGCCATCGCCTTGCCGTTGACACCAGAAGACGAACCAAAGGCCGATAGTTTTTACGTTTGCTATGAATCGAGATGGTATAACAATGTTGAAGAGGGACTGATTAAACTCATCCACTACAAATACCTAGGTTGTATCATCAGCAAAGTACCCTGCCACTTATACTGCGGAGATAAATTTACCGCAGGCCCATCGAAACCCTTAAAGCAATTTCAATGGTTTAACAACTATCCAGATGCATTAAATTCTTTTTATCGCTGTGCTTATAACTAAAAAGAATGTTGGGTCAATGACCCAACCTACATGAAGAAATGCGACTTCGGTGAGCAAAACGAAACGAGAGGATTAGGGAACATCACCCGAACAAAAACCGAAACTCCAAAAACCGGGCATGGGCACGAAACAACAAAACCAACTTCGGTGAGCAAAGCGAAACGAAAGTATTCAAACCGGCACGGAGCCAATAACAGATCAGACTTGCGGGCAGGTTGCACGAACGCGGGGGGCGGAAAAAGCGCAGCATACATCAAGTATGTGAGCACTTTTCCGCCCCCGCGTTCGTGCAAGATGCACCAAAGATGACTGTTATTGAGGTTTGGAGCTGTCGCCTGCGCTTGACCCGCCAGAAGTTGAGCTGCCTGGGCTTGTGCTATCAGCAGAGTACAAGTAGTTGATCGCAAAATCGCCGCCTATGCACTCACCAATGGTTCTTCCCCATTTAGAAGCACTCTCTTGATTGATCATTGCAGGTAGGCTGTCATAATATTTTTTCTGACATTTATCAGCAATTGCAGGAATTAAACTCACGCAATTATCATAGCTGATGTTCTTTTCTTTTAAACGAGCAGAGATAGAAGCATCTTCCATGAAACCTTTACAAATTGGCTCTGGAACTACTGCTTTGATTTTTTCTAACCAAACGCCTTTCGACATTTCAGTAGCAGAACTTCCACTATCAGGGGCCGCAGGGGCAGAAGGAGCGGCAGAAGTATCGGCCGGAGCTGGAGCACTTGCTGGAGCTGCTGCATCGTCGGCTATTGAAAGCATAGGAACTAAAAGCAATCCAATTCCGATTATTTTATTTATTTTTAATTGTTTTGACATGATTTTATTCCTTTAATGGGCCACATTTAAAATAATAGTCTAGGGAAGTACTTATTGCCAGACTCCCCCTACATCCTTACAACTTACTCTTTTTACTACTTAATTTTTTGATGGTCTCCCCAATTTCTTCTACCTCACCAGAGTAATGGTAATAAATACGATTATGGCCATAATCGATAATACTTAAGGCTTCGTGCGGCTTTCCTTGTATTTGCTTAAAAATCCAATAAATACCTTGATAATGCTGCTCTTGGATTTCGATCAACAAATCAAGCATTTTTTCTTCTTCAAATTGAAATTGGCTACACACAATTCCGGAAGCATCACGGCTTATCTTATAAGCAAAATGTTGTTCTTTCATAAACTTTTACCTTAATATCGAATTCGCTTATTGAGAATATCGGCAAAGGTAAAAATAAATTAACAATTTTTACTAGCTTGCGCCAAAAAAACTTGATTTTCTAGTAAGATAGCGCAAGAAATCAAGTTTTTTGTTAACAAATTTTAGGGTTGATGACAATTCACTATCTTGCGTCGAGAAACCTTGAGTTTCGAGTACCTCAGCCCAGCATACATTGAAGTATGTGAGCAGCGGAACGCAGAAAAAAGGTTTTGCGACCAAGGGTAGTAAAAATGTCACCCCCCTTCGCTGCGCTGTTGAACTCTAAGCAAAGCCTGTTGCAGGCGTTTTAGAACTTTCTCTTTCCCTAACATTGCTAAGGTCATGTCAATGGAGGGAGACATACTGCCTCCGGTCACTGCTACTCGCAAGGGTTGTGCAATTTTACCTAAATTCATGTCAAATTCCGCACTTACACCATTAAGGCACTCTTGCAATATATCATTCGTCCAATTCGAAACTTCTTGCAAGCGAGCAGTTAATGCCGTCAGCGGTGCTAATACCACTGGCCGTAAATGCTTTTTAACCGCATCTTCGTCGTATACTATTTCGTCATTGTAGAAATACAAACTTTTTTCGTAAATTTCAGCAAGCGTTTTGCAGCGTTCTGCCTGAATTTGAACTAACAACTCCAAATCAGGACCTTGCTTTGGATCAACGCCATGCTGCACAAAATGCCAATTTAAAGCTGTCGCCACATCACGCGGTGAATCGGATTTTTGATAATGTTGGTTCAGCCAATTTAGCTTTTCATAATTAAAACTAGAAACGCCACGACTTACATGTTTTAAATCAAATAGAGAAATCATTTCCTCTACACTAAAAATTTCTTTGTCTCCAGCAGACCAGCCAAGCCGCACTAAATAATTTAATAAAGCATGGGGTAAAAATCCAAGTTCTTTGAATTGCAAAACACTTACTGCTCCATGTCGTTTCGACAAACGCTTACCATCATCACCAAGGATCATGGGCAGATGTGCGAATATAGGAATTGGGGCATTTAGAGCTTTAAATAAGTTAATTTGTCTGGGAGTATTATTGATATGATCATCACCGCGAATTACGTGAGTAATTTCCATATCCCAGTCATCAATCACCACGGCAAAATTATAGGTAGGATTACCATCAGAGCGCATCAGAATTAAATCGTCCAACTCACTGTTTTCAACACTGATTTCACCATAAACTTGATCCGTGAAAGATACCGTTCCTGTGTGCGGATTTTTAAAACGAATTACATGAATTTGTTCATTTTTGATATCGTGCTGCTCACGGCAATGCCCATCATAACGCGGCTTTTCTTTAGCAGCTAATTGGTTCTCCCGTAAGGTTTCTATCCTTTCTTTACTGCAATAACAACGATAGGCCTTACCCTCATCTAGTAATTGTTGCGCAATTTCTTGGTAACGAGCATAACGTTTGGTTTGATAAATTGGACCTATGTCCCAGTTTAATCCTAGCCACTTCATTCCTTCTAATATGGCTTGAACTGATTCTTGTGTTGAGCGCTCTCTATCCGTATCTTCAATACGTAATACGAATTCTCCTTGATTGCTTTTTGCATATAACCAAGAAAATAAGGCGGTGCGAACACCTCCTACGTGTAGGAATCCAGTCGGGCTGGGGGCAAACCGGGTTCTAACCGTCATCAAAATGCTCCGTTGTAAGCTGTAAATTAATCGCGGTATAATATCCGACTTTATTTAGCCTGCACAACTTTAACAGACTTTTTAACCAAAGTTGTAAGGAGTTAGCTTGAAAAGCATGGGGATTAAATACCAGCTTCGTATCACGTCATTAATCCCAGTATTACTGGTTGCATTGTTATTTGGCCTATTTTACAACGGCCAATTCAGCCGAGATTTAAAACAAAATATATCCCATTTGGGTGATGCCTACATTCACCAATTATTACCTGCTGCCCAATGGGCTCTATTGCGAGATGATTACCGCAGCTTGCAAGCGCTTATGGACGCATCCACGGTAAACCCAGAAATAAAGGCTTTGGCATTTTATAATGCCAAAGGACAACTCTTAGTCCACCGTGGCGGAAAACACTCCTTGCATCACCCGTTCATTCCACCGGAATTTACTAGCGACTATATTGAAAAACGCAAGATTAGCCCCTCACGAGTGACCTTTTTTGCACCAATTACTGTACCTAAATTTAATTTATATTCCATGACGCATTTTCGCGCCCCCACCAGTCCCATTGCTTCTCAAGCAGATGATCTCCTCGGCTGGCTTTCTATTGAAATAGATACTAAGTCAAGTCTCATCAAACAATACCAAATGTATATTGTGACTATATTTATTACTCTTTTTGGCTTGTTGATGAGTCTTACCATTCATTATTTTTTTTCACGGAAAATCTACTTACCCATAAATCGTTTACGCCGCAGCATGCAACAAATTATAAGTAATGAATTTGAGACACAAATAAAAACAACCAGCTCCGGAGAGCTAGGTACAATTGAACGCGGGTGCGCCCATTTACAAAAGCAATACCTAACCTCGATCACCGAGCTGAATCAATACATAGAAGTAGCAACAACAGACTTACAAAAAAACCTTACCCTACTAGAAGAAAAAAACATCGAACTGTCGCTGGAAAAGAAAAAGACGGAAGAGAAAAGCCGACAGAAATCTGAGTTCATCGCTAATATGAGCCATGAGATCCGCACTCCCATGAATGGCGTCATCGGGTTTACAAACGTGCTTTTGGAAACAAAGTTAGATCCCTTACAACTAGATTATGTTAAGACAATACGCACCTCGGCGCAGGATTTATTAACCATCATTAATGACATCCTAGATTATTCCAAAATGGAGGCCGGGAAATTACAATTGGACAGCATTCCGGTCGACGTTCGTGGCTGCATTGATGACGTGCTCGCCTTATTAGCCCCAAATGCTCATAAGAAAGGAATTGATTTAATCCCATCCACCTCCACCAATGTTCCTAAAACGGTACTGGGCGATCCGTTGCGCATCAAACAAATTCTCAATAATTTGATCAGTAACGCCATCAAATTTACGGATCATGGTTATGTATTAATTCGCACAACGATAGAACAAGAAACCGAAAAAGATTATACGATTTGCCTTTCAATCAGCGATACTGGAATTGGGATTTCTGCAGTAGATCAATCCACATTATTCAATGCCTTTAACCAAGGCGATGTTACCATAACCCGACGTTTCGGTGGCTCTGGCTTAGGTTTGGTGATCAGTAAAAAACTTGCTGAACATATGCAAGGTCGAATTGTATTGCAAAGTGAACTGCATAAAGGTTCTACGTTCTCAATTTATATAAAGCTTACTAAGCTAGCTGCCTATGAAGTTGAGAAAAACCAAACTCAGCGTTTCGCACATTTACACGCGATTTGTTTTGATGATAATCCACTTTATTTGGAAGCTTTGTGCAATGGGCTTGGATTCTGGGGAGTTAATTGCATTAAAGTTAACGCATTAAACCAGCTAGAAGAAGTTTTTAAACAACATCCCAATAGTGATTTAGCGTTTATTAACGTCCATTCTGGATGCGAGTTGATGATAGCCAACATCATGTCCAAACAAAGCATACCTTGGGTCTTAGTGTCTAAGGGATTGATTGATGAATATCAAAAACTGGGAGCACAAGCGTTTTTATTTAAGCCGCCTAATATACAAAAACTTCATGACACCGTTGAGCTTTTATTAAATAAACCCTCGAATAGAGATACTTCAAATCCTGCTTTAATTGCTTTACGAAAGCAGTTACGTGCTCTAGGGCCAAAGGTATTAGTTACTGAAGATAACCCCATCAATCTGATGTTATTGACCTCACTTTTAGGGGATACAGTACATATAGAATCTGTGGATGATGGGGCAAAAGCCGTAGCGGTTTGTAATCAAAAACCATTTGACATCATTTTACTCGATCTACAAATGCCAAATTTAAACGGCATTGATGCTACTACTAAAATAAGGCTTACTTCTTTATTTAATAAAAATACCCCTGTGATTTTAATTAGCGCCAACATCAGCGATAGACCTCTAGAGCTTCTGCAAAAAGCCGGTATCAATTTATGTTTAGAAAAACCTATAGACGAGGCCCAGCTGTTGCATCATATATTGCGCCTGATCACTGAAACACAATCCTCAACCATAAATTGGTCATTGTGCGTACAAAAAGTTTCTGGAAATCAAGCCTTAGCTGAAGAATTCCTGGATAAATTTGTAGAAGAACTGCATATGAATCGTGCCGAATTCATACAACTGGCAGCACAAAACGATTGGCAAGGAATTGAAACGGCAGCGCATAAACTTCATGGAGCTTGCTGTTTTTGTGGAGTTCCGCAGTTGCAAACGGACATCGCCGCCCTTGAATCCAAAGCGCGACAGGCAAAATCTATGGACGAATTACACGAAGCAATGTCCCAGGTTATACAGAGCATTGATGCAGTTATTATTGAATACGATAAAAATTATAGTATTCACAAACAGTCCTCATCGATTTCAAAAGAAAAAAGCTCAGCTAACTCATAGACTTAGTATTAAATGGAGAAGACCATGATAAAGAATGCAATCTACGCACAATCTGGAGGTGTTACAGCAGTTATTAATGCCTCAGCCTGCGGAGTTATCCAAACCGCCCGTGAACATTCGCAACATATAGGAAATGTATTTGCGGCCCAAGATGGTATTATTGGAGCCTTGCATGAAAATCTAATTGACACTTCACTCGAAAGTGATGAAGCCATCGCGCAATTGCTGCATACACCTGCAGGTGCCTTTGGTTCTTGCCGTTACAAACTCAAAGATCATGGTGAAGAATACACTCGCTTATTAGAAGTTTTTAAAGCACATAACATTGGCTATTTCTTTTATAACGGTGGCGGTGACTCCCAAGATACCGCAAACAAAATTGCAAAAATGAGTGAAGCGATGAATTATCCCATCACGTGCATTGGAATACCTAAAACCGTAGATAACGATCTTCCGCTTACGGACAACTGTCCAGGTTTTGGTTCTGTTGCCAAGTACGTTGCCATTTCAACAATGGAAGCTGGTTTTGATGTAGCCTCAATGGCAGCATCATCGACTAAAGTTTTTATACTGGAAGTCATGGGCCGACATGCTGGATGGATTGCCGCCTCCAGTGGTTTGGCAAGTCAAAAACCCGGTGAGCCGCCTCATATTATTTTGTTTCCAGAGGTCCCATTTAACCAAGCCGAATTTCTTCAGCGCGTTAGTGATTGCGTTAAAGAGTATGGCTATTGTGTCATTGTAGTTTCAGAAGGTCTGCGTAATGAGCAAGGTGAGTTTATGAGTGATGCTGGCATCCGAGATGCGTTTGGTCATGCCCAACTCGGCGGAGTAGCTCCAGTAATTGCACGCATCATCAAGAGCGAATTAAATTTAAAATATCATTGGGCAGTAGCTGATTACTTACAACGTTCAGCTCGGCATATCGCATCTTTGGTAGATGTTGAGCAGGCATATGCATTGGGTAAAGCTGCTGTAGAGTTAGCCATCAGCGGGCATAACGCCGTAATGCCGATCATCGTTCGTGAGCAAGACTCCCCTTATCGATGGAGTATTAGTCATGTGCCTTTAGCAGATGTGGCAAATCAAGAAAAGAAATTACCTGATAATTTTATTAGTTCCGATGGTATGGGCATTAGCCCTGAATGTCGTAAGTATCTAGAACCATTAATCCTTGGCGAGGCTTATCCGCCTTATACGAATGGTTTACCTAACTACGTGCGCCTGAGCAATCAGAAGGTAGCAAAGAAATTATAACAATCGTAAACCTTGAAGAAGGCCTAAAAAAAGCCGCCCTTAGGCGTAATGCCGATCAGTTAAGTAGAAACTACTTGCAAGATCAGCAAAAAGGATCAAAATCCGGTGATTGTAAGGTCACCGGATTTTTTTTATGTTTTTAAGCCAAGCACTAGATACCATTCAATCATTTTC
>CAMAYX010000025.1 GCA_945862405.1 Legionella genomosp. 1
TGTCCACATCCAACAGCAAGTCAAATAAGGAAGATTATATGGGGGCTAAAATGCATGAGAATTTTGCAAAAAACAGCCCAAAGCCTGTCAACCCCTAAATGAAAAAAATTTAAAAATATTTTCTATCGCAGCCCTGCCGAAAGGTCACACTGCTCTTGAGGATTCTGGATACGTAGCTGAAAATTATCCTGGAAATATTGGGCTTTTTGCTGGTATGAGCGATAGCACTTATTTGCTGCAAAATGTTCTAAAAAATGCGGAAATTTCTGCGGAATACGATCAACAGCAATTGATGTTGGCGAGCAGCAGTCACTATTTATGCACTAGGGTTGCTTATGCCTTAGGTTTGAAAGGGCCTGCGATTACAGTTAATACGGCTTGTTCGACTTCGTTGGTTGCTATTGCAATGGCGTGTGATAGTTTGCAAAGCCGTCAATGTGATATGGCCTTAGCAGGGGGTATTACCTTAACTGTACCAGAGACATCGGGCTATTTATATAAAGATTTTGGGATTTTATCCCCGGATGGTCATTGCCGTGTTTTTGATCAGGAAGCAAAAGGCACGGTAATGAGCAATGGAGGTGGGATTGTAGTATTAAAACGTTTAGCCGATGCCTTAAACGAAAATGATACTATATTGGCAGTGATTAAAGGTTGGGCTGTCAACAATGATGGAGAGCAAAAAGCCGGCTTTACTGCTCCAAGCGTTTCCGGTCAAATTGCCTGCATTCAGGATGCTATTGCCAAAGCTCAGATCTCAGCAGATGAAATAGGATATATAGAGGCACATGGCACGGGAACACTTCTGGGTGATCCTATTGAAGTAACTGCTTTAGCAAAAGGATACGCAAATCGGTTACAACAGAATAACTCCTGCGCGCTGGGTTCTGTAAAAGCAAATATTGGTCATACTGATGTAGCTTCTGGAGTAGCTGGTTTCATTAAACTCACCATGGCGGTAAATCAGAATATCTTACCCCCGCAAATAAATTTTTCTGCAGCGAATCAAAAGATTAATTTCACGGAATCCCCGTTTTATATCAACACTGAAATTAGCCCATGGAGCGGTAATTCAAAACGCATAGGCGCGGTAAATTCTTTAGGGTTTGGCGGTACAAACGCGCACATGATTATTGAAGAGCCGCCCATAGTGCATAGTTCGCCAGCAAAACCAAATAATGTATTTATATTTTCGGCTAAAACGTCTTTTTCTTTGGATGCAATTAAAACGAAGTTGTTAGATTATTTACTGAGTCGTAGGGACGATTTAGCGCGTGAAAGTTTGCTAGCTGATATGGCCTATACCCTACACCTTGGTCGAAAGCACTTTCAGCAACGTGTAGCAATTGTTTATTCAGGTTACGATGATCTGGTTAAAAAACTTTCTATACCCAATAGTTCTTCAGTGTTGGCTGTAGCAAGCGAGGGCCGAGTTATTTTTGGCTTTTCAGGAACTGGTACTCAATATGTTAATATGGCATTGGATTTATATAACAATCAGCCAATATTTAAGGAAATTGTTGATGATGCTTGTGAAAAAGCATCTCATCATCTGCAGCTTGATTTGCGTAATCTTCTTTTCCCCTCTGCCGAAAATCTAGCGAAAGCAAACAACAAGTTGTCAAAAAATAGTTACCTACAACCCGCACTGTTTATTATTGAATACGCTCTTGCACGATTGTTGATGGAGTTAGGAATACAACCGGATGCGATGATTGCTCATGGTTTAGGCGAGTACGTTGCTGACACGATATATGGTGTTGTTAGTTTGGAGGAAGGTTTACAAGGGATTATTAAGCAAGCCAGATTGTTGAGCAAAGCTAAGCCTGAAACGGAGGCTATGAATTGGGTAAATGAAGAGCAATCGAGTTCCCTTTTTGCACAAAAACTGCAAAATCTCAAGTTGTCACCTAAAGATGTTGTCATTGAAATTGGTCCGGGCACAACCTTACTCCAGTTGATAAGACAGCATGCAAGTGAACATGAAACGCCCCAGCTCGTCGCTACGTTGTCTTCTTCTGGCCGGGAAGAGCAAAGCTATGCTAATTTTTTAAATGTGCTGGGAGGGTTATGGTTATTAGGGAAGGAAATTAATTGGCAGCGTTTGTATGCGAATGAAATTAGGAAACGAATTTCGTTACCAACGTATGAATTTGATCACCAAAGCTATTGGTTAACCCCAGATTTTGTTCTAGCTAAAGAAGAAAGTAAAAGCGATATACAGGGTCTTTATACTCCCATATGGAAACAAGATCTTAGTTCCGATTTCAATAATCCAGAGGATTCCCATAAAACATGGTTATTGTTTACAAATCAAGCTCATGTTGAGTTGGAAACCTGCATTAAAAGCGCTGGCCATACGTTATATACCATTCATTCAGGTACTGACTTTGTACAATTAACAGCAAATTCATTTGTCATTAATCCCGCGCATAAAAATCATTACGAACGAGTATTGCAGGCCATTCAGCTGCAGGGCAATCAGTGTATGGTTATCAATTCATGGTTGCTGGATCAAGAGCTCATTGAAAATGAGACTAACGCCATGTTCACTCATAGCGTATGGAATTTATTGTACCTATCGCAATTGTTGTCCGAATTACATTCCCAAACCCAATTGCATTTTTTAGCGATAGGCAGTGGTCTTTATTCGGTATTTGGTGATGAAACGATCATTCCTGCTAAAGCTGCAATCCTTGGGCCAGTAAAAGTTATCCCTTTGGAGCAGGATAATATTGTTTGTAAAATCATCGACTTAGATTGTAATGTATCGATAAGTGAGGTTTTCGCAGCACGTATTGTTCAGGAAACCGTATGGATGCAGCGGGATGATGCAAAACAGGAAATAGCCTACAGAAGAGGGAAGCGGTGGATACGATTACTAGAACCTTGTACTGGATACATTGAGGCCAATAGAACATCACGGTTAAAGCACCAAGGAGTTTATATAATAACCGGTGGTTTGGGAGGTTTGGGTTTAGTGTTTGCGCAATATCTTGCAGAGCATTACCAAGCACACCTTATTTTGGTGTCTAGATCTTCCATTGACCCAGAGCAGCCTCAATCTAAAAAGGGTAAGCAACAATTAACTTTATTAAACAAAATTAAAGAAACCGCCCAAAGCGTTACCCTTGAGCAGGCGCATGTTGAGGATGAGCTTGAAATGCGGCAAGTGGTAAACTCTGTTTTAACCCGGTTTGGGCGAATTGATGGGGTTATCCATGCAGCTGGTGTAGCAGGAGATGGTATTGCGCACTTGAAATCAATTGAAGAATATCAACGCGTTGTAAAGCCTAAGCTGCAAGGTACTGAAATTCTACTAAAAGTTCTGCAAAAAGAGCCTGTGGGTTTTATTGTATTAATGTCATCAATAACTTCAATCCTTGGATACCCAGGCCAAGTAGATTATTGCTCCGCCAATAGGATACTGGATGCTTATGCGCACAGTAACCTATTTCATCCTGCTACATTTTGCGTTGCTATGAATTGGCAAGCATGGCGGGATACAGGTATGGCTGTAGATTCAAAATCGAAACTCTTTCAATTGGATGAGACCAATAGCAATACTAATGAAGAAGGGCTGGTGTTATTTGAAAAGATACTACAAAGCGACTTGCATCAAGTTATTATTTCAAAATCGGATCCTAACCGGGTTCATATCAATTTGGGATCGGTCACCAAAAGAAAGCAAGATACCTTAACCGATGAGAGTAATTTAGATATTGATGTGGTAACCAATATTGTTTTAAGCATCTGGCGCGAAGTTCTAGGAATTCCTAATGTACATCTAGACGATGACTTTTATGAGTTAGGAGGACATTCTTTATTGGCGATTTCTCTGTTAGCGAAGCTT
The DNA here is from genome assembly GCA_945862405.1 of Legionella genomosp. 1. GTDB lineage: Bacteria > Pseudomonadota > Gammaproteobacteria > Legionellales > Legionellaceae > Legionella_A. Next base: position 3,854 of record CAMAYX010000025.1, read on the forward strand.
AAAAATCAATTTCATATTAAGATTCCAGCTTCAATATTGTTTAAAGCAAAAACGGTGCGCAGTTTCTCTGAAGCTATTCAATCCTATACCCAGCAAGAATATTCACCTTTAATTGTTTTAAAAGAAGGTTTGGCGACCAAACCCCCATTATTCCTTGTTCATCCCATTGGTGGAACCGTATTCTGTTATCTACCCTTAGTAGAATCCTTAGACAATGACCGAACCTATTATGGATTACAGGATCCTAGCTTTGAACTGGAAAAACCGTTGTTTACGTGCATTGAAGACATGGCTTCATTTTATTTAAAAGCAATTAAAAGAGTACAGGCCTAGGGTCCGTATTTTCTATGTGGTGCATCGTTTGGTGCAACGGTGGTTACTGAAATTGCCCATCAATTGCTGGAGCAAAATGAACAAGTACAATTTGTAGGGCTTCTTGATGGCTGGGCTACGTTTTCTAATGCTCAGCATGACATTCATCATGCAGAAACACTCAAATTACATCATCAAACGATGGATGGCACGAACCTTCTTCCTGGTGGAGTTGATAATCCAACCTTGTGGGAAACAATGTTGCAGCAACGTTTGCGATTAATGTCCTCTTATTCCATAAAAAGGTTGAATATCGAATTAACACTCTTCAAGGCCAAGAGCATTTTGCAGGAATATCAGGCAATTAACCACGCTGATAATCACTGGAGTGCTCATTCGTCCATCCCCATCCAATGCCATTCTGTGCCGGGTGATCATAATACTATGTTGCAAAAACATAATGTCGCAGCATTAGCAGAAAAGATACAAGCGTATTTGCAGGGTGAGGCAAAGCCTATAACGCCCAAAATCGATTTAATTTCTGAAGAATTTTAAATATGGGCTATAGTTTATAAATAAAACAAGGACTTATTGCTCAAAATGCAGCCAGGCCTCAGCTCATGAACCAAAAAAAGTACTATTCATTGCGCATAAGTATCTTAAGCATCTACTTAACGACGTTTGTGCTGATCGTCGCGGTATTAATCACGATAACTGGTCTTAATTTCTTCAGATCTATGGAGTATGTGACCAAAAAATTTATCGCCAATACCAGCGAGATGGTTCTCGAGAAATTATCATTAGAAATAACACCCTCGCTAATTTTAGGAAAATTTACTAAAGATTTTTTAGAAGCCGGGCATGTGAAGAGTGAAAAGTACATTGATTATACTTACCACATTGCCAAAGAACTGCCGCATGGAGCCTATACGTATGAGGTACGTAAAACCGTCTGGGGGGATCCACAAGGAAATAACATTTCCACAATGCTAGAGCCTGATGGAACGTACTCTACAATTTTCGACGTACAAGATAACGTTGCTGAGCAAATATTTCGTGATGCACAGGGTAATGTGAGCAGGCGCACTTCCATTCCATGGGATTATGATCCTCGAACTAGGCCATGGTATAAGCTGGCTGTAGAAGCTAAACAGATTGTCTGGACGGATATTTACTATAACCTCCCTTTTAATAATCCCACCGTGACTCTGGCCATTCCCATTTATGATCAACAACACAACTTAAAAGGTGTCTTTGGCATAGAAACCAAACTTGTAGGATTGTCGCAATATCTTTCTAATTTGGATCTTAGAAATGGAACAGCGTTTATTTTTAATGATAAGGGCGAGTTAGTTGCATTTCCGGGCATGAATAAAGAGCTAGCTTCTCAATCCAATCTTAAGAAACTTGATGTTCTAGGAGAAAGTGGCAAACCATGGTTGGCCGATGCATTAAAGTTTTTTCGGAAAACTAATGAAAAGAGCTTTACCTTCAAGTACGAAGGAGATAATTACATTGCATCGTTTGAACGCATTCCACAATTTAAGCAATACGGTTGGATGATAGGCGTTGTGGTACCCGAGAAAGATTTTATTGGCTCCTTAAAACGGGCAAATCGTATTACCACCGCAATTTGTTTCATCATCTTATTGTTAGGCATTATGTTTACGTATTATTTTTCTAGACGAATATCGGATCCTATCAAATCCTTGGTACAAGAAACCGAAAAGATAAAAATGTTCGTTTTGGATAATACTCCGCCGCAAGATTCCATCATCAAAGAAGTTCATCAATTATCATCTGCAATTTATTCTATGAAAATAAACCTACATTCGTTTGAAAAATACATACCTCAAAATCTAGTTCGTCAGCTCATACAATCAGGAGAAGATAGTTATATCGGTGGTACGGAAAGAATACTCACCATATTTTTTAGTGACATCCAAGCATTTACTTGGATTGGCGAAACGATGAAGCCAAAAGAGTTAATGGAGTACCTATGTACTTATCTGGAGGAATTATCCTCGATCATTATTGAGTCGGGAGGGACTATTGATAAGTACATAGGTGATTCAATAATGGCATTTTGGGGTGCGCCGCTGACCGATGAACAGCATTGTAGAAATACTTGTCTGGCTGCTTTGAAATGTCAGCAACGATTGGAAAAATTAAATAAAGAATGGGAACAGCAAGGTAAAATTGCGCTGATCACACGGATTGGGATTCATATTGGAAAAGTGATTGTCGGTAACATCGGCTCAAGTGAGCGTCTAAATTATACCGTTTTGGGGGACTCAGTTAATCTTGCCAGCCGATTGGAAAAAATTAATAAACTCTATGGGACGAAAGTTTTAGTGAGTGACAAAGTAATCAATACCATGGGTGATTCCTTTGTCTATAGGCTAGTTGATCACATTACGGTACGTGGAAAAACTATAAGTTATTATATTTATGAATTATTAGCAGAAGCAGGGCAAACACTTCATTTTGATCTAGTCGCTTACAATGAGTATTTTGCTCAAGCTTTCAAAGCTTATACAGAGCAACAATGGGATACTGCAATTGCTCTATTTAATAATTGTCTAGAAATTTACTCTGATGATACCTTGGTTCCCGTATTCATTGAGCGGTGTCAGCAATTTAAACTCAATCCTCCGCCCGTAAGTTGGGACGGAACGTGGGTAGAGTTATAATTCTTTATTTAATACGAACATACCAATTCTTGCTCCTGCTTAAGTTGGGAAGAGGTTTGTGGTGGTCTAAATAATGGTCCGCCGTGGGAATGTGTTTCACTTAGAACCAAGGTTCTCTCGGATGTATTCTCGGGCTGGAAGCAATGGTTCAATAGATTTAAAACAGAGCACGTGGAGTTCCCAACAGCTTCATCTTCTAGGATGGCGTTTTGTTGTGATTCAAGGGTCACAATTTCCTGTTCCTTAAGTCGGTATAAGTTGCTCAGCACCAGAGTAGATTCTAGTACCATTAGAGCTACACCTACCGCAGGATTCAAGGTAAGACCAATGGCAACGAATAAACCTGCAGCCGCTAAAGTTACTAAAGAATTGTAAGTTAAACTAATCAATAAATTCTGACGGATATTGCGGTGGGTTTTTTCTGCGATATCAAACGCAGTTGCAATATGGAATAGCAAGCCTTGCTGTACAATAATGCCTGCGTGTTGTTGTGTTGCGGTATCACCAATTTTTGATTCAACCGCAACCCCCAAATTCGAATGAGCAATGGCGGCAATATCATTGGCAGCATCACCCACCATGGCTACTTTACGTCCTTTGTTTTGCAGAAATCGGATATACCCAGTTTTGGATATTTGATCTTCATTGGTGAGGACTGCTACGGTATTCGCGCAAATGTTGTTGCGGTCTATTCCTAATTGATCGGCATATTTTTCTGCGGTATCTAAATCCGCGCCAGTACAAATATGGACTTCTTTACCCAAGCGTTTTAATTGTGCAACCGTAGCAATTGCATCTTCACGTAGTTCATCACTAGTGGCTATTTGCCCAATTATGGCTTTACCGCGAACAATGTAAAGCGAACCATTAACCGGGTTGTTATAAGGTAGTTTAAAATCGGTAATATCATTTGCTAAAAGCATGTCTTTATTGCCGACCATGAAGGTTTCGCCATCAATGGTACCCTTTATTCCCGAGTGATGATTTTTATCAATCGCATCGACCTCTAATTCACTATCTAATTCATAATTCTCTTCTAGATAGGACGTAAGAATTTTTGCCATTGCATGTTCAGAATGACGTTCTAGTTGGGCAATGTGGCTCAAGAATCGTTCATCATCAATTTTTAGTGAACTTATCTTTACAATGCCTTTAGTGAGTGTGCCGTTTAAGTCCAACACAATGGTATTAATATTAGCGGCTGCCTCGAGATCTTTTCCACTTCTGAACTGAACTCCATGCTCGGCCGCTTTATTTCTACCAATTCGCACACCCATAGGGGTAATCAATTTAAGTGCACAAGGACAAGCACTTACCAAAACCGTTACAACGCATTGGATGGCCAAGGCAGGGCTAAATAGGGCACTAATTACAATTCCAGATAACACGGCAATGCCAAGTAATCCTGGAATGAAATATTTCAATACTTGGTTTGCAAAAATTTCAACAGGCGCTTTGTCCTGCTGCGCTTCATTAATACTTTTCGCGATGACCGATAAATAAGAGTTTTGATAGGTTTTTGTAACTCGCATGTCCACCGAAGGTACATGATCGGCTAAACGCATACCCGATTGAACAAGATCACCAGGTTGAAACTCTTTTAACTCGGGAGAGCCATCAATTCTTGAAGTGTAAAGTAAGGCTTTCTGAGTTAATACACCATCAACAGGAATAACATTACCTTGCCCAATCGTAATTACATCATTAGGGATTAAGAAATTTACGCTTATTTCTTGTTCAGGTTCTCCTTGCAATAAAACCACAGGATGTATGCAATCCCGCACATCTAATTCTTCGGTAATTTTGTCGATTAAAGAATGCTCGATCCCTTCACCCAAATGCCAAAAACCTAACACAAAAGGCGCGGCTTCAAACATCATTGGTAAGCCTGGGATTAAAAGACTTGCTAGAGATACGATAAGAATCGTCAACGTACTAATTGTATATAAGGTGGTAGTATCCCAGCGATTTGTAAATAACCCTTGCCAGGCAGATTTATAAATATTATGTCCAAGATAGATGGTGAGTAAACTGGTCATTCCCGTAATAGCATAATAGGCTGTCAACGGAATGGTAAAGCCGCCCAACGACATCACCAACAACCCTAATCCCCAAAATAAACCAACTCCCGCCTTAAGCCAGTGATTGTCATGAACATGACCATGCCCATGATCCCCATCCCCGTGATGTTCATGCCCATCGCCGTGCCCGTGATGTTCATGCCCATGTCCATGATGTTCATGCCCATGTCCATGATGTTCATGCCCATGCCCATGATGTTCATGCCCATGCCCATGCCCATGATCATGGTGTTCATGCCCATGATCATGGCAGTCATGACAATCATCTTCAGGGCTTAGTTCCTCTTCAAGAAGGGTTTCGGTTTTAATGTCTTCAATTTGAATGCCATTTCTTGCGAAAATTTCTGCAATCTGTGTTGGTTGATTAAGTGCTTTTGCAGTTTTGCATAGAAGACTGATGCTTGGTTTGGGACTATTGAAATCAGTTGAGACTCGGATTAATTCTAAATCATCAAGATTCTGTAATAAGCTTGCGATTTTTAGGTTACAGGAGTCTGGGGTTTCTGACAGATAATATCGATAATTACTAAATTGCATTTAGTTCCCCCATTTCAAGACTCTGCAGAGATTTAGTAGAATAAGAGTTGATTCTTAATTTACTAAACTGCATAATTCGGTTGCAAATTTGTTACATTGTAACACTTTGCCGTGTAAGCACAAAGATTTTTTTTAAAAAGGGCTATTTAGTACTGTGTTATACTATTTTTCATCAACGATTATTTTAGTTATTTAATGAGTCACAATTTGTTGGACATTGCTTATCAGCATTGCATGCGCCATGGTTATCGATTTACTGAACCAAGACAGCGTGTCTTAAAAATATTATTGGATGAACAAAAGCCGCTTGGCGCCTATGAAATTTTGCAAAGACTATCAATAGAAGTCGAAAATCCTAAACCGCCTACAGTATATCGTGCCATTCAATTTTGGCATCAAGAGGGTTTTATTCATTGCATTGACAGCTTGAAATCTTATGTAGCCTGCTTGCATGGCCATCATGTGGGACAAGCACAATTCCTAATTTGTAATCAGTGTGATTTTGTTCAAGAGTTGGAGTGTTATATGGATTTCAGCTCAGTAACTGCTGCCGCCGAAGCAGTTCAATTCTCCATTTTAAATTGCACATTAGAGGTTAAGGGACTTTGTGGGGATTGTGGAATACGCATCCAGCCTATCAGTCCTTCATCACTTAGTGAATAATTTCCTTGCGGATTTTTCACTAATTTAGCTTTGCGTGCATAAGCTTTTTGTTCCCATTGTTTATTCGAAAAATTCTGTTCAGCAATCAAAACATATCCATCGCGCTCATCTACTACGACAGCGACATGTCCATGAATGCCTACCGTTTTATTATAGATTAAAAGGTCACTGCGTTGCGGTTTTTCCCGTGTTTGGCCATTTGCAAATTTCAGCCATTTTACTTCTTTCTGCGTTCCAAGTTCATGGGCAGACTCTAAATCCCAGATTTGATAGGCATGATCAATGGATGTGAAGGTATGTGATAACTCCACGTTCATCCAACGCCTTGCGTATTCCACGCATTGCCACTTCATACCAGTTTTAACTCTTTGGCCATTCGCCAGATGAATGAAATTCCATTGGTCACTTTCGCAATCCCAATTGCAATTACTGAATCCGGTGAGTCGGCCTTGTCCGCCTAATTTTAAACCAAAAAGAGTATCGCATTTGTGCGTACAGGATTTGGCTAGTCCGTCTGGCTCGTTCTTGGCCGCTATGGATAAGGGAATAAACATAACAACAGCAAACGTTAAAATTGACAATTTAGTTAACATTGGGAATATCCGACCACAAATTTTATGATTCTAACACAGGTAATTGAACCCATCATTCTGTTCATCTGTCAGTCTAGGTGTTGAATAAGTAACATCTTAAGGTTGTCTTAATACCCCCTCTTTATAATATTTACAAATTGATTAAAAATATTAAATAGAGAGTCCAAAATGACTAAGCAAAAGCAAGAAGAAATTAACATTAAAAGTGAAATTATCAAAAGAAGCATCGAAGACGATCAAACTGCTGTTGCGGTACAATGGGGGAAAACTCTGCAGTATAACGCCCCCGAGGATCCTGCAACTAATATTGCCAAGTTATTATTAGCGTGTGTTGCCCAAGGTGATTTTAAAACCAGTTCTGCGTTGACCAAGGATGAAGGTTTGACTAATCCCTCTGACACACTTACTGCGGTGGATTATTTATCACATGCAAGCCGCGTAGTTATCGATTATAAAGGCTTGTCTGAAGAAAATTTAAAAGAGTTTTTATCCATTTTCCCCAATGCTGGTGAAGGTGGTGTATTTTCACGCTCTGCTACCCATGGTGTGGTGCGTAATGGGGATAAGGTTAAAGAACTCAAAGGTTTCATGCTTGGTCTTGTGGGGCAGTTACCAGAGCTTGTTAAATATGCTTATGATTTCGGTGTAAATATTGCCATGGGTGGGGAAGGGCAAGAAAACTATGTTGGCAAAAAAGTCACTAAAAATGGTTTTAGCGGACACATGTATTTTCACCATTATTTCCCTGATCAATTAATGATGGTAGGTTTAGAGCAAAGCGCTCCCGCCGGTTCAATTTTAGAAGCGGTTATGGGGCATGGAGAAGACGATCATGATGCACAATCGCATTCGGATCAATTTGGCCAAGGTCATTCATTAACCGGTGCTTCAGACACATTTACTGCGGCAGGTTCTTTATATTTTAGCGATCCTGTTTATCAAGCTAAATTATTATGTGAAACAGGAACTACTCCACCAGATAAGTATGGTGCTATGCAGGTTACTTTGACGGATGAGAACTGGAAGCTCGTTAAGAAGTATTTAGAAGATCTTAATAAGAACTTATCCGAGAAAGCCTATGATCAAGTCTTTAAAAAATTAGTAAAGCCTCCTTCAACTGCAACTTCAGAGCCACAAGTTGTTAAAAGTTATATAGCATTAGATTTCAAAACCTACTTAAAAAATATTCGTCCATTATTACTTGAGGCAGATGAGAGCGTTCAGACCAATTTAATATCGGTGCAAGGTAAACTTGAGAGTAAATTATTATCTTGTATTGACAGTTTAAGAGTTGGGTATAGCACCCAAGCTTACAAAGAGTTTTTGGAAACCATCGAAGAAATGAACGATGTTGAGGGTACGCCCACTGAGTACATCAAAGCTCTATTGCGCATCAAACACCTTTTCAATCTTCAATGCAAAATTGATCCAAAGTTAGAACAAACGCGCACCGAAGTTTTAGTAAAGCAAAATTGTGATGAAATTATTGAGTCGGTGCAAAAACTAAAAGAACGAGCCACGGTTCTCAAAAATTACTATAGTTCGTTAAGCGATACAGAAGTACCGGTTAAATTACTTAATGAAGTGTTATCCCGTCTTAAGAAAATTAACGATGCGGTCACCATGGAAGTAATTATAGAAGAACTTTCCTTAGAATCAAGCTTGCTGTTACAAGATGAGATGGAAAATACTTGGCTAAAGCTAGATACGTTCAGTTTGGAAGATTTATTGGGTTACCAAAAATCATTGCAAGAAATGGAAGTGTTTTTGCAAGAAGCCTCTTCACTTGTACCTACAAGTGTTTTGAAGAGCACATTAAAGTAAAAGATATGCAGGCAAAACAAACTTTGATTATTGATTTCATTTCTTCAGTTGAAAAATACATGTCACAACGTGACGAACAACCCGAAATCAGCATGTTTAACTTCTGGAGTTGGAGCAAGCAAATGAAAAAAGCATCCGTTAACGCATTACTGGATGTTCTCCAATCTTTGAAAGAGGGTAAAGACATCACGCTCGATCAAAAACAAAAATTAGAAGAATGTTCGTCATGTATTACCAATGGTGAATTGGGTAAGACAGTACAAGAGCATCTGCTGAAATTAGGTTTGAACAAAGTAACGGATTTGGTGGCGCCAGCAGTTAAAGTAATAGAAAAATTAGAAAAAGTGGAAGTAGTTGAGGATGACTTATTCGCGGTTGATTTGATTGATGGCAACGATCTGGTTACTAATGTTGTTGTAGGGCTAATTAATAAAGATGAGCCTAAGCATATAACATTACAAAAGCAAATTAAAATGGAAATAAATGAGAATCGCGTGGAAGAAGATATTCGCCGAGACCTCAAAGTACAATAGTTTTCCAGGTTAAGTTGTAGTAGCCCAGACTTGATCTGACAGTCGCCGGTTTTCGGAAGTGTCTGTCAGGTCAAGTTTAGTTAAAAACCTTTCCTTCCAGAGCTGTTTCTCAAGCTAGCTTATTTTTAAATGACTGTTCTATTTAATTCTTCTTTAAAAAAGCTTAATTTCTTGGTAAAACTAAGAAAATTATGCTTCAAAGGAATTCTTTTGCTTAATCTTACTCAGTTGTTGGAATGGCTTCGCTATTTGTGTGCTGCGCTAGGTTTCTATTTTGCATATCAACCCAATATGAACGCTATTGCCGGTATGCATTCCTTATTGTTATGGGTCGTAATCCCTTTAGCAGGGCTCACGGGAGTTGAATCTTTATTGTTTTCAGAAAAAGCGGCTCATGCTAAGCAGCGGGAAATAGGGAGTGCTTATCAAATTCAGTCGGCGATGAATAATTTAGCAATTGCGATTACAAGTGTAATCATTTGGCGATGGCAGTGGGGATTTTATGCTGAATTAGCAATGTTATTTACCTTATTTATTTTTTTTATTTTATCTTCAATACAACACGCGTATGAATTTTTGTTCACGCCTAAAAAGCAATTGATTCACTTGTTGCGCCCAATATTAACCATAATCTTGATAACTGCGACAATTCCAATTTTCGTGAATAGTAGCCTGGATGCAGGCCCGAAGGGGCGTAATCCGGGATCAGTGGCACAAGACAATCTGCATACGAACAATCACCTACAGGTTAAATGAAACCCGGATTACGGCTGGGCCTGCATCCAGGCCACCATTTGCTCCGCCGCATATTTCTAATTCACCACAAAATCTTTTCTTTATGAGAATCAGGATGCCGCCATTCGTCAAAATGTTCTAAAAAGCTTTGTATTCTTCGTTCATCCGTACGCTTTTTAAGCCATTACCATAAAATTTTATTTTCTTGTGAGTCTGGATGCAGCCACGCGCCAAGAGCATCGAGAAAACTCTGTATTCTATTTTCTTCCTTTCTGCTTTTAAGATAATAAACACAATAGGGAATAATAAAAGGATTGTTTTCATCCAAAATTTTTAACTTGGATGAAATTAGCTTTTTAGGAAGATAACTCCATCCCATATTATATTCCAACAAATTTCTAGCCGATTCTAAGGTTGAAACTTCTACAATTTTGGGAGAGGTATGAGTTGCTTCGGGAAATTGTTGTTCAATCTTACTTCTCATTACCATTCCTCTTTTGGTGAATACTCCCGGAAAGCTTAATAAATCTTGGTAACTAATGTTGCTCTTATGTGTCAATTCATTTTGAAAACTGGTTACCAAATAAAAAGGTTCTTCCCATAAAATTTTTTTAACAATGTGGGTAGATGGTAGATTGATTTCATGAAATACCGCAACGTCAATTTCACCTCGGCTTAATTTACTCTCAATATATTCTTCTTTCGGTGTAAGTATATGGATGTTCAAGGTGGAATTAGATGTTTGCAAGTAATTTATAAAGCTTGGCAAGACATAGTGCGAAGCAAATACAGAGGCTCCCGTTAAAATTCGTTGTTGGGTTGAAGAGGTTTCTTTTATGCTTTTGGTCATACTTTCAAACGCAGCGTGCATTTCCCTCATGTAGGGAAGTATTGCTTTCGCCTCTTCGGTTAGGTTAATGGTGGCTCTGTCCACAATGAAAAGACGAACGCCTAGTTCATTCTCAATTTTGTGAATCCGCTTGCTCATCGCAGATTGTGTCACGTGTACTTGTTTAGCGGCCAAGGTTAAGGAGCGAAGCTCGGCAAAGGCCAGAAAGGACTTTATATCCGCAATATCCATGATTCTCTTTCACTGCAAAACGATAACTCAAGAATAACCTTACTTCACTCTAGTTTGGAATAGATTAGGAATAAATGTCCTAAATGGCTAACTTTTATCCAAGCTGTGAATCGTAAAATCTCCCTATAAAGCAGTATTTTATTGGAGATTTATATGTCACACGAGAATTTAAGTAACGCAGGAGTGTTAGGCGTTACGGTACGAACTTGGGGTACCAAAGCGAGTAAAGGTAATGGAATGCTTAATTTCATGGATCAACAATTATTTGGTGGTGATGTGGGACATGCTTCCATCAACATGAAGTTACCAATAAATGAAACCACCAAAAAATGGATAGAAGCTTATTGTTGTAAAGAAACACACGAACAATATCAAGCAAAGGGATGGCCATTGACTTCGATCAATACCTTAGGGAAGTCGATAAGATTATTCCAGTTACGATGGAAGAACAAAGGGTAAGGCAAGCGAGTTATGATGACTCCGGAACGTTAAAAGCTAGAAGCGACAATGCATTCGTTCAGCAGCATTTTGAGGTGGATTTTAGTTGGTGGACTGACATCTCTGCGCAGGATTTGCGCTGCCTGGTCGATCAGTAATGCCTCAAATTCTTTTGACCACATTCGATAACCAAAATGCGAAGCAATTGCATGGCATTGAGCATAATATTGATGTTTTGTGATGGGGGATGAGTAGAAAAATTCCTCTGGAAAATACTCTTGCATGACAAAATTGATATCGTCTTGGACTTCAAACTCGTCCCATTCAAATGAAAAGAATAGATGCTTAGCTTTGAAGTAACCTATTTGAATTGCGCAATGAACTTTGGCTGCTAAATTGGCACGTCCCTTCATTAATGCTTGCTCTTCCGTTGTGAGGTTGATGTAGTTCAAACGTTGAGCATCATCAAAATCTGGGATTTCATATAAAGCAGCTTTTTCCGCTTCTGATAAAACGGTTAGTCTTTCGTTGCTGGCGCGCATATAACGGTACATATTGATTGTGAAATAACGAGCGTTATTATAGCATCGTAAATAACATATGAAATATATTGAAAGTAGATGTCAAACTGTATTATTTTAATTGTTAAATTAGGTTAAAACATAACGGGCTATATTTATGGGTAAAATTGTTGCTTATTTGCGCGCTTCTACCGACAAGCAGGATTTAAGTCATCAAAAACTTGAGTTACTGGAATTTGCTCGCAATAAATCATTAAAGATTGACTCATTTATTGAAATTACGGTCTCTTCTCGAAAAACAAGCAAGCAACGTCGAATCGATGAACTCATGCAAACACTCGATGATGCCGATACCCTGGTTGTAACTGAACTAAGCCGACTGGGTCGAAGCACTGCTGAAATCATAGCTTTGGTTAATGCCATTATTAAAAGAAATATCCGTGTGATCATTATCAAGCAAAACTTGGATATCTCAAAACATGACATGAATTCAAAAATTATCATCACCCTGTTTTCACTTTTTGCTGAGCTTGAAAGGGACATGATTAGTTTACGTACAAAAGAGGCATTGGCTTCTAAAAAGCTGCAGGGAGTCACACTGGGTAAACCCAAAGGGACTATACAAAAAAGTAAATTTGATAAGGATGTTGAAAAAATCAAGGAGTTACTTGGGTATGAACTATCTGCTAGAAAAATTGCAAAAGTTCTAGGTTATTCCAGCCATATTGCACTCAATACTTATATTAATAAACGAGCGTTACGAGTCACGGAATAATATGCCTACTATATTAAATATTAAATATTAAAGGCTATCGATTTTTCTTCTATAGCCTGGAAGGTAATGAACCAACGCATATTCATATTGAACATGGAGATAAAGTTGGTAAATTTTGGTTGAATCCGGTTAATTTAGTGAGTTCATATGGGTTTAGAAGCCATGAGTTAGCCAAGATCAGGTTGCTTGTAATTGAACATAGAGAATTATTTTTGGAGAAATGGTATGGGTACTTTGGCAATTAAATTTGATGATCATGCAGTTGATGTCAGCTTTACCAAAACTTCATTACATTTTGTATTAGGTGATGGTCGAGAAATTTCTGCGCCCCTGGAATGGTTCCCACGATTACGAGATGCAACTGAAGTTGAACGAAAAGACTGGCGTTTTATTGGTAATGGCCTTGGAGTACATTGGTCTCAGATCGATGAAGATATTTCAGTACGAACTTTGATGCGTGGAACAGATTGACTTTGTTCAAAATTCGTCCGGAAATTTCGACGGTTGCCGGCTAGAACCCCTAATTTGCTGCAACAAATGAGTAATGGACTAAGTAAACTCTGCCATGAAGCCATATCTGCAGAAAAAATATAAGATTTTATAGAGAGTAGTACATGATCCCAACGATTGATGAGGCCAATTTTATTAAAGCGTTAACATCGCAAAAAAATCCTTTCGCAAAAGAATATTATGCATTTTATTCATCCTGGCTAGGAGGAGTGACCACGAATCCTCATTTGATGCTTTTACCTATGGATGACCACATGGTTCACCGCGGGGATGGTGTTTTCGAAGCCATGAAAGCTGTTGATCGGTCCGTGTATCTCATGCAGGAACATTTGGAAAGACTATTCGATTCTGCTGCAAAAATATCTTTGAAATTGAATTTTGATCTCAATTATGTAAAAGAAATTGTTGTGCAGACACTGCAATTAGTGAATAAAAACGAAGCCAGTGTTCGCATTTTTATATCCAGAGGTCCAGGTGATTTTTCGGCGAACCCTTATGATGCTATTGAGCCACAGTTGTACGTGGTGGTTATGGAGCTACATGCACCTGCTGCAGCAAAGTACCTTAATGGTGTTGTGATCGGTGAAAGTAAAATTCCAATTAAGGATTCATGGTTAGCACAGATCAAGTCTTGCAACTATCTTCCTAATGTTCTAATGAAAATGGAATCCGTGGATCGTGGTTTGGATTTTGTTATTGGAATTGATGAACGTGGACTTATTGCTGAAGGCCCAACTGAAAATATTATGCTGGTGGATCAGAATGATACGCTTCTTCATCCCCCCTTTGCTAATATTTTGAAGGGCATTACCATGATGCGTACCTGCGAATTAGCGCGTAAACATGGTTTCAAAACGGAAATAAAACCCATCTCAGAAGAAGATTTACGCTCTGCTCGCGAAGTTGTAATTACGGGAACAAGTCTTAATGTACTTCCGGTAGTGAAATTTGAAAACTATGTCATTGGCAACGGCAAACCAGGTCCAATTGCAAAGAAATTAAATGAATTGTTAATTGCGGATATTGAAGCAGGAACGCAGAGCCAGCCCTATTAAAGCTTGATATTGGAGCATTATCATGAAATTCATTATATTATCTTTATACATCAGCATATTATCTTTCTAAGTGTTTCTAAACTAATATTTCCCCCGCTTAAAACTGCAACCATTGTTTGCTGTTTAAACTGCGGAGCAAGCTTTAAACTTCCTGCCAACGCAACTCCTGATGCACCCTCAATGACCAAGCGATGATGCTCTAATGTACCCACAATGGTGTTATGAATT
>CAMAYX010000026.1 GCA_945862405.1 Legionella genomosp. 1
ATAGGTGGGCAATACATATTTGGTAAGCTCATGCGCTTAGTGCCAATTTCTGGATATGACGACGGAATCGACAGTGTAAAATTTGTTGCTTTGCCAATATTAGTCGCAGTAATTGGCGGTTTAGGCGGGGGAAGTCGTTGGTATCGCACTCTGTTTTTGGAGGAAATGAGCAAAGATTATGTGAAAACAGCTCGCGCTAAAGGATTGTCGGAGTTGAGGGTTTTATTCCACCACGTATTGAAAAATGCAATGTTACCTATATTAACTGGAATTGTAGTGATCATTCCTTCGCTGTTCATGGGCAGCCTAGTTTTAGAGTCATTCTTTGGTGTTCCGGGTTTAGGAAGTTACATCATAGACGCAATTCAGCAACAAGATTTTGCTATCGTGCGGGCCATGGTATTTCTAGGCTCTGTACTTTATATCGTGGGCTTGATTATGACGGACATCTCATACACGTTGGTGGATCCAAGGGTGAGATTAGCATGACCTTACAATTATTATGGACGGATCAATGTTTTCTAGCGGTAATACTCATTAGTGGTGTTATTCTCGTGCGCGGGTTACGTAAAGAACATGTTAGGCGTTCTTTTGCACAAATCTTTAAACAACCGATTGCAGTCAGCGCCGGGGTAATATTATTGCTATATTTACTGATAGGCGTGATGGATTCAATCCATTTTAAAGCGAATGATGATGAACAACAGGCTTCCTTGTTGGATTATGTGTTGGCGCCACTTGGCAGCCAATATGAAAAAACGTATTCAGCACCATTAGCTACAACCTTATATTCCACGGAGACTGTATTCCAAAATGGTAAAGCTGAACAAATATACCCGCGCTTAAATTACATAGCAAAAGACCTAAAGACCGACGAAGACGTTTCAGCACGCATCATCAAAGTAATAGGACTGTCCGCCTTACTAGGGTTGGCCTTAACGCTAGTACCTTTTCTGGGATATCGTTCGTATAAAAATTTAAAAACAAAACGTAGCCTTGATGCAGCCAAAGGCGTAATCAAGGGATCCACAAAGGAAAAGCTCCTATCCGCAACACAAATCAGTTTCTTACTCACCTTATTTATATGCCTAAGCGCCATAATCGCATGCTACTGGTTGTCGCGCGATCTACACTTATTTGGCACTGGAAAAATTGGTCAAGACGTATTTTATAACACCATCAAGAGCATTCGCACCGGCTTAGTCATTGGCGTATTAACAACACTGTTCATGATGCCTCTAGCGTTGTTGCTAGGTATTGCTGCAGGTTATTTCGGGGGCTTCATTGATGACCTGATTCAGTATGTCTACACCACCTTAAGTTCTATACCTGGTGTGCTGCTCATTACGGCTTCAGTTTTGTCCATGCAAACTTACATTGCAAATCATCCGGAGCAATTTACTACGCTTGCACAGAATGATGATGCTCGTTTGCTAGCGCTATGTTTTATCCTAGGAGTAACCAGTTGGACAAGTTTATGTAGGCTTTTGCGCGCTGAAGCTTTAAAATTACGTGAAATTGATTTTGTCTTGGCGGCACAAGCCTTGGGCAGCAGCTCGTTTAAGATAATCCGCCGTCATTTATTGCCTAATGTAATGCACATCGTGGTGATCACCTTGGTTTTGGATTTTAGCTTTTTAGTATTAGCTGAAGCTGTTTTGTCTTATGTAGGAGTGGGCGTTTCACCGCTTACCATCAGCTGGGGGAACATGATCAATGCGGCACGTTTGGAATTAGCAAGAGAACCCATTGTATGGTGGCCCATGCTGGCCGCGTTTATTTTTATGTTTATTTTAGTGCTCGCTAGTAATTTGTTTGCTGATGCAGTTAGAGATGCATTTGACCCGCGCGAGGCTTCAAGATAGAAGTAGCCTGCAAGCAACAGGCTACAACAATTATAATTCTCATCAGGAGTTTACATGCAGGGTGGTTTTGTTCATTTACGATTACACAGTGAGTTCTCATTGGTTGACGGCCTAGTCCGTATTGAACCATTGATGGAGGAACTACCGTTAAAAGGGATGAACGCTGTAGCTGTAACGGATTATTGTAATTTTTTTGCGGCTGTCAAAGTATTTCAATCTGCATTAAAAGAAGGGATTAAACCTATATTAGGTTGTGATATCCCACACTGGGACCCTGAAAAACCAGACAACGTATTTTCGATGATATTGCTGTGTCAAAATGAAATCGGCTACCGTAACTTAACTCGGCTTGTGTCTAAAGCGTATCAAGAAGGTCAATATCAAGGACAACCCAGAGTTGTCAGTTCATGGATTAAAGATTATTCGGAAGGTCTAATCGCTTTATCTGGCGGACGTGCTGGGGATATAGGATGTGCAATTCGTTCTGATGATCTCAATTCTGCAAGCGCAATAGCAACGTATTGGCAGAAAATATTTCCTGGGCGATTCTATCTAGAGGTACAGCGCACGGATAGAGATGATGAGTCCTTATGTAACGAACATACTGTCCGTTTGGCTGAGAATTTGCAATTGCCGCTCGTTGCTACGAATGATGTGCGTTTCCTAGCTAAGGAAGATTTTCATGCTCATGAGGCTCGTGTTTGTATTCATGACGGCTATACTTTAGCCGATCCTAAGCGAGGAAATCGTTATAGCGCAACGCAATATCTACGTTCTGCTGCAGAGATGCAGGAGCTTTTTAACGATCTACCACAAGCTTTGCAAAATTCCGTAGAAATCAGCAAACGTTGTACGGTGACATTAAATCTAGGAAAAAGTTACCTGCCAAATTTTCCAGTCCCAGAAAACTCTACCGTGGAAAATTATTTAACCGATTTATCAGAGAAAGGTTTACAACAAAGATTACAACAAATCTATCGCCTTAAACCAGAAGAGATACCTACACAACGACCTCAGTATGACCAACGTTTGGAAATTGAGCTTAAAGTTATTAACTCCATGGGGTTTGCAGGCTACTTTTTAATCGTTGCTGATTTTATTAAATGGTCCAAAGAGAATGGCGTTCCAGTAGGTCCTGGAAGAGGATCAGGGGCTGGGTCGTTAGTGGCATATGCCTTGGGAATTACCGATTTAGATCCTTTAGAGTTTGAACTGCTGTTTGAGCGGTTTTTAAATCCTGAGCGTGTGTCCATGCCCGATTTTGATATCGACTTTTGCATGGAAGGCAGGGATCGCGTTATTGAGTACGTTGCTGATAAGTACGGGCGTCAGAGTGTATCGCAAATCATTACCTTTGGTACTATGGCGGCCAAAGCGGTAGTCCGCGATGTAGGGCGTGTTTTAGGGCATCCATACGGGTTTGTCGATAAGATTGCAAAATTAATACCATTTGAAATTGGCATAACCTTAGAAAAGGCGCTTGAGCAAGAAGAGGAGTTGAAAAGGAGATACGTTGAAGAAGAGGACGTTAAAGAACTGATTGATTTAGCTTTAAAGTTGGAGGGTATTGCTCGTAATGCTGGAAAACATGCGGGTGGGGTGGTAATTGCACCTTCTGAGCTAACCGATTTTACTGCGATTTATTGTGAGCAAGAATCCACACAGTTGGTAAGTCAATTTGATAAAGACGATGTGGAGTCTGCTGGTTTAGTAAAATTTGACTTTCTGGGATTGAGAACGCTGACCATTATTAATTGGGCGTTGATCACCATTAATCGCCAGCTGCAAAAAGACGGCAAATCACCCATAGATATTAATCATATACCTACGCAAGATATCCCTACCTTCGACTTGTTGAAAGCTTGCCAAACTACGGCAGTATTCCAGTTAGAATCCCGGGGCATGAAAGAGTTAATCAACCGGTTGCAGCCGGATTGTTTTGAAGAAATTATCGCCTTGGTAGCTTTGTTTCGACCTGGACCTTTGCAATCAGGGATGGTAGATGACTTCATCGACCGCAAACATGGGCGAGCAAAGGTTGAATATCCCCATCCTGATCTTGAGGCCATTTTAAAACCCACTTTTGGCGTAATTCTTTATCAAGAGCAAGTAATGCAAATTGCTCAAGTCTTAGCAAATTATACTTTAGGAGGCGCAGATTTATTGCGCCGTGCCATGGGTAAGAAAAAGGCTGAGGAGATGGCCAAACAACGTGAGACCTTTACCCAAGGCGCATCTGAACGTGGTGTTGATGTAGATTTAGCATCCAGTATTTTCGATTTAATGGAAAAATTTGCCGGATATGGATTTAACAAATCGCACTCGGCTGCTTATGCTTTAGTAGCTTATCAAACCGCATGGTTAAAAGCCCATTACCCGGCCCCTTTTATGGCGGCTGTACTTTCTTCGGACATGGATAATACCGATAAAGTTGTAATCTTTATTCAAGAATGCAAACGCATGAATTTAAAAATTCAGCCACCTTCACTGAATCATTCCGAGTATCAATTCACGGTTGCTGATGACCAGACCATTGTTTATGGTTTGGGAGCTATTAAAGGAGCAGGAGAAGCCGCTATTCAATGCATCGTGCAGGAGCGCAACGCACAAGGAGCTTATCAAAGTTTGTTTGATATGTGCCAACGTTTGGATTTACGTAAAGTAAACCGAAGGGTAATGGAGGCATTGATTAAAAGTGGAGCAATGGACGAATGGGGAATTGACCGTCCAACGTTATTTGAGTCGTTAGATAAAGCAATGCAAGTAGGCGTTAAGCACCATCAAAATCAAAGCAGCGGCCAAACTGATTTGTTTGATTTACTAGAAGAATCCTGTAGTTCAGAAGACTATATTACGGGCGCCGTATGGACTGAAAAACACCACTTAGAAGGCGAAAAGGAAACCTTAGGATTTTATTTATCAGGCCATCCTGCGGATATCTATCAAAATGAATTGCATACATGCGCTCTTTGCATTGGTGAACTTAACCCGTTGGCGTCTAAAAAAGCGATTGTCTGCGGAATGGTGAGAAGCATACGTCAAATTCTAACCAAACGTGGGAAAAAATTGGCAATCGTTGGGATAGAAGATGTCACGGGTCATTTAGATTTGGTGGTATTTTCGGAAGTCTTTGAAGCATTGTCCAAGCCGATTCAGAATGGACAAGTTCTTATTGCTGAAGGCGAGTTAGGCCAAGATGATTATAGTGGCGGATTAAAAATTACCGCATCTGCCTTGTACCATATTGAAGAAGCGAGAAACCGCTTTGCCAAATGTCTGGCCATAGCCTTAACCGTTGAAGACCAGTCAAGATTGTCTGCATTACAAGCCATATTATCAAACCATCCTGGAACGTTTGCTGTGCAAATTAAATATTCAAACCCTGATGCACAAGGGGCAATGAATTGCTCACCTCAATGGTTTGTAACTCCAAGCGATGACTTACTGCACAATTTAATGAGCCTCTTAGGCAACGACAGGGTAAAGGTAGTTTACTAAGACTCCAATAAACAAGGAAGTTGTGTCGTAATCCATGAGTTGCTAATATAGGTTACAACAATAATAGCGAGCAAAAGCTCCTACTCTTATGTGAATTCCATGACCATTTTTCGCCGCCTTATTTCTCTTTTTGTGCTGATGAACCTGCTTGGCAATGTTCATGCGGCTGATTCCGAAAACTATTTTCGCAACTATTGGAATCCCACGTTTCATGGCGAGCGTTTAAATTATTGCAATTCCAAGGGACAATGTGGAATGCCCGTTGCTAACCAATACTGTCAAATGATGGGATACAAAGAATCCAATAAACAAATCATTGACTATAATCTGGGGTTAACTAATTTTATTTCCTCCAAAACACAATGCAAAGGATGGCAATGCAATGGGTTTAAATTAATTCGTTGTGTTGGAAAAATAAAGCACAGACCTCCACAAAAATATTATTACACTTCCAACCGTTTCGTTTTCCCGCGCTTTGAGAATTATCGCATTGACTGGTGCTATGAAAATGGAAAAGGCTGCGGCCAACTTGCAGCTTATTCGTTCTGTAGACGCATGGGCTATGCAAGTGTTGAGAAGTTTAAAATTGATGAACATGTGCCAGCTACCAAAGCTTTAGGTAATCAGCGCCTATGTTTCGGTCCTCAGTGCAAGGCATTTACCTATATAAATTGCCACCGTTAAGTCCTAAAAAACGAATAAGCTTATTCAAAAACTTGGTTCATTTATTTGACAGTTCCTTCCTGGCTTACCAAACTCTATAGAGAGGGGAGATAAAGGATAGGAATCTATGAGCCGCCAAAATACTATTCTAATAATTGATGACGATAAGGTGCGGGCTGAAAAAATACAAACTTTGCTGGATTTTGTAGGTGAACAATGTTGTCTAATTACCTACAAGGATTGGCCTTCTACTTCTAAAGATGCATATCAGATTATTGTGGTGGGGGCTGATGTACGCCCTAGTAATACCAATAAATTAGTAAGCAAAGTCATCGAACAGCAACCTGAAATACCAATTTTGCTCATCAAAGATGCTGTTCACGAGCATGAAATTTACCCGAATGTGTTAAAAAGCCTTATTTTCCCCTTTAGTTATCCGCAAATTCTAGAAGCTTTGCATCAATGCCAAATAGCGCTAGAAATTGTTCGCTTAAATCCTGACACCATCTTAGCACCTCTACAACGTAGTTTAGTAGGCAAAAGTGAAGCGATAGGTAAAGTTCGGAAACTGATCGCGCAAGTAGCAAATACCGATGCAACGGTGCTGATACTTGGTGAATCTGGAACGGGGAAAGAGGTTGCTGCTAGAAACCTTCATGCATTGTCGTCGCGCGCGCATAAACCGTTTATCCCTATAAATTGCGGTGCTATTCCTAGTGAGTTGTTGGAAAGTGAACTCTTTGGACATGAAAAAGGGGCGTTTACTGGAGCAATTACCTCTCGTGTGGGACGTTTTGAGTTAGCTGATGAAGGTACGATTTTTCTGGATGAAATTGGAGATATGCCACTGAGCATGCAAGTCAAACTATTACGTGTTTTACAAGAACGCGCATTTGAACGAGTAGGCAGCAATAAGAGTGTACATGTAAATGTGCGAATCATTGCAGCTACTCATCGCAACTTAGAAACAGCAATTGAAGAAGGTAAGTTCCGCGAAGACCTATTTTATCGTTTAAACGTGTTTCCTATCGAAATGCCGCCTTTAAGAGAGCGTAGCGATGACATTAGTTTGTTATTTAATCAATTAATTTCGCGATTAGAAGGAGATGGGCGTGTGGTAGCACGTCTAATGCCCTCTGCATTGGAGGCTCTAGCAAACTACAAATGGCCGGGAAATGTTCGTGAGCTGGCCAACTTGGTAGAGCGTTTAGCAATTTTATTTCCCAATGGTATTGTGGATGTGGATGATTTGCTATCTCGCTTTAAATCCAAGACTCAAAAAACCATAGGTGAGCACGATGAACGGCAAGCCTTATTAGCATTAGTGGGAGAAAAAACGGATTGGCTAGAAGATGGCATTGATTTAAAAGAACATTTACTAAAAACCGAACTTGCTTTAATTACACAAGCCTTAGAAGAGTCAGATTGGGTCGTAGCACGTGCCGCGAAGTATCTTAATATGCGGCGAACCACGCTAGTGGAAAAGATGCGCAAATATGGAATAGTTAGGCCTGTTAAAGCACAAGAGTCGGAGGATTAAAATTTTAAAAATGAAGACCTTGATTACGCTTCACTGCATCAAGTCTACGTTAATTTAAAAAAACGTAGCCTTGATGCAGCCGCGACGTAATCAAGGTTTTCCAATTATTTTTCTTTACCTGCCTCATCATCGGTAGGCGCACCCGGTGTAACTTCAATGTGATCACCTGGCTTAGCATCTTCAACTGGCTCTGCTTTCTTTTCTTCTTTTTTAGCAGCTTTTTCAACCGTTTCTTTAACTTCAATTTTAGTCTCTTTAACAACAACGGTCTCAGCCTTTTCTTCAGGGGGTGGTGTGGGATGCTTTTCCTTGTAGTCGGTAATGATTTCTGAAACACTATTCTTAATGTCTCTAAATAACTTACTGGTCATAGAGCCTAATTCTTTTAGGTCCGGTAATTTCGATTTAAAGTCGCCCATATTTACTCCGTGTAGAGAAACCAAACACAACTATGTATAAGTATATTCACACATTTTCGATTTTGCGAGTACAAATCGAAGCAGAAAGAGAAAAAGCAAATGAAGGTGGTGTCGGTGTGACATTATTCCGAAAGACTATAGAAAGATAAAAGAAGTGTAATAAACCAAGTGATAACTGTTTCAATGATCAACTTACTACACTTCCTTTGGAGAAAGGCTGCATCAAGCCGCTATTTTTTCATCATGCAGGCGCAATAGAGGATTTCTCGTGCTCGATTTCCTTATCAGAGGGCTGAGCCTCACCCTCTTTAGAAACTGCAAGATTTGCTTTATCTTGTATCTTGTTAATTTGCTCCTCGAGTGCACTAGGGAAAAACAAACTTCTATTTTTTGCATAATTTTTACCAGCTTGATAAGCAATATAAATAATACCAACAACCGACAATACCAAAAGCATTAAGGTTAATACGTGCTTAAATTGAGCGCTGCCAGCTGAAGCATGCTCCTTTCGAAATTCGTCAATTTCATGATTCCATGAATGATGAAATTTCATAATATCTTTGTGCTTTCTCGGAGAAATTAAAAATTTATCACAATCATCTTTTAATTTAAGATAAAGAGTTTTTTGCTGGTCTTCTGCGGCACTGAACTGTGTATCTTCTGTTGGTTTCAGTTGCTCAAGAAGGTCTAGTAATTCTTTTTCCCAGAAGGCTTCAAGAATCGCTGGGCTCGGAGTAAATCTTCTCGGCATTTTGCTAAGCCCGGATTTTAGCTGACCATATTTAACATCAATATTGATATTCGATAATGCTATAGCCTCAAGTATTGATGTAGCAGCATTTTGATTATTGCCCAGAGCAAGGTGCAATGCAGTTCTGGAACTGTTGTCGGCTTGAGTATATATACCGCTCAATTGTTGGGCAGTAAGGTCTTTCATAGATGCAAGAATTTCCTGCACAATTTCCGGCTGATATATAACCGCCAACATTAATGGATTGTAGCCCGAAGAGTCAACTTGGGTAAGAATTGACTCTTTATAATAATTCATATCTGTTGAAGTTGTGTTGATGACTTGCAGCATCGGACGTACAGCTTTCTGATGATTGCGCAGCGCGAGCATTAAGGCATTTGAACCCTGCTCATTAACATAAGCAATCTGCTTTATAGCTTCTTTATTATCTATGGGAATAGTTAATGATTCTTGATGTAAAAATGTATTAACTGTTGAAATGGGAACACCATATTGCCCTTGATTTTGCGTCGTTCTATCCATTTTTAATTTTCCTTAATTTATTAACATTAAACTTCCATATTTAAAACTAATAACTTATTAACGGAATAAAATCCGGACTATAAAATTACACAAATTACCTAAAAACGTCAATAAATTACAATAAATGTTTTGTGTTGTAATGTTAATTATGACAATTACTGTATATTGTATTTTAAATTGTCGATTATGTTCTTGGGGCCTATACTTGTTCGGTGTTATATGCCCAATAAGTATTGATTCGGAAAACAACAGGGTGTGAAGTATAAAGATCGCTTGGGAATGACGATTTACCTTAATTGGATGAAGCAATTTACAGACGCTAAAAGGCGCCTGCGGGGATTTCATGCCGTACGGGATTTAATAGAAAACAGAACGAATGTGTTCTATTGTTATGCCCAAGGATGCAACAGTTTCATTGCGGGTTTTAATATTTTTGCAGCCAGCGATTGTTTGCCGTGGATGGTAATTTTAAAGGCATTGAAACTTTGCATTCTTTCAATCAGATAATCATCACTAGTTTTTAAACCATCCACCAAATGTAAATCTAAGGCATCTGCTGCCAGCCAGTGCTCACCTGTAGCTACTTGGTCAATTTGTATGTTATCGCGATTGGCAAGAATGTAATCACGAAAGTTCACATGAATTTGTTCCAGATCTTCTTGCATTTTTTCTCGGCCTTTGCTGGTATTTTCACCAAACATCGTCAAGGTTCGTTTGTATTCGCCGGCGGTTAGTAGTTCAACATCAATGTTATTTTTCTTGAGCAAACGGTGAAAATTTGGCATCTGGGCTACCACGCCGATTGATCCTATGATTGCAAAGGGAGCGGCAAGAATTGTATTGGCCACGCATGCCATTAAATATCCACCGCTAGCGGCAACTTTGTCGATGCACACGGTTAACGGAATATTACGATCGCGAATACGTTGTAATTGTGAAGCTGCTAAGCCATAACCGTTAACGACACCGCCGGGACTTTCCAAACGTACAACAATCTCATCATTTTCTTTGGCAACTGATAAAACAGCTGAAATTTCATTGCGCAATTGGTCAACTTGAGTCGCCTTCATGTCGCCGTTAAAATCAAGGACAAATAAAGATGGCTGTTCTTCTTTAGCTTTTTCTTTGTTCTTTTTCTTAGCTTTTTTCTCTTTGTGTTTTTTTCCAAGAATTTCTTTTTGCAACGCTTGTCTAACGTCCTCATGTTCCTTGTTCAATGAGGTAATTTGTAGCTTTGGTTTAGGTTTGCGTCCCAAAGATAAAATACCGGCTAACAAGATTAAAAAAGCGATTACTAAGGTGATCGCTTTTAAAGCAAACAAACCATACTGCGCTAAAAAATTCATTATTTCTCTTCGAAGTTAAAAACTTCATTATCCTTTTAGTGGCAACAATTCTCAACATTTGGTGTTAGGAATTTGGTAGGTACGTAGCAAAACAGCGAAATTTATGGTTTTGGTACCAAGGTAGTAGAATTGTCAACAGACCCGAGTATACTGTGATTTTTATCATTACTTCAGAACATGATCGACGTTGCTAATCTTGATTTTGACTATCCTGAGCGGCCATTGCTGCGTAAGGTCAATTTTTCGGTAAATCCTGGACAATTATTGCATTTGCGCGGTGCCAATGGTACTGGGAAAACCACGTTGCTCAAATTGATTGCTGGCTTATTACAGCCTAGTAATGGCGAGGTATGTTACCAAAGCGTATCCATTGTTAAAGACAGAGCCTCATTTCAACGTAATCTCTGTTACATAGGTCATAAATCAGGTATCAGCCAATTATTAACGGTAAAAGAAAATTGTGAGCTTTCTTTACGCAAAGACCATGAGGTGGATCTAAGCTCAATATTACAAAAATTCTCATTGGCGGACTTTGCCGATGTAACTTGTAGTTCCTTATCAGCAGGACAACGGCGCAGAGTAGGGCTTTTGCGTTTATTATTTACTGAGGCTTCGCTATGGCTTCTTGATGAACCTTTGAATGCCTTGGATCAGGAAGGGATTTATGCACTTATGCATTGCATTGAGGAGCATTTAGCACAAAGAGGTATTGTTATCTTGACCTCACACCAAGCACTGACTTTGCCCAGTAATATTTATCTGGAGTACAATCTTTGATCGGCTCGTTTCAATTGATTAAGCGTTTACTGAAACGTGAAAGTCTCGTGTTGATACGTCAATTGCGCTTAATCGTCAATTTTTGTTTGTTCTATTTAATGATTTTAGTATTTATACCTCTTAGTCTCCCACCAGATCCTGTCCTCTTGCGTACAATCGCTCCTGGATTGATATGGACTGCAGTTTTATTTGCGACGTTGCTGTCGGCTGAGCGTTTGTTTCAGCAAGATTACGAAGATGGTGTAATGGAACAATGGCTGGTTTCGGGGCATTCATTGAGTCTTATGATTGGAGTTAAGATTTTGGTGCATTGGTGCATTAATATTTTACCAATATTAGTGTTCACTCCGTTAATAGCTTTACTGTTTGGTCTTAGCGGATATGAGACGCTAATTGTAATACTGTCATTGTTAATGGGCTCACCGGCAATTTTTTATCTTTGTGGTCTAGCTGCAGTCTTTAGCGTGAGTTTAAAACAGAAAAATGTACTTGCCGCACTTATTTTGCTGCCTTTAACCATTCCCATCCTGATCTTTGGCAGTGGCGCGATAACAGCAGCTTTAATGCACCTGCCCACCTTAGGGCACTTGGCTTTATTATTAGGATTATCTATAACAGCGCTCGCCTTACTTCCCTTTGCGAGCGCAGGTGTTATGCGAGCAACCTTTCTAGATTAAAATTGAGTTCCCACCAACAAAATTCGCGAAACAATGAGTAGGATGAATGCTATGGGTATTGTCCATTGCAGATAGAAAAGTAACGATGGGATTAAATATGGATTTTTTACCTTGCGCACAAAGACTGGATTGACGATGGTCATGGTCACAAAAATCATAATAAATTGATAAATTAAGACAATGCTAATGATTTGCGGCAAAATGCTGTCCGACTCCAAAGCCGGATATTTTTGATCCAAGGCAAAACTCACGGCTATTAGTGTTAATAATGCTGCTCCCCAGGCCGTTAAACGTCCGCCTATCGTGGATTCTTTGCTGTATAAGGTGATGATAGTTGGGGCTAACATGATTAGAAATAAGGGGGCGAATGCAAAGAGATGACTTCCTGGTTCTCTAGCCATAACAATGGATGCTTCGAATCTAGGATAAAATCCTCCTGCTGCATTACGCACGACAGAGTTTTCAAACTCGATAGTATTTAATGTCCAACCTTTTAACCTCACACCTTCTCTTATGCCGGAGCGGTCTATGTCTTCTTGATGTTGTAGGAATTGTATTTCATTTATAGTGTTGTTCGGCGCATCCAAATCGAAGGTTAGGTATTGAGTATCAAAAGGAAATGCTTTTAAGTCAGGCGTCATATGAAATATTGCTTTCATTCGTCTGATTTCAGTAACAATACCTTGCGCTGAAATAAATAAAGTAGGGTTACTACTGACTATCTTTTCAACGTTTGAAATCGTAACGTTAGGATTCCAAAATGTTTTTAATTTTTCTTCAGCTGCTTGTCCTTCAAACTTTTGCATGGTGGAACCTTCTTGAGCGGCATTGAAGGCCATTCCAGGATCTCCCCAATGTATTGTGAGATCTACATCTGCTTCAAAATCTCCCGACTTTTCATCCATGCTAAGGATGCTATTTAAAATTAATGCCACACTGACTTTCAGCGGTTTTGGCAAGCTATCAGGTACTTCACTTTGAAAACCACTTGTCTTCGTTTCACCGGGAAGATTTATTACGTGCGGGCTTGTACTGGCTCCCCACGCGGTAGCAAATATCCATGTTAGAACTAAACTGCAGATTAGATTACGCATCATGCTGTGACTCTGGTTTGTTACATTCCACATTAAGGGCGTCTAGATTCTTGGCTAATTCACCGATCTCATCGGAACGTGATTTTAAATCAGGATTAATTTCTGCTTGTTGATGGTTTTTCCTTGCAGAAATTACCTCATTTAAATGATCCAAAGGGCGCATCAACAAAACATGGAACGATACTAAGACCACGCCGTATAAAATGAGCGTTTGCAATATGCCAAAGGCTATACTGGATATTAAATTCGCACTTAATTGCGATTGGTAATTGGAAAAATTACTTATAGCAACGATGACGCCAATTTCGCTGTTTTTAAAGTCCAATAAAGGTATTAAAATTACCCCATAGTCTACGCCATTAATGCGTTGGGTAATCGTTTTAACATCATTCACTTTAGACAGTAGTTGGGTACTCATATTGGGCAAGATTTTCGCCCAATCGGTTGCTCCGATTCCTTGAAGTTCGCCAAAAATGCGATCCTGACTGGCTCGATGACGTGAGGTGGCAATTGAAGTCATTAAATCATCATTGATGAATATCGCGGCATCGAAGTTGGTGTTCATTTTTAGTTCATCTAAGATGGTGCCGAAACTCATTCCAATCTCAAAGGTTCCGATTACACCTTGAGCATCTTTTACGACATCAATTGCACGCAAACTGACCCCAGAACGGCCTATTTCGATACCTTGATAAGACTGCTGATTCTTCATCGACATTATAATCATTTCACGAAAGGAACTATTGTCATCATTGTACAAAGCCAAATTATGTAATCGTAAGAATGTTGTGGCTGGAGGCAGTGTGAATTGGGCATCGCGTACCCCAAATTTATCGCGCTGGATTTTAAAGGTAGGGATCATGATCGAGATAAGTTCATCGCGATTTTTGGCGCGGAAAGCTTTAATAACTTCAGGACGACTTACCACAAAAGCAACCTTCCCCGCCGCAACATTGCTTTGTTCAACTAATTGATTCTGAATTAATCGCGCTACCATTTTTAATTCTTTCTTTTTGGCATTTTCAATTAATTTAATGTTGGTTTGGTAATTGGAAAAGCTGGAAATAAGGGCCGTAAGCACTACAGCGCCTAGTGTTATTAAAGGTATCTTATATCTAATTCTCATCATGAGAGGGCATCCTGCATTATTGTCTTTAAGAGCTAGTGAACTAAAGTCCGCTATTATCTAATTTTAAATGAAACAAAGGCAATAACAAGACAGAAGAACAAATGCATGTTAAAATTCTCTTTTTTTTCTGGCTCAATTGTTTCCTATGTGGAAAATTTTATATCAACTTTCGTCTCCAAAAAGTTTTTATCGAATCACCGGGAAATGGGGTGCATGGCTTAAAAGTTTTGCATTCATAACCCTGACGGTTGGATTGGTGTGGGGCTTGGCGTTTGCTCCGGCTGATTATCAGCAAGGGGATGCATTTCGTATCATGTATGTGCATGTTCCCTGTGCATTTTTATCCATGGCGCTTTATGCTTGGATGGGATTCTTAGCTATTTTAGTATTGATTTGGCGCATTAAGATAGCAGGGATAATGCTAACAGCTGCTGCGCAAATTGGTGCTTGTATGGCTTTTTTAGCTCTAGTAACTGGAAGCATATGGGGTAAACCCATGTGGGGTACTTGGTGGGTTTGGGATGCTAGGCTTACTTCAGAATTGATCTTACTGTTTTTATACGGTGCGATTTTAGCTACCGCAGGTGCTTATCAGAATAAAGAACAAGGCGATAGGGTTGTTGCAATACTGACCTTAGTAGGTTTAGTAGATTTACCCATAATTCATTTTTCCGTTTACTGGTGGAATACCTTACACCAAGGATCAACGCTTTCTGTATTTGCTAAACCTAAAATCCATGCGGCCATGCTTTATCCTCTACTCATGTCCTTACTGGGTTTTAGTTTATTCTGTTTTTTAGTGATTATTTTGCAAGCCCGAAATGAAGTATTGTTGCGAGAACGTCGACAAAATTGGGTTAAAACTCTTATAGAAAAGGGGGGAATATGAATCAGTTTCTCCAATGGTTGGATATGGGTGGTTATTCATTCTATATTTGGCCTGCGTATGGGATCGTTTGTGTTGTATTGGTGATGAATCTGCTAGGTATTAAATGGCAGCGAACGCGCACGCTTAGAAAACTACAGCAATGGTTTAAACGACAGTGAGCATGCATCCCGCACGAAAACGTAAATTAACCGTTGTTATATTACTGGTTTTTTTGCTAAGCATAGCAACGGCCTTAGTTTTGTTTGCCTTACGTCAAAACATTAGTTTGTTTTACTCACCTACGCAGCTTGCTGAAGGGCAAGGTCCAACAAATCAAATGATTCGTGTTGGCGGTATGGTAGTTAAAGGTAGTGTTATTCGCAACTCAGGTGATTTAAAAGTTCGGTTTAAAATCACCGATTTTAAAAACACAGTAGAAGTTGAGTATAAAGGCATATTGCCTGACTTATTCCGAGAAGGACAAGGCATCGTTGCGCAAGGAAGGCTGTTGACCCCAACTCAATTTAATGCAGTAGAGGTTTTAGCGAAACACGATGAGAATTACATGCCTCCTGAGGTAAAAGCATCTTTAATGAAAGAAGGGAATGCCAAGACATGATTGCAGAACTAGGCTTATTTTGTCTGATTTGTGCTCTGGCATTTGCAGTATTGCTTACGATAATCCCCACGATCGGTTTATGGCGGAAAAAATATGATTTGCAAGCAACTGCCCCTATCTATGTTTACGGCCAATTTGTATTTGTAGCTTTAGCATATATTTGCTTGACCATTTGTTTTTTGAATGATGATTTTAGCGTTACTTATGTGGTAACTAATTCTAGCCTTTCTTTGCCGTGGTTTTATAAATTATGTGCAGTTTGGGGTGGACATGAAGGATCCATGTTGCTCTGGGTGTTGATTTTAAGCTTATGGATGCTGGGAGTTACCCTTTTTAGCTCTAGTTTAGAAAGCTCTATCAAAACCAGAGTACTAGTTGTTCTTGGTGCGCTCAGCATAGGGTTTATACTGTTTTTAATTGTTACCTCCAATCCTTTTACCAGGCAGTTTGAAATATTGAACAGTGAGGGTCGAGATTTAAATCCTTTGCTGCAAGATCCCGGTTTCCTGTTTCACCCGCCAATGCTGTATATGGGATATGTGGGTTTTTCTGTTGCCTTTGCCTTTGCCATTGCCGCATTGTGGGCGGGAAGAATTGAATCTGCTTGGGCCAAGTGGACCAGGCCTTGGACTTTGGCTGCATGGTGCTGTCTTACCGCTGGAATTACATTGGGCAGCTGGTGGGCTTATCGTGAATTAGGGTGGGGTGGCTGGTGGTTTTGGGATCCCGTAGAAAATGCATCCTTCATGCCTTGGCTAGTAGGAACTGCGCTCATACACTCTTTGGCGGTAAGTGAGCAACGGCAACAATTTAAAGCATGGACTCTGTTGTTAGCTATTAGCGCATTTTCATTAAGTTTAATTGGAACCTTTCTAGTCCGCTCTGGAGTTTTAACTTCGGTGCATGCATTTGCGGTTGATCCTCAAAGGGGATTGTACATACTTTTTTTCTTGCTGTTTGTTATAGGCGGTTCTTTATTACTGTTTGCAGTTCGTGCGCAAACCTTGCGCCAAACATCGCATCCTGGATTAGTATCGCGTGAAAGTGCTCTGCTGTTGAATAATGTATTTTTGGCGGTAGTGATGTTAACTGTGTTGATGGGAACGGTATATCCATTACTTATTGATGGTCTGGGTTTAGGAAAACTATCGGTAGGTGCTCCTTATTTTAATGCGGTGTTTGTTCCTTTAATGATACCAGTGCTGGTAATTATGGGGATTGGAATTCATTTGCAATGGCTGAAAGATAGCCTAAGTACGCTCTTTACCCGAATGAAATATATAGTGGTGTTGAGTTTAAGTTTACCCGTGCTGCTTCTAATAGGCCTACAGTATCCGCTGAACTTTGCTTCGTGTTTAGGGTTGGTCTTAGCCTTTTGGGTCATTCTAAGCACCTTAATTTTTCTGCGCGTCAAAATTAAGCAACGTGGAATTAAAGGACTTAGTTCTGCTATGTGGGGAATGGCGCTTGCTCATTGCGGCGTAGCAGCCACAGTTTTGGGTATCACCATATCATCTAATTATGGGATTCAGGATGATGTTAAAATGGCACCCGGAGAGACGGTTACGCTTGCAGGGTATCGTATTCAATTCATGCAAGAACAACCATTGCAAGGCCCAAATTACCACGGTACTCGCGCTGAGTTTAAAATTGCTACTTCCTCAAACGAGAAACTTATTTTTCCTGAAAAACGAATATATAACGTAGGCAAAATGCCAATGACCGATGCGGCCATTGACGTCACTCCTTTTCGTGATGTTTATGTTGCTCTAGGGGAGCCTTTAGACGATGTATCATGGTCCGTACGTTTATACTACAAACCTTTTATCCGCTGGATTTGGGGTGGTGGGTTTATGATATTGGCAGGTGGGTTGTTGGCATTGATGGATCGCCGCTACTATCAATCGCGACAAAAGCAGCAGGTTAGCCTTGCTGAGGGGCGTCCTGGATGAAAAAAATATGGGTGATCGTTCCTCTAAGTATTTTTTTATTATTTTCGATTTTATTGTGGAAGGGTCTATGGCTGAATCCTCATTATTTACCTTCTGTTCAAGTAGGACGTAAATTACCCGAGTTCAATTTACAGTCCTTACAAACAGCATCTACCTTTTCAGCCAAACAATTTAATGGTCAAGTGTCCTTACTCAATGTCTGGGCCAGTTGGTGCAGTGCCTGTGCAGAAGAGCAAGTGTTTCTATTAAAGCTCTCTCAGGAAGGTGTGCCTATTTATGGACTTAATTATAAAGATAAACCCCAAGATGCTTTGCAATGGTTAAATGAATGGGGTAATCCATATCAAGCCATTGGGAAAGATGTGAATGGTAAAGTTGCGATT
>CAMAYX010000027.1 GCA_945862405.1 Legionella genomosp. 1
CACTGCATTAACATTGTTGATGATGGGGTCGCAACGGTGGTAAGTGCAGCTACTGTAGTCCTTCATCCATTAGTAGTTTTCATGAGAACGTTGACGTCCTTATTCCTTGGTTACGAGCAGGATACGGATTACGATAACGGGATTGAAGAGGAACAAGAAAATCTAGCTTTGGCCACAACCATCTTTTCATATTAATAAAAACCCTAGTTGTAAATCTCCTTTTTTGAGTTAACACTTGATCAGGTCGACGCAGCAAGATGTTGGATAATATCTACTCTTGGTGATAGAATGACCATCGATTTTATAAACAAATAATCAGGTGAAAACATGAAAAAATTAGTAGTCGCTTCATTGTCTTTATCCGTATTTTTAACTGGTTGCTCACAAGTCACCAATGAAGGTGTGGGTACGGTGACCGGCGGTGTGGTCGGCGGATTACTAGGCAGCCAGTTCGGTAGTGGCTCTGGTAAGGTTGCTGCTGCAGCGGGTGGGGCATTGCTGGGCGCATTCCTGGGCGGAAAAATTGGTCAATACATGGATCGCCAAGACAAAATGGAAATGCAGCGTGCTTTAGAAACTGCACCGACTGGACGCGCGGTAACCTGGCAAAACCCTGACAACGGTAACCGTTACACCGTTAAACCAACACGCACCTATTACACTAATCAACAACCCTGTCGTGAATACGTAACCAATGCGTTGATCGGTGGTAAGAGCCAGCAGATCTATGGGAAGGCTTGTCGGCAAGGTGACGGCTCTTGGAAGGTCGTCAGCTAGAGAACAGTCATCTTTGGCGCATCTTGCACTATCTAGCAAGTTATAAAATGCTCACATACTGTAGTATGCTCCGCTTTTCTAACTTGCTAGATAGTGCAACCTGCACTCAAATCTGATATGTTCTCGGTTCTGTGTTGGTTGATTTTCCGTTTCGCTTAAATCATTATTTTTTTCAATCGTTTAACCTTCACCAAACCTGATCTGCTCTTGGTTCTGTGTGGTTGATTTTTGCTTCGCTCAAATCATTTATTTTCCTTCAATTGCCCACAGTTGCTTGCGCATTAAGCGTGATAAGTTGTTGGGAGCCTCATACAGGCGGCTTGTTTTATCTTCCGGAATGTAGCTCCAATGTTTCTTTTCCAGCAACAAAGCTTGTGCGTCTGAATAGCCGGTTTCAATGCGTTTATTAATAACCACTTGGCCAAAGTTATAATCTTTAGAAGCCGCTTTATCAATTCTTGCGCTGTAGACTATGTGCACTAGGGTGCCATGATGTGGTGCGCCTACATCAAGAGTATCTCCATATTTTTGCAGTTGCTCTTCTGTGAGTAATTTTTTTAAATCCCGAAATGCAAAGCGCATTTTTTGTCGTTGCATGTAATTGAGTATGGTGCGTTGAGCATGGGTGCTATAGGAAATGTCTTTAACTCGCTCATCAATTTCATTCATGTTGGAAGGGATGAAAGGATGTCCGCCGAAACAATCAATTAGAAAACACAAGGTGTCGTCAGCTGGTATCGCTTCTAAGATCACTTCCAGTGGCGAATTTGAATGAACACCACCATCCCAATAAAGCTCATCATTGATTTCGATGGCCGGGAAGCCGGGGGGAAGGGCAGCACTGGCCATAATGTGCTCAGGTGTTATGCGGTAGTTGATGTTGTTAAAATAAATGAGATGACCAGTACTAATCTGTACGGAGCCTAAACTCAAACGAATAGGGCAGGAGTTAAGCAGGTCAAAATCAATTAATTCTAACAAGGTTTCTTTGAGCGGTGTTGTATCGTAGTAACTAAGACTGCGGGGATCGCCAAGTACCGGTAAACCGCCATTATACCATTTAGGAGAAAAAAAACCTGGTTGTCCCCATAGTAGAGCTGATGAGGTACCTAACATGTTGTACATTGTCTGGGTAGTCCCTAGCTCGCCGAACATGTCTAAAGGTGTATATGTAGCCACGCGTCGCCAAAATTCTTCTAATCGTTCGATTCGCTTGTTGGGCGGATTGCCAACAATGATTGCGGCTTGAATAGCCCCGATGGAAGTAGCAGACAACCAATCCGGCTCATATCCAGCCTCTAATAATCCCTTTACCACCCCCATTTGATAAGCGCCTAGAGAGCCTCCACCCTGCAGAACATAGGCCACTCGCGGAAAATGGTGCTTAGGTTTAGGTGGCAAATTATCAAATCGTGAAGCGAGAGGATTATCACCGCGCATTGTTTTACTGGGTTTCTTTGCTTTCATAAAATTCCATTTCTATCAGCTTAAAATAATCGTATCATAAATTTCGCTGGAAGAAATTTGTCATTTGCACGTTTTTTGCCGATAATATCTATATTTCTTCAGAGACTCACCCATGATGATATCTGTTTACGGGGCCGGTTATGTTGGATTGGTCTCCGGTGTCTGTTTTGCTAAATTAGGTCATAGCGTTATTTGTGCCGACATCAATCAAGAGCGCATCGAAAAATTACAAGCAGGCCAGTGTCCTATATATGAAGCGCAATTGCCAGAATTACTGATAGAGCAAATAAATTCTGGACGTTTACAATTTACGGCCGATGTCCAGCAAGCTGTTCGTAGTGCTAATATTCATTTCATCGCCACAGGTACGCCAAGCCTTGAAGATGGCAGTGCTGATTTATCGCAAGTCTTTGCCGTTGCCAAACAAGTCGCTAGCGGTATCCAACAAGATGGTATCTTGGTGACCAAGTCCACCGTACCTGTTGGGACGGGTGATCAATTAGAACACTGCGTTAAAGAAGAATTGGCCAAATGCAATTCAACTTATCGCTTAGAAATCGCTTCAAATCCTGAGTTTTTACGTGAAGGAAGTGCTGTTCACGATTTTTTACACGCTGATCGCGTAGTGATTGGCGGCGTGCCTTATGCATTAGAAGTGTTAACTGATCTGTACCAACCGTTAACTGCGCAAGGCATCCCACTGTTATCCATGAGCCGTAAATCGGCAGAACTCACTAAGTACACAGCTAATGCAATGTTGGCTTGCAAAATTAGCTTTATGAATCAAATAAGCCGTATTGCCGAAAAAGTAGGGGCGGACATTGATGAAATACGAGAAGGGATTGCGCTGGATCATCGTATAGGGCCCCATTTTCTTCAAGCCGGTATTGGCTATGGTGGTTCTTGTTTTCCGAAGGATGGTCGGGCCATCATCCAAACTGCAAAAAATGTTGGTGAAAACAGTGAACTGTTAGCTGCCGTAGATAAAGTTAATGAATTGCAGAAACAATGGGCAGGCGAACAATTGCACGATCATTTCAAGGGTCGGTTAAACAATAAAACGATCGCTATTTGGGGTCTTGCGTTTAAACCTGGCACGGATGACATGCGTGAAGCTAGCAGTCTGGTGATCATTAATGCTTTATTAACATCTGGTGCGATGGTAAGGCTTTATGATCCAGTGGCTATGGATGCGGCGCGACAACTTATTCCATCCAGTTCAAGCATCCAATGGTGTAATTCCGCTGAAGAAGCGATAGCTGAAGGTGTGGATGCTTTAGTAATTGCTACAGAATGGCCCATTTTTAAAAATTATTCACTGTCATCGCTACAACACAGTTTACAACATGCACCTGTAATTGACGGGCGTAATTGTTACACCTTGGACAACGCGGCCCAGGCTAAATTAGTGTATTATTCTGTAGGCAGGCCGCGTATTCATCAAAAGGATCTCTAAAATGCAAGTTAAGAAAGCCGTTTTCCCTGTGGCTGGTTTAGGCTCGCGATTCTTGCCCGTGACCAAAGCAAATCCTAAAGAAATGCTGCCCATCGTTGATAAACCACTGATTCAATATGCGGTTGAAGAAGCTGTGCGCGCTGGTATTACTCATATGATTTTTATAACCAGCTCCAGCAAGCGGGCAATAGAAGATCATTTCGATAATCATTTTGAATTAGAAACCCGCTTACAAGAACAAGGAAAAGAACAGCTATTGGATTTGGTGAAGAAAATTTCACCCCCAGGGATCCAATTTACTTACGTTCGTCAAAATCAACCTTTAGGATTAGGTCATGCGGTACTGTGTGCCGAACACGTTGTTGGTGATGATCCATTCGCGGTGTTATTAGCTGATGACTTAATTGATGATTCTAAGGCCCCGTGCTTATCCGCAATGACTCAACATTTCAAACAAGATGGATGTTCCGTACTCGCTGTCCAGCCGGTGGCGTGGGAAAACGTTCATCAATATGGAATTGTAAATGTACTTGATAAACAACAAAGCTGTTCCGCAATTCATGACATCGTTGAAAAGCCCGCACGCGACCAAGCCCCTTCAAATTTAGCGGCTGTAGGTCGTTACGTATTTACCGCGAATATTTTTTCTTGTTTAAAGCAAACCGCAAGCGATCATCGTGGTGAAATTCAATTAACCGACGCAATACAAAGGCTATTGTCGCTTGAAACGGTAAATGCCTTTAAGTTTCAAGGTAAGCGATACGATTGTGGATCCAAGCTAGGTTATCTGCAGGCTACCATTGAATTTGGTATGCGTCATGCTGAGATTGGCCCTGCATTCCGCGAGTATTTGGAGCGCAATGCCATGGCAACCGCGGATTAATCCACTTCCACACCAGTCTCGTCAGTAGCTGCTGAGTTAAGGTTGGGGGTGGAGGGTTTTGTCGATACGTCCAAAGCTGGGGTATGCAGCCATTTATCATTTAGCAAAGAATAAACCCCGCCTTGATCGGCTATTTCCGTACGAATGGAAATGTTCACCGTATAATTAGCAAATGGAATGTTATCCTCCTGCCATTCTTGCGAGATGAACTTAATAAATTTATTAAGTAAATTTTCATCGCAGCTGACGTTTTGCGCATCAACCATTAATTGTAAATTAATCGCCGAGCGATTGTTATAATGATACCCGGCCAAATTTCCAGCAAATGCCATATCCACTAACTCTACGTCAGGAATGGTCTGTTTAAGCTTGCTAAAATAGCGGTCTCCCAACTGGATAAGTTGCTCGCGCACCAGCGGGTTAAGTTTATTTTCCTGGAAAAATATAGGATTCAAACTGGTAATAGTTTGTACATTGCCCGACATGGGTACAATATTTGGCTTAGTTGAAGCAGCACTCAGCAAGGGCGCTGTAAAAAAAATAAGGGCAAACAATAATTTCATTTTGGCATCCTGGCACCGAAATTATGATGAAAGTATAGCACCTTCCCTGGCATCCATGATTCACTTTTCGAGCTATCTCTGGCAAGATCCAACTGATTTGATCATTCCAGTGAGGAGCTATGAAGATTTTAGTGGCAGTGAAGCGAGTGATTGATCCCTACGTCAAGGTAAGGGTTAAATCCGATCAAACCGGGGTAGAGACGCAAAATATTAAAATGTCGATGAACCCGTTTGATGAGATAGCGGTTGAAGAAGCATTAAGACTTCGCGAAAAAAATCAAGCCTCCGAAGTCATAGTAGTTAGCATTGGAAGCGATGCTGCACAAGAAACCTTACGCCATGCCTTAGCGCTTGGAGCAGATAAGGCCATTCTCGTACGCACTGATAAAACTCATTGCAGCTTGAATATTGCCAAAATTTTACAAAAGGTTGTTAACGACACCCAGCCGCAATTAGTACTACTCGGCAAACAGACCATTGATGGGGATAATAATCAAACCCCGCAAATGTTGGCAGGATTGCTAAACTGGCCGCAAGCAACGTATGCTTCACAATTAACCGTAAATGAACATCGCATTGAAGTGGTACGTGAAATTGATGGTGGATTAGAAATCTTTAACGTGCAATTGCCGGCAGTGGTGAGTACTGATTTACGCTTGAACGAGCCTAGGTATGCGAGCTTGCCCAATATCATGAAGGCGAAACGTAAACCCTTAGATGTACTTGAACTAGATTCTTTAAACCTTTCACTTAAAGAGCATGTACAAGTTGTATCTGTCAAAGCTCCAGCAGGAAGAAGTGCTGGTATTAAAGTTGATTCGGTTAAGACCTTAATTGAAAAACTACGTAATGAAGCCAAAGTGCTTTGATAGGGAGAAAGAATGAGCGCTTTAATTCTTGTTGAACATGATAATAAAAATCTGCAACCATCCACCCGCAATGTGCTAACTGCGGCATTACAACTTAATTCTACACCTACGTTATTAGTGGTAGGTCATAACTGCCGTTCTGTAGCTGAGCAAGCAGCAGCTTTGCAAGGTGTACATTCTGTTTGGTATATGGATCATCAAGAATATGCTCATGCTTATGCTGAAAATATTAGCCAATTAGTGGTTGAGTTGGGCGGCTCCTTTCAAGTATTTATGGCAGCAGCTACCACCTTTGGAAAAAACATATTGCCAAGAGTCGCTGCGCAATTAGATGTGGCGCAAATTTCAGATGTGACGCAAATTATAGATCGCAATACGTTTGTTCATCCAATCTATGCAGGAAATGCTTTAGAAACTGTAAAGTCGTTAGATGAAAGAAAAGTTCTAAGCATTCGCACCACCGCGTTTGAACCGGTAACTGTAGAACAAGCGCCGTGTGCAATTGAGGTCATCGATAAGATTTTTACCGATAAACGTGTAGAGTTTGTGAGTCATAAATTAAGTAAATCAACACGACCTGATTTAGGAAATGCCAAAATTGTGGTTTCTGGAGGACGTGGTTTACAAAGTGCAGAAAAATTCAAATTAGTGGAAGAGCTTGCAGATGCTTTAGGAGCAGCAGTAGGTGCTTCAAGAGCTGCAGTGGATGCAGGATTTGTTCCCAATGACTATCAAGTCGGACAAACAGGGAAAGTGGTGGCACCAACGCTTTACATAGCGCTAGGCATCTCAGGGGCAGTTCAGCATTTAGCAGGTATGAAGGATTCAAAGGTGATCGTGGCCATCAACAAAGATGAAGACGCGCCCATATTCCAAATTGCTGATTATGGTCTAGTAGGTGATCTGTTTGTCTTGGTTCCTGAAATCATTGAACAATTAAAAAAATAAGGGAGTTG
Source organism: Legionella genomosp. 1 (assembly GCA_945862405.1). Taxonomy (GTDB): domain Bacteria; phylum Pseudomonadota; class Gammaproteobacteria; order Legionellales; family Legionellaceae; genus Legionella_A. The sequence continues at coordinate 6,972 of CAMAYX010000027.1, forward strand.
TAATGCTAGTTGGTGTTCCTAAAGAAATTAAATCTCAAGAAAACAGGGTTGGTCTCGTTCCCGGCAGCGTCATGGAAGTAACGAGGGTAGGCGGTAAGGTCATCGTTGAAACAAACGCTGGTCTGGGGATAGGAATTACCGATGAGCAATATCGGGCCGCTGGTGCTGAAATTGTTGATGGCGCTGAGGAAATCTATTCACGGGCAGAAATGATTGTGAAAGTTAAAGAACCTCAACCCGTTGAATGCCGGCGTTTGAAAGAAGGGCAAACCTTATTTACCTATTTACACCTAGCTCCCGATCCACAACAAACGCGCTTATTAAAAGAGTCTGGGGTCACAGCAATAGCCTACGAGACCGTAACGCAAAACGACGGCGGTTTGCCATTACTAACCCCCATGTCGCAAGTGGCCGGTAGAATGTCCATTCAGGCCGGTGCACATTGTTTGGAAATGGCTCAAGGCGGGAGTGGCGTATTATTAGGCGGCGTTCCTGGTGTTGCTTCGGCAAATGTTGTGGTGATTGGCGGCGGTGTTGTCGGTACAAATGCTGTCCGTATGGCCATGGGAATGGAAGCACGGGTCACGGTGATCGATAAATCTTTATCACGTCTGCACGAGTTGGACTTTCAATTCGGTTCCAAACTAAATACCATTTATGCTACCGCCGAATCCTTAGAAAAATACGTCACAGAAGCGGATTTGGTAATTGGTGCTGTATTAGTACCAGGAGCTGCGGCACCGAAACTGGTGACCAAAGCCATGCTAGAAGAAATGCGTCCCGGTTCGGTGGTAGTAGATGTGGCCATTGACCAAGGCGGTTGTTTTGAAACCAGCAAACCAACAACGCATACTGATCCTACTTACATTGTTGACGACGTAGTGCATTACTGCGTAACCAACATGCCAGGCGCCGTACCTAAAACTTCAACTTTTGCATTGAATAATGCCACCTTGCCATTTATACTGAGTTTGGTGACCAAGGGTGTGAAATTGGCCTTGTTGAGCGATGGCCATCTTTTGAATGGCTTGAACGTGCACCAGGGGATGATTACGTATGAAGCTGTGGCTCGGGATCTAGGTTATGACTACATAACCGCCACCGACGCCCTCGCCTTGTAAGAACCGTAAGATTTGGCGGATCTTGGTTTTTTGATTGGCCTTTTAGACCTCTCGTTTCGCTTTACTCAGCGAAGTCGGTTTTTTTTCGTGCCCATGCCCGTGCTCATGCTCATGCTCATGCTCATGCCCGTAACCCGTGACCGCAACGGGTGTTTAGGTCCATTAAAGCTAATACAGACCCAATATTTTCACAATTTAGGTAAAAAATAACTCAAAAGTTTCAATTTATATCTATACTTGTTATGTAAGATTCTTGGAGCGAATAATGAAAACTATTTCTTTGTTGTTATTGTCCCTAATGATGGTATTGGTAAATCCGGCATTTCCTGGTACGGGCAGAAATGGCGCTGGCGGAGCTATGTCGCAAGATGATGTAACTGCAGTTAAACAAGAAGTGACGACGCAAAGTGACCAAGCGGCAGAGCAAACTGCACAACCTGAGAAGGATGCTGCACAAGATCCAAATAAAGCAGCAGATGCTGGAAAATAATATCAGGATTTTTTAAATGAATCCTTGATTACGCCTGAGGCTGCATCAAGGATTCCTTAATGGACGAACCTTTACCCTAGGTGTTCTTAATCAATTGTTATTGCAACACAACTACGGCATCTGTCTCGAGTTGGAGCCGCATATAGCAGGATTGTCGGTTGCGGAAAGCTGCGAAAGAATCAAAGATAATTTAATTCCAATGGACAAACTGGCCGCCTATCTACCTCAAGCGGAAAGTGCTTTGTGGGAATATTGCGGCAGCTTACATTTGCTCGATGTATTCACCAGCGTGTTGGGTATAAGTGCTGTAGCTGTGGGTATTGTCTTAGCTGCGGCAAATTTTGTGATTCCGGCTATTCTGTGTACAGGTGTTGGTATCGGAATTGCGCTTAAAGGGTTCGGTCTACTAAAGATGGCGATAGTAAGGATGAGCAATCTACTCCTGTCCCGCTCTGTTGTTGATCATAACCCAAGCTACTAAAACAAATCTTGTTCTTGTTCTTGCTGAACCTGTTGAATCTGCTGTTGCTCGTAGGCTGGTTGCTCCGCTTGATCCATGGGTACAGCTTCTTCTACCGGAGCGCTTGGATCGGTGGCTTCAATATTAGTGGATAAGCTGCCTTCATCCGCACCAGGTACTTCATTTTCACGGAAATACTCTAGAACGGAAGGCGATTGCGCGCCTGCCAATAGGCCGCTTTGTGGATTAATCTTCACCGCTACAACATTTTTTGGTTGTTGCAATTCTTTCTGCGGCACGCCGTTCAAAGCAATGCGCATGAAATCTATCCACACCGGTAAAGCGGCTTGAGCTGCATACTCATGTAAGGGAGCAGGGGTATCATAACCAACCCAGGTGATAGCAACTAAGTCGTGAGTGTATCCTGCAAACCATGCATCTACTTGTTGATTCGTAGTACCGGTCTTTCCGGCAATGTCTTGTCGATTTAAAACACGTGCTGCTGAGGCGGTGCCGCGTTGAACTACGCCTTGTAATGCCGTATTCATCAAAAATGATATGTCAGCAGGGATAACTCTTGGGGCAACCAGATTAGGATCGGTTCCTTCCGCACAAGGATTACATACAACAATGGGCTTTGCTTGTAATAAAACCTTGCCTTCATTGTCGGTAATGTGGTCAATTAAGTAAGGTTCGACCTTAAAACCACCGTTAGCAAACACCGCATAAGCTGCAGTTAAATCTAAGGGGCTCACGGATAAACTTCCCAACGCTAGTGACAAACCTCTGGGTAGATTTTCCTTGCGGAATCCAAAGTTGGTTATAAAATTAATCGCATACTTAATGCCGATGTCATCTAACACACGAATAGAAACCATGTTACGCGAACGAACCAGGGCTTCTTTTAAGCGGGTAGGGCCGTTAAATTTCAAGTTATCATTGTGCGGGCGCCATAAATTAGCCTGGCTTGGATCATCCACTACAATGGGAGCATCATTTACTAAAGTAGCTAAGGTGTAGCCTTTATGTAATGCTGCGGCATAAATGAAAGGTTTAAAACTCGAACCTGGTTGACGGCTGGATTGGGTAGCACGATTAAATTTACTCTTTTCAAAGTTAAAACCACCAACTAAGGCTTGGATGGCGCCATTATTTGGATCTAATGCAACTAAGGCTGCTTCCACTTGTGGAATTTGTGTTAGCTGCCATTGTTCCTTGTAGTAACGTACATAAACAACATCACCAACGCTAACAACTTGTTTAGCTTGCGTAGGAGCTTTACCCATCCAGCCATTACGCATCGCCGGTCTTGCCCAAGAAAGTCCTTCCCACGGAATGGTGAGTGTTTTCCCATGGCGTAATGCTGCGGTTGCGTCTTTTTCGCCTACGCTTAAAATTACAGCAGGCTGTAGATCGTTGACGGTGGGGTAGGGCGATAAAATATTTCGTACTGCTTCTGGTGAACCGCCCTCAACAGACCCTGCATGGGTGATTGGGCCGCGGTATCCATGACGGTGATCATAAGCCAGAAGATTTTCTTCAACCACCTGATCGGCGGCATTCTGTAACGGCGCCTTGATGGTGGTATAGACTTTATACCCTTTGGTATAGGCGTCAGGTCCATAATGATCATAAAGCGATTGGCGTATCATTTCCGCGACGTAAGGAGCATTAACCTGAACGGTTGAACCATGATATGTTGCAGTTGCAGGTTCGTTAATCGCATCTTGATACTGTTGTTGAGTAATATACTTTTCTTCAAGTAAACGTTCTAGAACATGGTCGCGCCGTTTTTTTGCCGCGGTAGGATTTATGATGGGATTTTGTGTAGAAGGTGCTTGTGGCAATCCCGCAATCATTGCGAGCTGACCGAGCGTTAATTCATTTAAATTCTTACCATAATAGACTTGTGCTGCCGCTCCCACTCCATAAGCGCGGTTGCCTAGGTAGATTTTATTTAAATACAATTCTAAGATTTTTTCTTTGCTAAGCTCGCGATCAATTTTAATCGCCAGCATAATTTCATTGAATTTGCGTAAGAACGTCTTTTTGCGGTTTAAGAAGAAGTTTCGGGCTACCTGCATGGTAATGGTACTGCCGCCCTGCGATTTAGTTCCAGTTTGAATCATGCGTACCGTAGCGCGAGCTAAACCAAAAATGTCGACGCCTGCGTGGTCAAAAAAGCGTTGATCTTCGGTGGCCAAAATAGCATGTACTAGGGTAGGAGGGATTTCTTCATAACTGAGTGGGATACGTTTCTTCTCTCCGTATTCCTGAATTAATTCTCCATCTTGCGTATAAACACGCAAAGGTACTTGCAGCTGCACGGTTTTTAAAGAGTCAACATTGGGCAGTTGGCTTTCCAAGTAGAGGTAAAGTACGCTTCCACAGACCAGTAATAGAAATAATAGGCTAAAAAACGCCCACAGCCCTTTGCGCCAAAAAAATGCAGCTTTTTTCATGTTTAATTAGTGTCACTCTCTAGAGGGATAGTCGCGATTATATCGTGAATTTGAGATTATGCGAATTATTCAAAAAATGCACAAAAACTTCAATAGTTTGAGTGGAAATATCTAGTGAATTGTGCTACGAAAAAAATGGCGCGCCCGGAAGGATTCGAACCTCCGACCCCCTGGTTCGTAGCCAGATACTCTATCCAACTGAGCTACGGGCGCGTTGATCTGGCGGAGAGAGAGGGATTCGAACCCTCGATGGGCTTTTGACCCATACTCCCTTAGCAGGGGAGCGCCTTCGACCACTCGGCCATCTCTCCGATCAATGGTCCGGAAGTATATCAGGTATTCACTTCTCGTCAACTGAGTTTCACAATTAATTCATATTCTGGATTCGAACAGTATTTCTTGGATGTGGATTCCCACTATAGATGGAAACATGAAATTACTTTATGTTTTTTACGAAAATCAGCGTGTGGGTGTTTTTTCCCGCGATGATAACTTAGTTTCTTCTTTCATATGATCAGGGATGGCTAGCGAGCACTAACAGCTTCCCCTTAAGCCATAGTAGTAACTCTTCCATATTGCTGGCTGGAATTTTATTGCTGGGCAATATGGAAATTTGTGTGGTCAGTTTCTTTAAAGGAACGCGCGGGATAGAGCGCTTAGAATACATTTGCACCACGCTGTTACTGCTAAGTGCTGTTGTTTGGATAATTTCAGATGCACCTTTATTAAACCTGCTCATCAGCCTCTTGGCACATTGTATATGCAAGTCTGTGTTTCCCAAATTTATTGATTACTGCTATCTTTACTTTGCTATAAAAATTGATTGCCAGCTGCGATGGCATGTTCAGGAGGAGTAATGAAACCTAAGTCGAATTTGAGCGGGAAAGCGGTGTATGTTGTTGATGGCAGCCGTACCCCATTTTTAAAGGCAAAAGGAATTGGACCATTCAGCGGTTCTGATTTAGCGGTTGCAGCCGGTACACCCTTGTTAAACCGCCAGCCTTTTTCGCCCACAGAACTTGATGAAGTCATTATCGGCTCAGCTATGCCCGGGCCTGACGAAGCCAATATCGCACGTGTAGTTGCACTACGATTGGGTTGTGGAAATGGAGTACCTGCATTTACGGTGATGCGTAATTGTGCATCAGGGATGCAAGCTATTGATAATGCGGCTCTGCAAATTGCCAGTGGCCGAAGTCACCTTATCCTAGCTGGTGGTACAGATGCTATGAGCCATGCGCCATTACTCTTTAACCAAAAAATGGCAACGTGGATGGCCAGTTGGTTTAGCGCAAAAAGTGCCTCACAACGCTTAGCACTGATTACTAAGTTTAGACCCTCCTTTCTTGTTCCTGTAATTGCGTTAATGCGCGGTCTGACCGACCCAATTGTCGGACTTGACATGGGACAAACGGCCGAAAAGCTCGCGTTTCGTTTCAATATTACTCGTGAGCAAATGGACTCGCTCGCTGTGGAAAGTCACCAAAAATTAGCTCGTGCGTTAGCAGAGCAGCACATGCCCGAAATTACTCCGATCATGGATTATCGTGGAAACACTTATCGCCAAGACAATGGAGTACGTCCAGACTCTTCGGTAGAAAAATTAGCAAATTTGAAGCCATTTTTTGATAAAAAATATGGCATGGTAACTGCTGGAAATAGCTCACAGATAACCGACGGTGCTTGTTTATTGATCCTCGCCAGTGCTGAAGCTGTTCGAAAATATAAACTTCCCGTGCTAGGACGAATCGTTGATTCTGAATGGGCTGCACTTGATCCATCACAAATGGGCTTAGGGCCTGTTCATGCAGCTACACCCATTCTTCAACGTCACAATTTAAAACCTAACGATTTGGATTGTTGGGAAATAAACGAAGCATTTGCCGCACAAGTGCTAGCGTGTTTGGCAGCTTGGGATGATGAAAGTTACTGCAAAGAACACTTGGGATTAAAAGGGGCACTCGGAGCACCATCCCGCGATCGTCTTAATAGGGATGGTGGTGCTATTGCAGCCGGGCATCCTATAGGTGCGAGTGGCGCACGTATTGTGTTGCATGTGTTGGAAAATTTGAAACAAGAAAACGGTGCACGAGGAATTGCTGCAATTTGTATAGGTGGCGGCCAAGGCGGGGCTATGTATTTAGAGCGTGTGACAGAGGTGAATGAACATGAGTAATTATAAGCATTGGGAAATGCAACTGGATGACGAGCGCATTATATGGCTTGGTTTAGATAGAAAAGGCTCAAGTGTCAATTCAATTAATGATGAAGTATTAGATGAATTAAATGAGCTGCTCCAGGAAATTACGCAACTCCATGACATTAAGGGCTTGGTTGTTCATTCGTTAAAACAAAAAGGATTTATTGCAGGCGCTGATGTTAATGCTTTCTCCCAATTTGACAATCCAGAGCGTGCCGTTGATTTTTTACGAAAAGGGCAAATAGTTTTTTCCCGGCTAGAGGGTTTGTCGTTTCCCACCGTCGCCATGATTCATGGATTTTGTATGGGTGGCGGGTTGGAGCTGGCGTTGGCTTGTGATTATCGGATAGCCACAGATGATAAAGATACGCGCTTAGGTTTACCCGAAGTATTACTTGGCATTCATCCAGGTTGGGGTGGAACAGTGCGCTTACCTAAATTGATTGGTGGATTTGATGCACTCTCAAAAGTTATACTAACGGGTGCGCCACTAGCGGCGCAAAAAGCAAAACAACTAGGTTTTGTCGATGATGTTGTTCCATTCCGTCAATTAAAGCGTGCTGCAATTTACTACGTACAGAAAAAGCCAGCCAAACATAAACCTAAGTTTTTGCAAGCCTTGAGTAATTATGCTTGGGCAAGAGCTTTGATAGCCAAAGTGCTGCGTTATAAAGCTGCTCAGAAGGCTAGACCAGAACATTACCCAGCGTTTAATGCTGTTATTGATTTATGGGAACGAGAAGGCGGGTTCGACGAACGAGCTTATTTAAAAGAAGCCGACTCGGTTGAACAATTGGTCACTGGTAGTGAAACGGCCAGCAACCTTATTCGTGCTTTTTTATTAAGAGAGCGACTAAAAGCTTTTGCGAAGGAATCATCCTTCCGCCCTCAACACGTTCATGTCATTGGCGCGGGAGTTATGGGCGGCGACATCGCTGCTTGGTGTGCTATGCGCGGGCTTAAAGTGACACTGCAAGATCAGTCCTATGAAAAGATTTCTCCTGCGATAGCCAGAGCTTATAAACTTTATAGCAAAAAGCTTCGTAAGCCGCGCTTGGTTCAAAGCGCTATGGACCGCTTAATTCCTGATCCAGATGGCCATGGAATTGCACGGGCGGATGTCATCATTGAAGCCGTTTTTGAGAATCTCCAAGTAAAGCAAACGTTAATGAAGAAAATTGAAGCGTTTGCAAAACCAGAAGCGATTATTGCGACGAATACCTCTAGCATACCTCTCGATGAAATCAGCCAAGCCATGAAAAACCCACAAAGGTTGGTAGGCATACACTTCTTTAATCCAGTCGCTAAAATGCAACTGGTAGAGGTGGTCAGCAGTGCAACAACATCACAAGAAATTACCCAACAATCATGTACCTTTGTTAACCAGATTGGCCGCCTACCTTTACCGGTAAAATCCAGTCCTGGATTTTTGGTGAATCGTGTGTTGATGCCTTATCTGATGGAATGTGTGCAACTATTAGAAGAGGGGTATCGTGCCGAAACTATTGATGAAGCTGCGAAATCCTTCGGCATGGTCATGGGGCCTGTTGAGTTGGCAGACACGGTAGGTATGGACGTTTGCCTGGCAGTTGCAGAAAATCTTACCGCACATTTCGGCGGTTCTGTTCCGCAAAAATTACGCGATATGGTTGCGGCAGGAAAACTTGGTCGTAAGTCTGGAGAGGGTTTTTATAAATATAAAAATGGGAAACCCATCAAGCATAAGCCCAATCAAGCGGATGTCCAAAAGGAAATTGCCCCACGATTAATATTGCGTATGGTAAATGAGGCCGCTACTTGTATCCGTGAGGGTGTTGTGGCTGACGCGGACTTGTTGGATGCCGGAATGATTTTTGCCACAGGGTTTGCTCCTTTCCGCGGCGGTCCAATGCATTATGCACAGCAATTTGGGCATGATAAGCTCAATGAATTATTTGCAAAATTAGAAACACAACATGGTGAACGATTCAAAGCAGATACAGGTTTATAACTATAAATGGATAACGCCCTTTTTCACTAAGAATGGGGCGTTATTTACTCTTACTTTAGTGTTGCTGTCGTTCATGAGTACACTAACAGCAGCCGTCTACGTAATTCCTGCGCAAGGTAATAGGGTTGGTGAAGTCGAATACGTTGAAGCAGAGGCGGGTGAGACCTTAAACGAAATTGGTCTGCGATATGATATTGGTTATAACGATATGATCAAAGCAAACCCTAGCCTTAGTAAGACCCAAGCCTTTTATAATTCAATACGCGTAAAGATTCCTGCACAATTTACATTACCAAATGTTCCTAGACGTGGGTTAGTAATTGACTTAAATCAATATCGACTGTTTTACTTCCCCGATAATGAAAATGTAGTTTACACCTATCCTGTTGGAATTGGACGCAAAGGTTGGAGTACCCCGGTAGGGAAGACCAAGGTCATTGCCAAAGAGCGGAATCCTGTATGGAGGCCTAGTGTTAAACTAAGGGGTGAGGCCGAACAGAACGGGATGCTCTTGCCAGAAACTTTTCCAGCCAACGTTGCCAATCCTTTAGGCAGTTTTGCATTGCGTTTAGGATGGTCCAGTTATTTAATCCATGGAACAAATCGTCGGGATGGCATAGGGATGAAGGTAAGTGCGGGCTGTATTCGTATGTTGCCGGAGGATATTGAACAATTATTTTCAGTAGTGAAGGTGAATACTCCCGTTTTAATCTTATAAAGTCTAGCCTTGTCTTTGGTAGTTTGGGTTCATGGACCTGAGATATCGTCACGTTTAGAAAGAATTCGAACTTTATGCCTGCATCTAAGTAGATTTCCGATAGACGCTAAACCCCCTGGCCAACTATCTTGTCTGCTCCAAATGCACAATCCCTGTGCATAATGGAGCAAAGAAACCTAGGGGGCATAAGCTTTAGCGGTGGGCGAAGTGATGAACTTCTCTACCCACGGTTTGGAGGCTGGCTAAAATTTGAATCTTCTAAAAAGGTGACGATATCAACATCAACTACCAACGGCGTCCACAAAAACGATAAGCCCAATGCGAAAGCAGAATGATGATTATGCTGAAGATGATATCAATTGGATAATGCCAACCTAACAACATACAGGATGCGATTAACAAGATATTAATGGGTAAAAGGATGGCTGCGACGATTGGCCAATCGCGAATGATGTAAACGCAATACCACGCCCAGATTGCATGAAATGAAGGGAACGCTACCATCCCGCCATCCATGGTAGTCGGTGCAATGTAATGGTGAATTTGTTGAAACTTAAGTCCTGTAGCTCGTTGCGCTTCGCCGAATAAAGGGCTGTTAATGATACTCGCGGGAGCTAATGTAGGGAAAAAATAATAGATACTAAAACCTATTAACGCGCTGAATAATAATAAAAAATAATATTCCCTAACTCGTTCGAATCGTTGGCAAACGATCACTACTAAAGGTATGTAACTCATTTGTTCCGGTATAGTATCGTAGATAAATGCTAATAGATGATTAAGTTTAGGATGTTCTGCAGTCCATTGAAGAATCACTTCCATTTTGAAACCTAAAAGAACTTCAAGATCCACAATACTCTGATCAATTGGTGTGAAGGGCGTAAATTGCACGGCCACCGTGGTCAGTGCGATAAGGGCCATGATCAAAAAGAAATACACAAGCTCTTTTGAAGTTTTACTGAATTTATGGTTACTGCCAAATTGCAAACTACATCCACACCACATTAATAAAACGGTGAAGCCAATAATAGTGGCATGAGGAGGAAAATAGTTGTTGCCTGGAAACTTGAAATATAAGGCATTAATTCCAATGACGATGAATGAAAAAATCAGTAAGATGCTAGAAAGTATAAGAATACACGTTGAGTTTTTAGTTTTGCACATGCATTAGTCAGAGGAAGGTTCTTGCTGTTTTTGTTGAATAACCCGATAAATCTCTTCTCGGTGTACATTAATGGAGCGAGGGGCGCTTACTCCAAATTTAATATTGCCATGTTCTTGTGTTTTAAAAGCAATAATTTGTACCGTTTCGCCGCCAATACAAACCATCAATGGTTCCTCAAAAGATACTGTTACAATATTCATCCAAATATTCCATTCTTCAGGAAGTTATAACCTAACGTATCAGCTGAGAAAATGCAATTATATGCTGGGTTATGTACTAAAGTTAATCGACCCGTCATTGCGAGCGCCCCAGCCCCTTCGGGGCAAACATCTGCAAAGAACTTTTTTGAGTTAAAATCACCAACGATATGTTTGTGTTGTAAAAGCCGGCGTTACATTAGTGCTGAGAGCCTGATTGCGAGTGTGGTTACAGGGGTTTA
>CAMAYX010000028.1 GCA_945862405.1 Legionella genomosp. 1
GCTTAAGTTTCCGTGCAAAAGCGCTTGGATTTGAGCTCGTAGAGATTCCTTGTTAATCAATAAGTTACAGGGAAGTTCTTTGGGAGCAGCAATAATGCTCGCAATGATGAACATCAGGAAAACACAAAGGAGGGGGACGAACCTTCATCCTCTGGCATTACAATATCTTTAATCTCTCGTATCGCTTTATAAGTAGCGTCTTGGGATTGAACATTTTGATGTAGCTTGTAAAGCCCATGGGCTAAGAGTGCGCTTCCTACGGTGAAGGCTGCCACGGAGGCTGGTGTTGCTACAGCTGAGGCAATGCTGACTCCCACCAGTACAATTCCTGCTATAGCAAAAAGTATTGAGCTGATCATGAGGCTGGCTGATGATTTAACATTTTTTAATTGCCCCACAAAGCGTACAAACTTTTGTTCTTGAACCGAACCAGGGTAATCCAGTAGATCGCATGTTTTGCTGAGTGCTAATCCATAATATGCCTTCTCGTGTAGGCTCATATCATCCGTATTTAACTCAGCAAGTTTTAACAAAGCGTCATGGAGCTCTGGATTATGCACATTTCGTAAGGCCCTTTGTTTCGTTCTTTGTTTTAACAAAATTAAACCTTGGGGCATCTGGTCTTCTAGCCAGGTTTGTACGATGTGAGCTGTAGCTTGTTTTCTGTCCACCACCAATTGCGTTTCTAAATAAAATTGACTAGCTTGGTGGAGAATATCGAACTGGCGATGAAAATCTGCAATTTGATTGTTACTGAAATATAAAAATTGAAATGGCAAATATCTGCTTGAAGTAATAGCCGACTCTAATGCTTTTACCGATTTATTAGTTTTTATTCCATCCGCCAAAGCTGCTTCAGCAAAGGTATCGTAAAATTCTTCATAATCGGCAAATACATCTGGCTCTTTCCCAAGAATTTGGTCCCAGTGATCAGCAATGTATTTAGCAAAACGGGTAGCTAATTGTAATCCAGTATTCATGCCTTTGAAGTAAGATAAGGCGAGGGCGGCATCTCCAATTAATCCAAAGAACGTACCATCTTTAAGCAGAGTCGTTTGTTTACAACGCTGCTGTGGAAGTTCGTTAACCGTCAGCTTGACGCTATCCACTAAAATATCTTCACCATTAGCCAAGCGAAACCCGATTTGTGTTTTAACATCCGCAAGAAGTTCAGGTGGTAATTGCTCATCAATGTCATCGGAAAATAATTTTATTGGATGGGCAAAGGTTGCTTTACCTTTAAGCTTTTCATACGTTTCTTTATCGATAAAATGCTGAACGGTAACGGGCGTGTAGCCTTCCTCATTTTTCTTTCCTACGTTGACAAACGCCAAATAGTTGGATTGTTTGAGCAGGGGATACGTTTCAAACAGTTTGTTTTCCTGAACGGCATCGCCTTTAACGAAATACTTTAATTGACATGCATAAGCTAAGGGTGTTTTTTGGACATTATCTTCACCGAAGATTTGCGTACGAACTTGGCTTCGTACCCCATCAGAGCCAATTACCATAGCAGCATCAGGGTAGTCTGGAAGTACATCTGCTCCAATATCCTCTACTTTTTGATATTCAATATTGATCCCCAACTGCTTTGCTAGATCTAACAATGAGGTTTCAAGAACATCGGTACGTATGTGAGGGTTGCTCTGTAATTGTGTAATAATTTGGTCGATAACGCCTGAATCATCTTTAACACAATCCTCAAAGGCTTTTGTTTTGAGAAGCAGAGTATGAGTACGTTGATACTCTACATGCTTTTCTTTAAATACAATTTCTATATCAGGACGTTGAAGTTTGATTTGAATGGCTGTCCATAAACCAATTGGACCAGCACCTACGAAGACAATTTCATTGGCCATATCTAATTCACATAGAGAATATAATGCCCACATGTTACCATATTTTGGCAATAATTTAAAATATATTATGATTTTTGTTTAAACAATACATTGTTCAGTGAACGCAGTCCTATAGCAAACGCAAGGGCCAAAATACCTGCAATTAAGACGCTTTCAGGGGTCGCTCCTAAATGCTCAAACCATTGAGTATACAAATGAATTGCTGCAAAAACCGCACAAATGTTTAAAGCCCAGCGACGGTTGGCATATACTGTCCAAGCCCCTGTTCCTATCAGCATGAGCGCCCAAATAACTGCAAAGGTTACATCACTAATTGAGCTGCCATTGTGGAACACATCTCCCCATAAAGAACCTATCCAAAACCCTAAATTAATAAGAAACAAGGAGGTTCTTGAAGCAACAATAGCTAAACGTTGATAATTGCTGGGTAAATGCAGAGAGCCTAGATACGTTAAAACCGCCAAAATTGAAAAGGTTATTATGGTCATAGTGGGTTGGTCTATGACTAAAAAATAACTTGCATGGTTGTACATGGTTTCTGAACCCAAAGTACACGATAAGGATAGAACAGCTAATGCAATCAATAACCCGCTCTGTAGAATCACCCCTACCGTTGCAAAAAGAAGAGTTACGACAATCCATGCGCTGGTTTCACCAGCAAATTGCCACAAAATTCCTCCAGCTAGAAGCAATGCTCCAATCAAAGTCCATATTTGGGTAAACAATTGCCATTTTTCTATTTGCCGTAATGGGCTTAAGCCAATAAAACTTATCAGAATACCAAGTATTATAGGTGTGTAAGGAGTTGGGGCTAATACAATCGAAGCTCCGCTGACTGCAATAACACCAAAACTGACCAAAATATTGAATGCAAGCGAGTCTGTATCTTGCATGGAATAGCCTTTTAGTCGGGTGTGTTCCTCAGAACTGATTTTCTTTTCTTCTAACAGTTTATCTAGATCCAATAAGTATTTCATGGCCATCCTGCCTTTCAGATATAGTGCTGAAATAAGTATCTAGTATAAGTATATATTACCCGGTCAATTTTTTTGCAGAATCCAGGCTAATATCAATGGCAGGAGTTTGCGGTTCAGGTTTAAAGAAACGATTAGAATTGGAATTGGTGGCTGCAACTTCTATTGCTTTCTCATTTTTTTGTTCTTCAATAAATTGTTGATAAGCCGGTTCATCGAACTCCAGTGCTTCGGCCTCTTTGGGTGCATATTCTTGTAATTTACTTTCCGAATACTTAGCCAATGCGAAACCTACCGCAAACACAGCTAAACCTATACCAAGCGGCATAAAGACAAAGCAAGAGAAGGCTAAAACAGGCAATAAAGAATTTACTAATACGGAACGAATAAGTTGAATTTTTTGAAACGCAATCAACTGTTGATGATACTCAGACTTTGCGTTTAAAGCTTGTATGTCTAAGTACAATAGTCGTTTTACAGTTTCGTCCTCACACGTATTGAATTTCTCTTTAAGAGCCACCAACTCTGACGCGTTCATTTCGGCCAGCTCTTTAGTTTTGCTAATTGCTAATAAACCAGTGATTGCACTATAAGCAAGGGTTACTGCAAAACAGACTACGGCCCCTACCAAAGAAAACATTAAAATATTAGTTGGCATCAAGGCAGGGGGGGCCAAAAATGCTGAGGTAACTGCGAACGAAGCTAAAAGACCAACCACGTAAAATAAATCATTGGCAATACCATAGGTTTTGTATTTCCACTCTAAATCAAAATGCTGTTTGGCTTTTAGCAGAGCTCTAAGTTCTTCATCTAGCCACGCTTTTCGTGGATCCCCATCTTTCAGTTCTGCAATTTTTACTTTGAGGGTGGCAATGTCTTCAGCATATTTTTCCGCATTCTTGTTGTGCTCAGTACTCTCTGCCATGTATCGCCATAAGACAAGCCCAACATCAATGGTCATAAACACAATGGTTAAGACGTTAGCGGTATAACTCAATTCCGGTGTACCCAATAACCAGAAAAAGGAGGCCATGTTGATCGTAGCCCAAATAAAATCATTTAAGAGTGTAAATCTGCGTTGTTCCCATTGGGTTGTGAAGCGTTCATGCCAAGGAATGTCAGATTCCTCCTTCTTCATCCAAGGGCCTTCAATGGTGTGTTTTAACAACAAACCTAAATTTACCCCAAAGCGAATGTAATAAAGGATCCAACTTAGATATCCAAATACAGGAGCAGGAGTTCCTAAAACGGTTTGCCCATGAATTTTGTTGGTGAAATCATCCGGTAATAAACGCAAAACGCCAAGAAGAACAGCGTTTGCTCTGGAAAGATAAGCACGCTGACCGTTGAATTCATCCCACCATTCTCTAAACGACTTCGTAGCTTTGCCGCCTGAAATCTGCTCAACCTTTTCAATAAGGAAAGGCGCTACTATGGTTAGACCTAAAAATTTAACAGGTTGACTTGACTCATCTAAGAGTTGTTGATGTATAACTTCTGGTCCCTTGTGATCATAAGCTCTTAAGGCCATTATTTTTGCGGCGCATAATTGCAATTCTGCTAGTTGTTTTGCTGAGTTTTGTTTTCTACTTTCAATATCGTCCAAATGATATTGCGCAGAAATCATATAAAAACTAAAAAGTAATTCATTCAGCAAAGCTTCGCGTTGTAATTTATTGAGAAATTGGAAGGTCGCGGGATTAATTTCTTTTACGCGTTTGCCAATAAATTGTAGGTTCGATGTTAAGTAGTTACGATGGCGAAATAAGTCGAGAGTATTCCATTCCGGCAAGTCACCTTTCAGAACCTTGCTGAAATGACGGTGGATTTCTTGCTGTGCAACCTCATCTAATCCCTCAAAAGACTTATGCGAATATATACTGCCCATGAGAACCTCAATTGCACTATGCGGCTAATATGCACCATAACCAAATGGTTCAGTGAATAATTCCATTTGCTATTATTTATAAATATATCCAAAAATAATTAACAAATTATTAAGGTCTGTTGATAATTCTACTATCTTGGCCGTAAAACCTTGATGTTCTGCGCTCCGTTGCTCACATACTTTTACGTATGCTCCGCTACGGTGCTCGAAAATCAAGGTTTTACGACTCAAGCTAGCGAATTCTAAACAGACCTTTCTCCTATCTTGGCCGTAAAACCTTGATGTTCTGCGCTCCGTTGCTCACATACTTTTGCGTATGCTCCGCTACGGTGCTCGAAAATTAAGGTTTTACGACTCAAGCTAGCGAATTCTAAACAGACCATTCCCCTATCTTGGTCGAAATGGCTAGATTTGCTCGCATACTTTAATGTGATGAGTAATTATTTAGATAGCCATCGATGGTGCTCACTGATAAAATGATGAAAAAGTAAACAGGAATAGGCATGACGAGTTATTGTGGGTATATTGCTCTGGTTGGGCGTCCAAATGTTGGTAAATCAACTTTATTAAATCGAATTTTACAGCAGAAATTGAGCATTACTTCACGGAAACCGCAGACTACTCGACATAGTATTTTGGGCATTCAAACCGAGGGTGAATATCAATTTGTTTATGTTGATACCCCTGGTATCCATCAAAGCAATAAAAAAACCATCAACCGTATGATGAATAAAACAGCCATCAGTGTTTTGCGGGATGTGGATGCCATTGCCTTTCTTGTTGATGGAACTCATTGGAAAGATGAAGATGAATATGTGCTTAGTTTAATTCAAAAAACGAATATACCTTGTTTTTTGGTGGTCAATAAAGTTGATAAAATAGCTGATAAAGCTGAACTGCTGCCTTGGCTGCAAAAAATGGGGGAGCGGCATTCTTTTAAAGCCATAATCCCTTTGTCAGCGAGAACTGGTGCCCAGGTAGATGTATTAGAGCGTGAGTTGAAAGTTCTTTTACCTGAAGGACCGCATTTATTTGCTGATGACCAATTCACCGATAGGCCGATTAAATTTTTATGTGCAGAGTTATTACGCGAAAAAATCTTCCGGTTATGTGGGCAAGAGTTACCTTACTCCACGTCAGTAGAAATTGAATCGTTCAAAGAAGAAGAGTCTTTAATCACAATTCATGGCTTAATTTGGGTAGATAAAGACAATCACAAGCGTATGATCATTGGTGATAAAGGCAGTAAGTTAAAAGAAATTGCCAGCAGTGCGCGCGTTGATATGGAACATCTTTTAGGTAAGAAAGTATT
This sequence comes from Legionella genomosp. 1, assembly GCA_945862405.1. GTDB lineage: Bacteria > Pseudomonadota > Gammaproteobacteria > Legionellales > Legionellaceae > Legionella_A. The sequence goes on from CAMAYX010000028.1 coordinate 6,034, forward strand.
TTTGCAGTGTTGGTGTAAAGTGAAATCTGGGTGGTCGGATGACGAGCGTATCTTAAAGCAATTTGGCTATGATCGCTGAACCACTGGATGCATGGATTTTAAACCGTCGTTGGGTAGGGGATACCAGCGCTATAGTAACCTTGTTCACGCGCGAACAAGGGCTTATCAGTGCCTCCTACAGAGGCGGTCGGACTCCCAAAAAGCAAGCAAATCTACAAGTCTTTACACCCGTATGGGTTGTCCTAAACAAACGTCATGACTGGTGTTATCTACAACAAATTGAAGTTTCGGCAGCAATGTTTCCCCTAAACGGTCATCACCTGTTTGCAGGTTTGTACGTTAACGAATTGCTATACCATGCTTTAAGACCCTGCGATCCATACCCCTGTTTATACGATAAATACGAGGATACCGTGCGTGGTTTAAGCCAGTTTCCAGACAAACATACCTTGGAAGCCAGTTTAAGACAATTCGAGCTGAAATTTTTGACATCGTGTGGTTATGAAGTTTCTTATGAATTCGATACCCAAGGAGTCCCTATTCGTGCGGAAAATAGCTACAATTTTGTGGCAGGTGAGGGATTTACACTTGCTGCACGCGCAGGTATTAGCGGGGAACATTTATTGGCAATTGGTGGTGAGCAATTTCACGATTCGGCTGTATTAAAAGCTGCAAAACTCATCATGCGTGCTGCCATCGATTATGCTTTAGATGGCAAACCAATCAAAGCACGTGGCTTATATAAATCAATAACGAATGGGGTCAGACTCGATTGATTTTGACTCTATTGATTATTGATTAATTAAAACGGTGACAGTATGAAAAAAGACATTTTATTAGGGGTGAACATTGACCACGTAGCCACGTTACGTGAAGCTCGCGGTACACGTTACCCTGATCCTGTTCAGGCGGCGATAGATGCTGAAGAGGCGGGTGCCGATGGCATTACCTTGCACATGCGCGAAGATTTGCGCCATATACAAGCACGGGATGTACGCTTGATTAAAGCAGTATTACAAACGCGCATGAATTTAGAGCTGGCAGTAACCGATGCCATGTTAGACTTTGCTGAAGAAATTAAACCAGAACATGCTTGTTTGGTTCCCGAAAAACGTGAAGAAATTACTACCGAAGGCGGTTTGGATGTCATCACGCACTATAAACAGGTCGAAAAGGCAACGCGAAGGTTACAAGCTATTGGTTCAGAGGTTTCACTGTTCATCGATCCAGATTTACGACAAATTGATGCAGCGGCTGCCTTAGGGGCGCCGGCCATTGAATTGCATACAGGTTGTTACGCTGATGCTGTTTCAGATGCAATTCGTGAAGAAGAGCTGCAACGCATTCGCCAAGCTGCTGAACATGCTGCAAAACTGAAATTGATTGTGAATGCTGGCCATGGTTTGCACTATCACAATGTAAAACCCATTGCGGCAATTAAAGAATTGAATGAGCTGAACATTGGTCATGCGATTGTTGCGCGGGCATTGTTTTGCGGATTCAAGGAAGCGGTGAAACACATGCGTCAATTGATGCAAGAAGCCAGGCAACATGGGTAAAATACAGTTGTGTTATTATATGATTTACAAACGATAAATATAAATGCCAATGCATAATCTTGAGCACAATGTAGATTTAACATCTCTAAATACTTTGCATCTCAAATCGACTGCAACAAACTTTTTTATACTCAATGAAATAGAGCAACTGGAAGCTCTTCAGCCTTTGGTACGTCAGTTTCCACAATTCTTTATTTTGGGGGGAGGCAGCAATTTAGTGTTGCCCCCTGTCTATCAGGGTTTGGTAATTAAAAATCAACTGCGTGGCGTGCAAATTTCTGCAATTGGCCAAGACCGCATTGTTACCGCCATGGCAGGAGAAACCTGGGATGATTTTGTAGCGCATTGCTGCGCGCAAGGTGCTTATGGTTTAGAGAATTTAAGTTTAATTCCAGGGACAGTGGGTGCCTCGCCCATACAAAATATTGGTGCTTATGGTGTAGAGGTCAAAGACTTTATTCAAGAAGTATTGGTATATGACTTGGATCATCGGCAACAAGTTCGGTTGTCGAATAGCGATTGTAATTTTACCTATCGCAACAGTGCCTTAAAAAATAATTCACGCTACGTAGTAATCAGTGTTACGTTTAGATTGTCTGCCATTCCAAAACTAAATTTGAATTATGGGGATGTAGCTAAAACATTGAGTGCAATTGCAAATCCTAGTCCAGATGATTTGCGCAAGGTGATCATTCAAATACGTCAAAGTAAATTACCCGATCCCAATGACCTGGGTAACGCAGGCAGTTTTTTTCACAATCCCATATTGCGTGCAGATCAGGTTGATCAACTCCGTATCCAATATCCTAATCTTCCTACGTTCTCAACTTCCGAGCCTAAATATACTAAAATATCTGCAGGGTGGTTGATTGATAATTTGGGTTTAAAAGGTGTGCGGCAAGGGAATATTGGCATCTATACAAAGCAAGCGTTAGTCTTGGTTAATTATGGCGGCGCTTATCAAGCAGAACTTCTTAGTTTTGCGGAGTGGATTAAGTCTCGAGTAATTGAGCACTACAACGTGAAATTAACGATAGAACCCATCATATTGTAGCTTGGGTCGTTGACCCAAAAAAAGTCATGCCCTCGAAGGCGGGAATCTATTCATAAATTAGTATTGATTTAAATATCTAAAGATAGGTTCCCGCTTGCGCGGGAACGAAAAAGGTTAATCTCTGCCTGAAAAAGCACTCAGAAGATTCAGCAGGCTTAAGAACAAATTGTAGATGGAAACGAATAAAGTAACAGTTGCTGAAATGTAATTCGTTTCACCGCCATTAATGATTTGGCTGGTTTGCATCAAAATTACTGCTGATGAAATTAGTACGAAAGCTGCAGAGATTCCTAACGCTAAGGCAGGAATTTGGAAGAAGAGGTTACCAATCATTGCCAAAAACACAAGCATTACAGCAATGAAGACAAAGCCACCTAAGTAACTAAAGTCTTTGCGGGTTGTAAGCGCATATCCTGATAAGCCAAAGAATATCAAACCAGTTCCACCTAAGGCAGTACCTACTAACTGTGCGCCATTCGAAAAGTGGGAAACGTACATGTTAACAATTGGCCCAAGGGTATAACCCATAAAACCTGTGAACGCGAAAACAGCGATTAACCCTAATGCACTATTTCTAAGGGAATGGGTTAAGAACATCAAACCATATGCACCTATAATGAATAATATTGGATTGATAGGACGCGCATTGAAAGAAAAGGACATGTAGGCGCAAAATGCGCTGAACAAAAATGTCAGTCCTAACAACATATACGTGTTACGTAAGACTTTATGGGTGGCTAGAAGAGACTCTCTTCCCTTGCTTATCACCGAAACATCGTTTCTATTCATTGATAACTCCAGTAGTTTATGTCTTTATTTTAGCACAGATGCGGCTAAATAAATGACTTTTCAAGTCTACATCGAGAGAATATTTTCTGACAAGAGGGGAAATAAATATCAAGTGATTATATAAAACATCCTGTTTCAATTCTTCTATTGTTGATTAGAATGGTTTAACACTAATCTTTTTCATGGAGTTGGAAATGCGAGTTTTCTTATGGATGGTCCTGTGGGCGCTTTCTTTTGTCTCATATTCTGCAAATGAGCAGTTGAATTATGAGCCACAAGTTGTAAAGCTATCGGGAGTAATAGACCTAGAGTTGTTTCCTGGTCCTCCAAATTACGAGAACATCAAAAAAGGTGATGCCGCAGAAAATATAATTTTCTTAAAGCTGGATAAACCAGTTGATGTTGTTCCAGCTGCGGGTGATAAGAATGAACTTAGTGTTCCTGAGCATAATTTAAACATAATTCAAGTGGCTTTGATGGATGAAAAGGATTGGAATATAGTAAAAGAAGGCGAGCATATGTGCATAGAAGGTGCTCTATTTCACGAGCATACTGCCCACCACCATGCTACAGTACTAATATCAGTACAAAAAATTGCCGCTTGCCCAAAATCTAAAGCTAAATGACGTAGGTATAGGAATGACTCGAGTAGCAGCCTTACAAATGACATCCACACCCCGTGTGGATGAAAATCTCCAATTTCTTAGAGCTTACTTCCAAAAAGCGAAAGAGGATGGGGCGAAATTAATTGTCTTGCCTGAAAATTTTGCGTGCATGGGACTGCATGAAACTGACAAATTTGCAGTGGCTGAAAAATTTGGTAGTGGCATCATTCAGGACAGCATAAGTTCACTAGCACGAGACTTCCATCTTTGGGTAATCGCAGGGACTATACCAGTACAAACGTCAGGAAAACGTGTGCGTGCTGCTTGTTTGGTCTTCGATGACAAAGGAATATGTGCAGCTCGCTATGATAAAATTCACTTATTTGATGTACGTGTTTCCGATAATGAGGCTCATCAGGAGTCAGCAGCTATAGAACGTGGGGATACGGCTATAGTTGTGGATACGCCTATTGGTAGGGTTGGACTAAGTGTTTGCTATGACTTGCGTTTCCCTGAGCTTTACCAAAGATTAAGAGAGCAAGGAGCTGAAGTTTTTACTGTTCCTTCTGCATTTACTGCGGTAACTGGCTTTGCGCATTGGGAAACCCTTTTATGTGCAAGAGCTATAGAAAATTTGACCTATGTTGTCGCTCCTAATCAAGGCGGTACGCATGAAAATGGAAGGAAAACGTATGGTCATAGTATGGTGATTGAGCCTTGGGGCAAAATATTACAAGAACTAGACTCAACCAATGGTTTGATTTCTGCTGATATTGATTTGCAAGGCTTAGCTCAATTGCGCAAGCAATTTCCTTGCAATGAACACCATGTACTCCGAGAATTATCTCTTAATTGATAAGGTATTATTGTATGAAATTAGCTTTAAATATTGCTAAAGATGTTCTGCTCAAACCAGCAGAACTTGATGAATCTAGAATTGAAAAATTAATTCGCTCTATGATCAATCGCCATGTGGACGATGCTGATTTATATTTTCAAAGTTGTAGTTACGAGTCATGGTACTTAGAAGACTCGCAAGTCAAAAGCGGGAGTTATTCCATTGATCGTGGGGTTGGTATACGTGCGGTCAGCGGAGAGAAGACGGGGTATGCTTATTGCGATGATATTTTGCTGCCCGCGATGGAACGAGCTGCCGCTGCTGCGCGTTCTATTGCATTTACCAGCGGTCAAGGCAGTCAATCTATAAAAATAGCTACTTCACCTGTGGTGCGCTATCCCGGCTTGAATCCTATTGAAACGATGAGCAAACAGCAAAAAATTGAGTTACTAGCGTCCATTGATAGAGAAGCCAGAAAGCAAGATCACCGAGTAATTCAAGTGAATGCTTCATTAAGCGGTTGTTATGAAGTCATCATGGTCGCAGGAATGCACGGTGAAATGATTGCTGATATTCGTCCTTTGGTGAGCGTACACGTTAGTGTGATCGTCGAAGAAAATGGGCGAAGAGAGTCTGCCCGGGCTGGTGGCGGTGGTCGTGTAGCGTATTCTTATTTTAATGAAAAAGAACGTGCCCTAGGCTATGCCCGTGAGGCTGTGCGTGAGGCTTTGGTTAATCTAGGTGCTGAAGATGCTCCTGCAGGACTAATGCCTGTCGTGCTTGGTCCTGGCTGGCCTGGCGTGTTATTACATGAGGCTGTTGGGCATGGGTTAGAGGGTGACTTTAATCGTAAAGGCTTGTCCGCTTTTTCTGGTCTTTTAGGTCAGCAAGTTGCCGCACCTGGTGTCACTATAGTGGATGATGGAACTTTAGCGAATCGACGCGGTTCATTGACCATGGATGATGAGGGCACTCCAACCCAGTGTACTACGTTGATTGAAAATGGCGTCTTGGTAAATTACATGCAAGATAAATTAAATGCCAAACTGATGGGTATGCGACCTACTGGAAACTGCAGAAGAGAGTCCTACGCACATGTTCCTATGCCTAGAATGACCAATACCTATATGTTGGCGGGGAGTCACGATCCTGCTGAAATTATTCGTTCGGTTAAGAAAGGTCTCTACGCCGTTAATTTCGGCGGTGGACAAGTGGATATTACCTCAGGCCAATTTGTATTTTCTGCGAGTGAGGCTTACCTGATTGAAGATGGCAAAGTAACAAAACCGGTCAAGGGCGCTACTTTGATTGGTAATGGGCCAGATGTAATGAAAAAAATTAGTATGGTGGGCAATGATTTAGCCTTAGACGATGGCATAGGCGTATGTGGTAAAGAGGGGCAATCCGTGCCGGTAGGCGTAGGTCAACCCACTCTGAAGATAGATGCCTTAACGGTAGGCGGAACAAAATCGTAGCCTTGGCAGGCGCAGCCGTAATCAAGGTTTTCCGACGCGTCGCTGTAATCGCAAAGAAGTACAAAAGGAAACCTTGATTGCGTTTCACTGAGTCAAGGCTACATTTTGAATTAATCTTGATGCAGTAGCCGGCTTAGCTGAGGCATTGAGATTAGACACCCTAATCCCAAGGAAAGATGAGTAAACTTGATCGCGATTTATTACGTTTTATTGGCTGGTTTTTCCTAGCGAATGCCCTCTGTTTTGTGATCTTAGGAACTACTTACTTAAACTCCATTTTATCCATGGGCTCCTTATTTGCGAATTACCTTGCAAACTACTCTGGATCACTAGGTAAAACGCTAGTTTTAGTATTTACCTTTGTTAATTACTTTGCCTATATGTTACTGCTGGGTTTTACTCCAGCAATTCTCGCTTGGGTTTTTGCCATAATCTGTCCCTATAGAAGATTGAATTGGGCCCTATGCGTATTGCTTGCAGTTATCAGCATATTATTGCTGTTTGCCGATTCCCGCGTCTATCTGATGTTCAAATTTCATTTGAACTCAACCATTCTAGAAATGCTGTTTAATCGTGAAGGAGCAGAGGTTTTTGATTTTTCTTCGCAAGAGATTTTACTATTTTGCGGAATTGGAGTTTTTGTACTGGCGGTTGAAATATTAATAGCCCGGTTTGTGTGGAAATTAGTTATCCTTTCTAAGCGTTTGCAAGTAGGTAAGGTATTGTTTCTACTATGGATGGGTGGGGCATTTTTTAGCTATTTTACGTTAATGCTGTCCATGGCAAATAATAATAATTTATTCATACAGCAAACACCTAATCTCCCTTTGTATAACCAATTATTTACCTATCTGATTCCGGACAAAAATGCTGCACAAATATTACAACGTTATAGTGAGCAGCATTTCAGCCAGCCAAGTTTTCCAAATGAAACCTTGAAATACCCTTTGCACTCTATGCAATGCGAGTTACCAAAAATGCCATACAATATAATTCTGATCATGGTGGACTCCCTGCGTTTCGATAGCCTAAAACCGCTCTACACTCCAAACTTGTCTAAGTTTGCATCTTCATCTGTGCAGTTTGAAAACTATATGAGTGGCGGTAATTCTACCCAGCCAGGTTTATTCAGTTTGTTCTATTCATTGCCTGTAAATTACTGGACAGCGGCATTAAATCAGGCAAAACCCCCCATTTTATTTAGTTTACTAAATGAGGCTAGGTACACTATCAAAATAATTTGGTCCATGCCGTATAAAAGTCCCCCATTTGATAAAACAATTTTTAGAGGGTTAACATCACAGCAAATACTGCAAACTGAAGGGGAGACCATAGGGGATGCTGATCGAGAAATTACCCGTAATGCTCTACAGTTTTTAACCCAAGAAAAAAGTAATCAGCAACCATTTTTCCTCTATCTTTTTTATGATGCACTGCATGGCTATTGTAAAGAGCAGAATTTTCCTGTGCCATTTCAACCAGCGCATAAAACTTGCTTGCGCATTGCATTTACCAATGAAACCGATCCTTTACCCTATTACAATCGCTATTTAAATGCCGCCCGTTTCGTGGATGGAGAAGTGGGACAAGTATTAGAAACGATAGATAAGCTAGGGTTTTTAGAGAATTCGATTGTGATCATTACGGCTGATCACGGCCAAGAATTTAACGATAATAAGCAAAATTATTGGGAACATACGGGCAACTTCTCACCGGTGCAGGTGCAGGTGCCATTACTAATCCATTGGCCTGGACGTTCTCCGCAACAAATAAGCTACTTAACCAGCAGTTATGATCTTATTCCAACCTTATTTCAGAACTTATTTGCTTGTAAAAACCCTAGCGAAGATTATGGTGTTGGCCACAATCTATTTGATCCAGCAGCTCGTCAAAATTTTGTATTGATGGGAAGTTATGTCAACATGGGGGTATATGAGCCTCTTCGAATTACTACCTTAGAAACAACAGGGGGCGTTGTAGTGACGGATACCAAATTGACGCCTCTGCCGATGGCGAAACCCATTGATGAGCAGGTGTCTCAGGCTTTAATATTAATGCGTAAGTATTTTGCAAATAAGAGCGAATAGATCATGTCGAATACTTCGATTTGTGAATTATTATTGCTGCGCGAACACGAAAATGCGGAAACCATATACCTGCGGCAACCTCGGCATGGCGTTTGGCAGGAATACAGCTGGAGCGCTGTGATTCGACAAGCTCGCCAAGTTGCAGCATTTCTACAGCGAATTGGTTTACGACGTGGCGATCACGTTTCTATCTACTCTAAAAACTGTGCAGAATGGTTCATCGCCGACTTTGGCATTACCTTAGCGGGTATGGTGAATGTACCTCTCTATGCCAACCAACACCCAGAAAGTATTCAATATGTATTAGAACAAGCAGGCATTAAAGCGGTATTTATAGGTAAGCTTGATCATCATATGAAGGCTGCAAGCTATGTACCCCACGAGCTGGTCATTATAAATTTTTCTTATCATCAAGACATTAAAACAAACTATACGTGGGCTGACATATTAATGACGGATCCGCTGCAAGAAATCGTACTTCCCAAAGAGGATGATTTATACACCATTATCTATTCCTCGGGAACGTCGGGTAACCCTAAGGGAGTGATGTTCACCCATGGAGCAATTTCACGCTACCTTACCTTATTACCTGAAGATCTTAGACGGATATGCAAACAAGAATACTATCATTTGTTATCTTATCTTCCTCTAGCGCACATTTACGAACGTTCTGCTATTCAACTAGCAAGTGTTTCACTCGCGGCAGATGTATCATTTATCGAAAGTTTAGAATCGTTTAATGCTAATTTACGTAGTGTTAAGCCAACCATTTTTGCGGCTGTACCCAGAATTTGGAGTGTTTTCCAACAGAAAATTAACCATAAAATACCGCACAAATTGCTAAGAATGCTGTTGAAGACTCCTATAGTAGCACAGTGGATTAGGCACAAAATTAAACAAGAGCTCGGTCTAAGTCATTGCAGTAATTTTTTTTCAGGCTCATCGCACTTGCCTGAACCAATTTTTGATTTTTTTAGAAAACAGTTGCATCTGGTGATTCAAGAAGGTTATGGGCAAACCGAAAATTTTGGTTATGCGACCGTTTCTTTGTTGGATCAAACGAAATACGGTTACGTTGGAACCGCACGGTTACAAGTAGAAATTAAGCTGGGGGCGGAGCAAGAAATTTTAATGAAAAGCCCTTGTCTGATGAAGGGCTATTATAAAGACGCTCAAGCTACGCAAGCTGCTTTTACGGAAGATGGATGGCTGAGAACTGGAGATTTTGGTGAACTTGACGAAGAGCAAAGGGTGAAGGTCATCAGCCGTCTATCTGAACATTTCAAAAATCAAAAAGGAGAGTTTATTAATCCTATTCCTATAGAACGACTATTTCATGAAAATAAATTATTGGAACATGTTTGTTTAGTAGGCCGTGAATTGGAAAGTAATGTTTTACTCGTTTGTCTCAGCGACAATAAAAAGCTAACCGGAAATACGCAAAAAGTTAAAGAGCAATTGCAGAAGACCCTACATCGAGTTAATGCGCAATTAGAAAGTTATGAAAAGGTTCGTCATATTTTAGTGGTAAAATCGCATTGGTCCCAAGAAAATAATATGGTAACGTCAACCTTGAAAATAAAGCGTAGACAAATTGAACAGTTTTATAAGGCCTTTATCCAAAAATCGCTGGCACAACACCAGCCTATCGTTTTTGAATGAACTATACTTATAACTATCAAAATGCTGTGAGATGAACATGGCTCAAAATCTTCTCGAGAAATACAAAGATTATTTAAATGTAGCAACTCGGTTGCGACAGGCCTACACAACCCTTGAAGAGGCACAAACCGCCTTTAGCACAACATTTGCCGGACAATACGCATTATTTAAGGAATATAGTGAGCTTCAGTGCTTGAAACTAACTTTGCGCTTAGGAGAACATCCAAAAGCTGAAATTCGCAAAAACAATGAACGAATCCAGCAACTAGAATCTGAGGCTCCCTGGCTAAAAGGAAAGCCCAAAAATAGTATCGAACTCGCTGAACAATTGAACGTAGCGGACAACCTCCTCACTCCCTATCTGGAAAAACTTCATGACATCAGCGCCTTAAAAAGACAATTGATCATGTTACAAGCAGAAATTAGCGCAGATTTGAGAGATTCAGATGTTCCCGACACTGAGAAGCATGAAGCATTGAGTTGGTCCATTGACAATCTGGCCGATATTACTAGCGAAATTCAACAACGCGATACCGCTCTCGTGGGTGAGTTTCAACAAAATTTACTGGAAAACACTAAATTTCTTGCCCAACAACCTGCTGACAAATTCGGAAAAGAGAACTATAGAGCGATGTTTGAAAGCGAAAATGAAGCCGATCCAGCTGCAAAACCGGCAAATTAGCTTGTTCAATTCGTGCTGCAAATTAATTTTGTGATATGTAATTAATTTCTTGTGTAACAATTGATCTAAATATTCGAGTGAGCAAATTATTATGGCAAGTAGTCGTCATTAACGAGGCAGAAAGAGTTTGAACTTCGTAGCCTGGATGCAGGCCCAAAGGGCCGTAATCCGGGATCAGTGGCACAATACATCGGCCTTGAGAGATTTGCATGATTAAGCTCACATCGCAGTAGAATAGTTACCATCTCCGCTGGACGCTAAACCCCCTGGCCAACGATCTTGTCTGCTCCGAATGCACAATAATGGAGCAAATAAACCTAGGGGCATAAGCTTTAGCGTTTGCGAAGGAGGAACTTCTCTACCTACGGTTTGGAGGTTGGTTCAAATTCGAAGCTCTTTCGGTTCCATATATAGGATCCCTCAGGTCAATGGATCGAACCTACTACTACTGAATTAATTTGAACTCTAATTCGACATCATGTACAATAGCGAATCCAAATCAGCGAGAGAGAACTTATTATGGCGAATAATCGTGCCGCTTTTTTTAAAATGAAAGCACATGGAGAGTTAGAAAGAAGTAAGAGTTTGTTAGGTACGCAATATGATATGTCAACAATACCTTACTATTCAGGACAATATCATGCTAAAGCCATTTTATTTCCTTTCGCACATGCTTACCACGCCTTAAAAAACCTTGGCCAGATTTTAGAAGGAGCTTGTTTATGCGTTCATGCAGTATTCAATGAACCATCAAGGTCACTTCCCGTCGTGTTGAACGGAATGCTTGAACTAGCTGGTGCCTTGATTCTAAACGTAATTAATGCAATGGCTTCAATTGTAACGTTTATTACGAAGACCATAGCTACAGGATTCAACTTGGGATATACCTCAACTGCAATTGATAACTTGAACCATCAAATGTCTGGTAGAGAAGTTGGCGGTCGAAATGAAGAAACCACAATGAATTTGATAGCTGCTGTGGCAGTGGGCTTTGAGGCTCACGTGGCTCATGGAGTAGACGAATTTCTTACGACGGCAACGTTAAGCATGTAAGTTACTCTATCCGTCATTGCAACTCCCAAAGAACTTCCCTGTAACTTATTGATTAACAAGGAATCTCTACGAGCTCAAATCCAAGCGCTTTTGCACGGAAACTTAAGCTTTTTATTATACGTTCCCGGTATTGATTTTCATAATAATCTTGTCCAACTTCATGATATTCT
>CAMAYX010000029.1 GCA_945862405.1 Legionella genomosp. 1
GAACATGGTTATAATGTTCACGCCAGAGGTCAATCTCATATTTTGCTTCTTCCAGTGTTCGGAACCAGTGCAGGTTTAAACATTCATTTCTAAATTTACCATTCAAGCTTTCTACGAAAGCGTTTTGTGTTGGCCTTCCTGGTTGAATAAAGCCAAGATTGACACCTGTTTCTTTGCTCCAGAAGAACATGGCTTTGCTAGTAAATTCTGTACCATAGTACCCTTTGAATAGATGTCATAGTTGAGAAACAATCTTTAGGTTAACTCGATGAAAGTAAACTTAAGGATAATCTAACTATGACAATTAATTTTAACAATGCTCAGGATGTTGTGCTAGTTGCCATTGATATTGCTAAGGCTAAAAATGATGTGCTAGTGCAACTACCGAATGGCACAAGAAAAAAATTTAAAGTGGCTAATAAAATGAACGATTACAGAGAGTTTATTGCCTATCTTAGTTCTCTTGGACATCAATGCCATATTGGATTGGAAGCTACTTCTAATTATCACCGTCCTATTGCATATCATCTTCAGATGGCAGGTTTTACCGTATATTTTGTTTCCTCATTAGCGTCGGCCAGGACTCGCGAAGCGCTTCATAACTCATGGGATAAAAATGATCCGAAAGATGCACAAGTTATTCTACATTTAATGAGAACTGGCGTGGTACAAACATATCATGACCCCTTGATTAACCAATATAATGATATTCAAGAGCTTGCTAAAACGTATCAACAAATATCGCTGAGGAAAGTTAGGATACAACACAGTATTATGAACCACTATCTACCTCTTTATTTCCCTGAGGTAGAACAGTTTTTTCACAGTTCACGCGCATTATGGTTTACTCATTTTATATCTCATTATCCAACCCCATCTAGTGTATTAAAATATACTCAAGAGGAGTTTATTAAAACTGCTTGGGAAGTGGTGGGTCGTAAAGTAGATAAGAGAAATTGGTTAATAAATTTTTATCAAACAGCTGAAGAAAGTATTGGTCTTCCATTAGAGGAAAACTCTCAGGCAATTGATATGTTTCGAGTAATACTCCATGAACATCAAGGGTTATGTAAACGATTAAAAGAAATTGAAGAAACGGCTGACTCCTTCCTTCAGGGAAATAATGACTATAAAAATTTACTCACCATTCCGGGTATAGGACCTATTTTAGCACTTATGATCTTAGCAGAAGCAGGCGATTTAAGACGTTTTAAACACTATCGTCAATTCCTTAAATTTTGTGGTTTTGACTTGTGTACGCATCAATCTGGTTATTTTCGTGGTAACAGTAAAATATCTAAATATGGAAATAGTAAATTGCGTTATGCTTTCTGGCTTGCAGCAACTGTTGCTATTCGAATGCGCGAGAACACATTTAGGAAAAAATTTGAGAATTACATTAAGCAGGATCCAAATAACGATGATTTAAAACGTAAAGGATATACTGCAGTTGCTGCCAAAATGGCTCGTGTAGTCTATGGCATCATTAAAAATGAAACGAATTATCGATGTTACTTTGAATCGGTAATACCCAGTGGAAGAATCCCTTCTGTAGGGCCGTAGAGGCTATTGACCTCGTAGATAATGTTTGGATCTTCCATTGGGATTTTGTTTTAAGTACAGTAAAGGCCTGGCGATTTGCTCTGGACCTTGTGTCACTATGGTTGAAAAATATTCCTAAAAAAAAATGGAAACCATTGGGTTTGATTGAGGTTTGCGGTAATAAAATTTAAAAAATAGCTCATTGAGCTACCGGGATCTGTTTTCCAAAAAAAACTATTGACTCCAGAGTTAGTACGTTGTCGCAAATCACCTTCCCTGGTTTCTGGCGTTGCTCTATCAGTTGATCTAGAAACCGTGCAACTTGCCTACCACTGATTGACGTGGAGAGCAGCTGACCAACCATCTCTCGAGAATAATCATCCACTACATTTAAAACACGAAATCGTCTTCCATTACTCAGCTGATCAGATACAAAATCCATCGACCAGCGTTGATTGGGTGCTGTTGGCAATTCTATAGGTTGTCTGGGGCGAATGAGCTTCTTCCGTTTCTTTGTTCGTACTTGCAATCCTTCTTCGGTATACAAACGATAAGTATGTTTCTTATTAATCACTAAGCTCTCCGCTTTGAGCAAACCATGAAGTAGCAAATACCCATACGCAGGGTATTGCGTTGCTAATGCCTTGAGCCGCATTCTGATTGCATCATCCGTCCGTGATTTTGATTGGTACCGATACATCGTTCGGCTCAATCCCACCAGCTTACAAGCCACACGCTCACTGAGTTTAAAACGCAATATAAGGTGTTGGACAATGGGCTTTCTTTCTGCTGGCTTTACCACTTTTTTGATAGTACATCCTTCATGGCTTCTACTTCGAGGAGCTTTTCGGCTAACAACCTCTTAAGCTTATTATTCTCAGATTCAAGCTCACGAAGCCGTTTAGCTTCATTTACTTCAAGACCTGCATACTTGCTGCGCCAATTATAAAATGTCCCTGAGGAAATGCCGTAATCCCGGCATATGTCATCCACTTTCTTTCCAGATTCATGCGATTTGATGGCCTTGATAATTTGCTCTTCGGTATAACGCTTTTTCATTTTGAGTTCTCCAATCTTGCAATTTTAATGGAAATCTCATCTTTGTCATGGTCTTATTTTCGGGGGAAAGGTCAACCCGACAAAACCACCATTATATTTAATGAACTACTAACTCTGAGAGGGATTCCACTCGAGGCCTATGATTATGTCGTAAATGGTAAAGCAGCTATTGAATGGATCATGGATCGTTATCAAGTTGTTATTGATAAAGAAAGTGGTATCAAAAATGATCCTAATAAATGGTCTGAAGATCCGAATTATATTATTAATTTAGTGAAACGCATTGTAAGTTTAAGTATGGAAAGTGTAAAAATAATTAAAACTTTACCTCCTTTACAGGAGTAGAAAAATTCAAATATTTTTCATTAACTTGTAAAGATAATCCCCCCACCATTGCATCATAGTGCGTCTTTCAGGAAGATACTCAGCATAGTTGTATGCTGCACGAATATTATTACGCTCAGCATGCGCTAATTGTCGTTCAATTGCATCACGGTTCCAACCATTCTCATTGAGAAGAGTCGATGCCATACTTCTGAAACCGTGCCCTGTCATTTCATCAGAACTATATCCTAAACGCCTTAACGCAGCTAATACTGTATTTTCACTCATCGCACGAGTGGAGGAACGCAAACTTGGAAATAAGAATTTTCCACTTCCAGTATAAGCTTTCAACTCCATAAGGATCTCAATGGCTTGAGTACAAAGCGGCACAATATGCTGTACTTTCATCTTCATTTTATCAGCAGGAATGCGCCACTCTGATTTTTCCAAATCAAATTCTGTCCATTCAGCATGACGCAGTTCCCCTGGTCTGACAAAGAATAACGGCGCTAATTGCAAAGCGCATTTTGTAATAAAGTTGCCGTGATATGCGTTGATATCACACAGCAGCTTACCAATTTCAACTGGATCTATAATGCTGGCATGATGGTTTTGTTTAACTGGTGCCAGGGCACCACGTAGGTCAGCAGCGGGATTTCGTTCAGCTTTCCCAATGACAATGGCATAACGAAACACTTGCCCACAAATTTGCGAAACCCGATGTGCTGTTTCCACTGCACCTCTATTTTCAATTCGCCGTAATGCAGAAAGAACGTCGGGGGCGTTCACTTCATCAATTGGTCGCTTACCAATCCAAGGAAAAATATTTTGCTCAAGGCGAATTAAAATACGTTCACCATGGCTTTTGCTCCATTTAGGGGTAAATTTAGCATGCCATTCACGTGCAACCGCTTCAAAGCTATTTTCATCAGCTATCTTCTTTGAGCGTTTAATTGAGTTCTTTAGGATTCCAGGATCAATTGTATTGGTTAGTTGTCTGCGTGCTTCATCTCGAGCGTCTCTTGCAGCAGCTAAACTCACATCGGGAAATGCACCAAAAGAGAGCTTTTTCTCAACTCCTGAAAAACGATACTTAAACTTCCAAAGCTTTGAGCCGTTAGGATTCACTAATAAATATAAACCCTTCTCATCAGCCACTTTGTAAGGCTTCTCTTTAGGCTTAGCACTCTTTATTTCTACAACAGTTAGGGTCATGGGGGCCTCGTCTTTTTGCGATCACATTAAGCCCCTGAATAGGCCCCACTTTTCGGTAGGCTCTTGGGGGCTTTTAATGAATCTTGTTGGACGAAGGGTATATAAAAAAAGCCTTTATTTCAAGGTCTGTAGGATATTTTTGGATGTCTTTGATATTGAATATGGTGGAGGCGGCGGGAATCGAACCCGCGTCCGCAAATCCTCTGCCTTTAGATCTACATGCTTAGCCTGGTCTATTGAATTTAATCTTGGCCCCTCCGACTGGCAGGATGGTACAAGACTAGTCCCTGAATTTCGCGGCTTGTTGCGGAACAAAACAAGTCGCTAGCTTATCTTCTATGACCGTTGATTCGATACCGGTAAGCAAGCTCGGTCAACGGGACGCTGGTTTTTGGCAGCGCGCAGTGATGGGTTACACTATCAAAGCTTACGCAGCGATAGCTTCTCCACCAGCAAAGTTTTCATCATTTGCATTTATGTTTAGTGAGTCTTATTTACGAGAGGTCTCATTCTCGGCATGCACTTTAGGTTTCGCAACCCGCGTCGAAACCAGGTCGCCCCCATATATGTACAATTATATTATACCATATTTGAGTTAGGATGTGATGGTTATTTTCATCATCGATGGAATGAAACTCGATTGAGTTTTCGGCTGGGGATACGAGGTTTATTAGCCGTATTACAATTCCGTAGACCCCATACGAATGTTGATCATCGAGTGTAACTTTGCGGTCACTGCCCCCCATATACTGTCCACATACCCCAACTAATTCGAGGCACGACACACGGAATGAATGATAAATGCATTTTTTAATTACTTAGCGCCGTGATAACCTTATCACGGCAAATAATTACAGAAAGGATGAATGAAATGTATACGAAAACCAAATTCCCAGTATTGTTTTTAAATGCAGCGATTATTTTCTCGGCGAATCAGGCCTGTGCAGATACAAACTCAGCTACAGCTCAGGAAGTACCACAAACCGTAGCCATTGGATCGTACTTAAATAGTGATGGTGGTACTGTTCCACTAGCCTATTATAATGGTGGTATCGATTGGAAATTAAGCTCTCCCCTCCCTCTTCCTACTAATGTGCTGCAATCCCCCGGTCAGCAAAATAGTTTTCTCAATGGTGCTGCCTGTTTTAAAAATAGTGGGGCTTGTACCTCAGTTGGTGCTTTTATCACGAACTCTCATGGGTATGCGCCTTTAATTTATGTTTCAACCGATAGAGGTGCTCATTGGAGCTTAAGCGCGAATTTACCTTTACCGGACGATTTAAGCACTCCCGCTGAAAGTGTACAAACGGCTCTATTAGGCGTTGCTTGTTCAGCATCAGAAGTTTCGAATTGCTCTACGGTGGGCTATTACACCAACAGCTCAGGGGCAACTGTTCCATTAAGCTATACCTCAAGCGATGGGCAAAACTGGACGCTCAGTGAGACATTCCCTATGCCAGCGGATGCTATGATGCCGGAAAACAAACAGAGAAGTATACTTTATGGTATTTCCTGTGATGGCCAGACATGCACCGCTGTAGGCTCTTACACGAATACTAACAAATCAATTGCGCCACTAAGTTACACTTCAACCAATGGTGGACAATCATGGACACTAAGCCAAGCTTCGCTACCTCTTCCCGCTGATGTCCCCAATAATAATCAGATGAGTGAGCTACGTTCTATTGTTTGTAACAGCACCGATATTTGTAGTGCGGTGGGGTATTACTATAATAATAAAACAGGCGTTTCTCCCTTGAGCTATATTTCAAGCAATGGTGGTGTTTCTTGGCAATTGAGTTCAACACTCCCCCTACCTTCTGATGTCATCGGCCAAACATTCCGTCAAAAAACCTATCTGAACGGTATTTATTGTAGTAAAACTGGCTTGAATTGCAGCGCAGTTGGCTACTACACCAATAAAAGTGGCACCGTATCTACTTTAAGCTACACTTCCGATAATGCCGGGAGCTCATGGTCAGTAAGCACATCCCCACTCCCACTCCCTGCGGATTCTGCAACTGGTTTCCTTAGCAATAGCGGTTTGTTTAGCATACTATGCGACTCATCAAAAAATATTTGTAATTCAGTAGGTTACTATAGAAAAGCTGGTGATGTTGGTATTGCTCCGTTAAGTTATGTTTCTACTGACGGAGGTATTACCTGGGATGTTAACCCAATCGATCTAAACCTGCCTGCGGATGCTGCGCAAGAAAATCAATTATCCCGACTCAATGGAGTTAACTAATAACCGCAATAGTCCATACTGTTACGTCCCTCGTGATTGTCGTTCAATCACGAGGATTTTCATTTTGGTAATAGATGTTCTATGTCTTGGCGAATTTTTTTAAATGAAGTCGTTGGTAAAAATCTACAGATAACCCTGCCCTGAGGACTTACTAAAATTTTGGTGAAATTCCAGGGGATGAATTTGAAAGGTCGCTTTTCTATGTTCTCTTTTAAATACGCGTAAAGCCGTGATTGGTTGTTGCCTTTAACATCTAATTTCGCAAATAAAGGAAAGGTTACGCGAAAACAACTTTCGGCGAATTGCTTAATTTCTTGGTTGCTGCCGGGTTCTTGATGTAAGAATTGATCGCACGGGAATGCCAGGACTTCGAAACCCTGATCTTTGTAATCCTGATACAATTTTTCCAGCTCAGTGTACTGCGGGGTGAACCCGCAGCGGCTGGCCACATTTACGATTAAAAGTACCTTGCCTTTGTAAGGGTTTAAGGATGTGGGAGTACCATCTATGTTCACCAATGGTATGTTGTATAAAACCTCTGGATTTTTCTCCATCATCCTCTCCTTGTATTAGGCAATTCCGTTATGTCGCAATAACGCATCCACTTGCGGCTCGCGTCCGCGGAAGCTTGCAAATGCATCCGCTGCATTCTTCGCACCGCCCACTTCTAAAATTGAATGCAGAAAATCTCTTCCAGTTTTTTTGTTGAAAATACCTTCTTCTTCAAAGCGTGCAAATGCATCACTGGAAAGTACTTCTGCCCATTTATAACTGTAATACCCTGCCGCATAGCCGCCGCCAAAGATGTGGGTGAAGCTGTGTTGGAAACGGTTGTAGGCAGCAATTGGCACCACGGTGGTTTCGCTGCGCACATCATTCAAGACCGTAGTGATAAATTCTGGACTCTTTTCTGTAAATTCTTTATGGATGCGAAAATCAAATAATGCAAATTCCAACTGTCGCTGCATGGCCATGGCAGAATGGAAATTTTTTGCTGCCAATAAACGGTTTAGCAATTCAGGGGGCAGCGAAGAGCCGTCGTCTACGTGTTCGGTGAGCAACTGTAGAGGCTCATCTTCCCAACACCAGTTTTCAAAAAACTGGCTGGGTAATTCCACGGCATCCCACTCTACTCCATGAATTCCGGAAGCGCTTATGTAGTCAACTTTGGTGAGCACATGGTGTAGGCAGTGGCCAAACTCGTGAAACAACGTTAGTACTTCATCATGCGAAAGTGTGGGTAATTTATTTGCCGCAGGTTTAGCAAAGTTACACGTCAGAGTTGCAACTGGAAGTTGCACTGAACCATCTTTTAATTTACGTCGAGTTTGGCAGGAATCCATCCACGCGCCGCCGCGTTTGTTCTGGCGGGCAAATAAATCGGCATAAATGTAGCCTCGGGTTTGCTGCTCACTGTCGGTAATTTGGTAGCAGATCACATCAGGATGCCAAGTGTCGACCCCGGAAATTTCTTGTAGGTGCATGCCGTATAAATTTTCCAGGATGGAGAGCATCCCTTTCATAACTTTGGGCAGGGGGAGATAGGCGCGCAATTCTTCTTGCGAAAGCGTGTAGGTTTTTTGCTTTTTCTTTTCCGATAAATAAGCAATGTCCCATGGTTCAACCTTGTTCAGCGCAAACTCATCCGCTGCAAATTTTTGTAAATCGCGAAATTCTTGCTGCGCTTGCGCGTGTGATTTTTGATTTAAATCGCTTAAGAAATCAATTACTTCAGCAGAGTTATCCGCCATTTTGGTGGCTAAAGAAAGTTCGGCATAATTGTTGAATCCCAGCAATTTGGCTTTTTCATGACGCAGGGAGAGAATCTCATTCATGATGGGTGAGTTATCAAATTTCCCAGCAGATGGTCCTTGATCGGAAGCCCGGGTTACGTAGGCTTTATAAATTTCTTCGCGTAAAGAGCGATCTTCGGCATACGTTGCTACCGCAATGTAGCAAGGGATTTCTAAATTCAAAATCCAGCCGCTTAAATTTTTCTCTTTCGCCAGTTCTGCCGCATTACCTAACGCATGTTCTGGCAAACCTTTTACGCGATTTTCATCGCTTATGTGCAACTCATACGACTGACCTGAATCCAACACATTGATTTCAAATTTATTGGACAAGTCGGAGAGTTGCGTTTGAATTTCTTCGTAACGATGCTTTTTCTGTTCTGGCAAATCCACCCCAGCCAATTTGAAATCCAGTAAGGCATCTTCCACAATTTTGCGCTGTGCCTGGTCCAATGCATTTAGATCTAACGAGCTAACGGCACTGAACAATTTTTTATTGTGACCAATCGCCGAGTCGTAGGCGGATAGTTTGGGTAGGCAATCTTGGTAGCATTCACGCAAGGCCGGCGAGTTCACCACCGCATGTAAATGCGATAAGGGCGACCAGAAACGCTCCAACTCATCGTCCATATCTTCTAAGGGACGCATTAAGTTGTCCCAGGTATATACGGTATTGGACTCTAAGAGCTTTTCGATTCTGACCAAGTGGTCTTGCAGCATAATTTCAAGACCTTGGCCGAACGATTTAACATCAATATTGGTAAATTGCGGAAAAGAAAAACCGGACATAATGTTTCACCTGCAGAAAAACTTTTAGCATAGCACTGAAGCAGGACTTACGAAATAGCCCAATCTCTTCGTTAAATTCAATCGTAGCATGGATGCAGGCCCAAAGGGCCGTAATCCGGGATCAGATAGCACGATCTCGATGTACATTGTATTAACAGGTTAATTGAACCCCGGATTACGGTTGCGCCTGCATCGAGGCTACGCTGTTTTAAATTTTCGACCTTGGCCATTTGCGTAAGCCCGTACGGTAATCTCTGGATTCATCCTTTGATTATTTTAGGCGGGGACACTATGTCGTATTTCTGCAGATTCCCATCGCTTTTAGAAAGACTGATATCGCTCATGGCCAGCGGTCGACGTGGGCGGGTAAACACCGTATTGGTGGTAACGCTGACGGGTCTGGTCAGCTCAATCGTAGCACTAGATTTTTGTAATTCAGGGGAATGGGAAGGATCTTCCGGCGGGGAAAATTCTAAATGACCTACTTTATTGGTGGTAACGCTCACGGGTCTGGTCAGCTCAATCGTAGCACTAGATTTTTGTAATTCAGGAGAATGGGAAGGATCTTCCGGCGGGGAAAATTCTAAATGACCTACTTTATCGGAAGGTTTATTCTTTTCTAGAAGTTTAGAAGTGTTGTAAGCACCCACAGTGTTGGTCAAAATCACAATGGCAGCAAATACCGGCATGAGGGGGTTAAACACTAAATATGGTACCGCCACCGCCATCGCCAATAATAATATCGTATTATTGTAAATACCGATGTTCATGCGCTTTTGTTCATATTCGATGCGCTGGTCTAAAAATTGTAAATGCCGTTGAATATCATACGCATCATTCAGGTTAATGTTTGGGGATTTGATCATTTCTAGGTAATCATTTTTAAGTCGATTCAGACGGCCTAATTCAATATAGGTTCGTACTGTCGCTAAAAACACGTCATAGGCCTGCAAAGCTACCGAAAAATAGACGTTATAAGGCGCTAATGCTCCTATCAAAATGAAGCAATTGATTAACCCGCCGGTAAACCAAACCACATCATTGGCCACTTCAAACCAACGACGCTCAAAATTAACTTTTAAACGAGTTTTCCAATCCAAATCCTTCTCAACCGCCCCCATCCATGAACCCGGAATCGTATGTTTGGCTAAGAGCATTAAGTTTACGGATAAGCGCGGTATAAAAAACATCCAGGCAACGTAGCTAAGTGTGGGGCCAACGTAAGGATCAACCTGTCCAATGAAGCGGCAATATGGACCGTTTTCATCAAAAAATGGGGCAATGGAAAGCAGTAAACGCCGGCTGCGTATAAAGAAAAATCGGGGCCAGTTGGCGACAACGGCAAAATCACGTACATCTTTAGTGGATGGAGTACGTTTTTTTGTTGTAGAGGCTGTGGGTTCAGTAGGCTCTAGAGCTTGTACAACAGGCTCTAATCCTAGCGTTCCTAACAATTTATGGTAAGCAGCCTGATCGCGTCGTAAGCGTTCGACTTCACGTGGAACATCAAGATAATGTTCGAAAAGATGTTCTAGTAAGTCCGCCATTGCTAATGCAGCTTCAATATCTTGCAAGAGTTCAAACGGAGCTTCTTTTTCTTTAGCTTTAGCTTTAAAATCTTGGGAAAGTCTGGCGCAATGAATGCTGTATTCCAGCGTCAACGTCATGTGCATCTGCATCATCTTTTTAAA
The DNA here is from genome assembly GCA_945862405.1 of Legionella genomosp. 1. Classification (GTDB taxonomy): domain Bacteria; phylum Pseudomonadota; class Gammaproteobacteria; order Legionellales; family Legionellaceae; genus Legionella_A. The sequence goes on from CAMAYX010000029.1 coordinate 10,662, forward strand.
GAATGCAGTATCCTTTTTTTGGATTTCAGTCGTAAACTTCCACTGTCCGCCGTTTTCGTCGTCGTACATTTCAGGAAGCGTGATACCTAATTTTTGCAAGCGTTGTACAATTGCTGCCGTAGCCATAAAATGCGACCAAACAACGAAATCGTTCATCATCGCAGAAAATAGACAAAAAGTAAAATTTTTCCCAATTAACCTACTATTTTGTGCAAGGTGACTTATTACCTCACCAAATAGACATGAACTGTTGCCCACTAACTTGCCGAATGAAAGCAAGTGCGCGACAATAGACCCCCTGTTTATAGCCCAAGATAATCCATGAGTTCTATGCGAGAGCTAGCCAATGCAATCCGCTTCTTAAGTATCGATGCGGTGGAACAAGCACAATCTGGACATCCAGGCATGCCAATGGGTATGGCGGATATTGCTACGGTGTTGTGGCAAAAATTCTTAAGACATAATCCTAAGAATCCACGATGGTTTAACCGTGACCGCTTTATACTATCTAATGGCCATGGCTCCATGCTCCTCTATTCGCTATTGCATTTAAGCGGTTATAACCTCAGCCTCAATGAAATAAAGAATTTTCGCCAATTGCACTCTAAAACTCCTGGGCATCCGGAGTTTACCGATACCCCTGGAGTAGAAACGACCACTGGACCTTTGGGCCAGGGCATTGCGAATGGCGTGGGAATGGCACTGGCTGAAAAAATGCTAGCGGCACAGTTTAATGATGCAAATGTGAAGCTAGTTCATCATTATACTTATGTTTTTGCTGGTGACGGCTGTCTTATGGAAGGTATTTCCCATGAAGCATGTTCGCTTGCGGGAACTTTGGGTCTGGGTAAATTAATCGTATTTTACGACGATAACGGCATTTCGATCGACGGCAACGTAGACGGTTGGTTTACTGACGATACCGCAGAACGCTTTAAAGCCTACCACTGGCAAGTAATTGAAGATGTTGACGGCCATGATTCGCAAGCCATTGAGCGTGCGATTGAAACAGCGAGAGCCGAAACTAATAAACCCAGCCTAATCATGTGTAAAACCATCATCGGTTATGGTTCTGCTGCTGCTGGCAGTGAAAAAGTACATGGCTCACCTCTTGGCGCGCAAGACGTGCAAAGTGTGCGCGAGAAATTAGAGTGGCCTCATCCTGCCTTTTTTATTCCCGATGCATTATATGCAAAGTGGGACCATGCTGAGCAAGGTCAACGTGAAGAGCAAGAATGGCTGGATGTTTGTGTAGAGTTTCAACAACGCAGCCCCGCTGAGTATCATGAGTTTTTACGGCGCATTAACGGTGATTTACCTGATAACTGGCCTACAGAATCCGCTGAATTTATTCAGCAATGCATTAGCAATAAAAAAGAAGTGGCAACGCGCAAAGCTTCGCAACAATGTTTGCAAAAATTTGCGGCCATGCTTCCTGAATTATTGGGTGGTTCGGCCGATTTAACCGGTTCGAATAATACCAATTGGTCAGGAAGTAAAGCAGTTACCGCGCAAGATTTCAGCGGTAACTATTTATATTATGGTGTTCGTGAATTCGGTATGTCAGCCATCATGAACGGTATCTCCCTGCACGGTGGATTTATTCCGTACGGCGGAACATTTTTAGTATTTTCAGATTATGCCCGAAATGCCGTTCGTTTAAGTGCCATCATGAAACAACGGGTTATTTACGTTTATACGCATGACTCCATTGGCCTAGGCGAAGACGGGCCAACGCACCAACCCATTGAGCATGCAGCTATGTTGCGTATGACGCCGGGAATGCACGTTTGGCGTCCTGCTGATTTGGTGGAAACTGCCGTTGCTTGGCAACAAGCCATTGAACATCATCAAGGGCCTGCGTGCTTACTTTTGTCACGGCAAAATTTACCTGCTTTAGAGCATTCGGCAGACGCAGCTGAACATGTCAAAAAAGGCGGATATATTTTAAAAGATTGTAAATCGACTCCAGAAGCCATTTTAATCGCCACTGGATCCGAGGTCGAAATAGCTCTAAAAGCTGCAGAGCAAGCTGAAAAGGAAAATATACACGTCCGTGTGGTTTCCATGCCATGTGCAGAGCAATTTTTAGCGCAAAGCGCTGCGTATCAAGAAACGGTTCTCCCAAAGTCCGTTCGTAAACGCATCGCCATTGAAGCTGCTGCAACTGGCTACTGGTACCGTTTTGTAGGCTTAGATGGAGCTGTTATAGGAATCGATCGCTTTGGAGCGTCTGCCCCTGCACGTGATGTCTATAAAGAATGCGGTGTCACTGTTGAGCATACCCTCGAAGCACTAAGGACTTTATAGCAATAAAAGAAAGCTCGGTAAGCCATTTAATATTTGCGGCCGGCTGAGCACATGTTGAAATTTGGAGAAGTACAAAATGACAATTCGCGTAGCAATTAATGGCTATGGCCGTATTGGCCGATGCATCTTAAGGTCAGTCTTTGAATACAAGCGGCAAAATGAATTCAATATAGTAGCCATTAACGATTTATCAGGAATTGATATTACCGCTCATTTAACACGCTTTGATTCAACGCATGGCCGTTTTGCAAGTGACGTGCAAGTGGATGGTGAAAAGCTGATCGTTGACGGGCACCCTGTACATGTGATCGCTGAGCGCGATCCAAAAGCCTTACCTTGGAAAGCGTTAAACGTTGATTTAGTACTGGAGTGCACAGGGTACTTTACTTCTAAGGAAGCGGCAGAGCAGCATATTACCGCCGGCGCTAAAAAGGTCTTAATTTCAGCGCCTGGAAAAAATTCGGACGCTACCATCGTTTATGGGGTAAATCACCAAACCTTGCGCGCTTCTGATTGCATCGTATCCAATGCCTCATGCACCACAAATTGTTTAGCACCTGTTGTACAGCCTTTGCATGAAGCTATTGGAATCGAGTACGGGTTATTAAACACCGTACATGCATATACCAAAGATCAAATGTTATTGGATGGCAGTCACAAAGATCTTCATCGTGCGCGTTCTGCAACCCAATCCATCATTCCCACTAAAACGGGTGCCGCTTCAGCAGTAGGCTTAGTTCTACCCGAATTAGCAGGACGTTTGGATGGTTTCGCCATGCGCGTGCCAACGCTGAATGTTTCAGTTATTGACTTAACCTTTACGCCTAAGCGTTCAACTACGGTGGAGGAAGTTAACAGCATCATGCGTAAAGCTAAAAATAACATCCTGCACATTAACGAAGAACCTCTTGTATCTTGCGACTTTAATCATTACCCTGCTTCAGCTGTGTTTGACACTACTCAAACTAAAGTATTAGGGAACCTGGTAAAAATTGTAGCTTGGTATGATAATGAATGGGGCTTCTCCAACCGAATGTTAGATACGGCTTACCACATGATGAATCTCTAAGGAGCTGCCATGAACCTTATCAAAATGAACGACGTCGACCTTCGTGGTAAACGCGTGCTGATTCGTGAAGATTTAAATGTTCCCATTAAAGATGGGATCATTACCAGTGACCAACGTTTGCAAGCTGCATTACCCACAATCAAGACTGCCTTAGAAGCTGGGGCTGCAGTTATTGTGCTTTCTCACCTCGGTCGACCAGAAGAAGGCAATCCGGATCCGCGCTTTTCTTTAGAACCAATTGCTAAGTACCTTAACGAGCATTTGGAATTCCCCGTTCATTTTGTTAAAGATTACCTAAATGGCGTTGAATCTAAACTGGGCGAATTGGTCGTTTGTGAAAATGTACGCTTTAACCCAGGCGAAAAATCCAGCGATGAGCACTTATCCAAGCAGCTCGCAGCCTTGTGCGATGTTTTTGTGATGGATGCTTTTGGAACTGCACACCGTGCGCACGCTTCCACGTATGGTGTGGCAAAATTTGCTCCTATAGCGGTTGCAGGTCCGCTGCTAGTTCGTGAGCTCGATGCTTTAGAACATGTTTTAAAAGAACCGGAAAAGCCCATTGTTGCCATCGTTGGCGGCGCAAAAGTGTCGTCCAAGCTTTCGCTGCTTAAGCAATTAGTCGGCATTGTGGATGTGTTAATCCCAGGCGGTGGGATTGCCAATACATTCTTAAAGGCGCAAGGGGAAGAAGTAGGCGTTTCTTTGGTTGAAGAAGCCTTATTAGACGAAGCGCGTAATATTCTGAATCTTGCCAAAGAAAAAGGCTGTCAGATCCCTTTGCCTTCTGATGCAGTAGTCGGTAAATCGTTCACCGAGATATGTCCTGCCTTTAATAAGTCACTGGATAAAATTGCCAGCGACGACATGATTATGGACATAGGCCCTGATACCATCGCTCGATATATTGATTTTCTTGAAGAAGCTAAAACCATCATTTGGAATGGGCCAGTCGGCGTGTTTGAATTTCCCCAGTTTGCCTATGGAACCCGTGCACTGGCGATTGCGATTGCTGATAGCGACGCTTTCAGCATTGCTGGCGGCGGCGATACCTTAGCGGCTATTGATCAATACGACTTAACCTCTGAAATTTCCTATATTTCAACTGGGGGCGGTGCATTTTTAGAATATTTAGAGGGCAGAAAACTGCCCGCAGTGGCCATCCTTGAGGAACGAGCCAATGCTGCGCCGCACTAAAATTGTTGCCACCTTAGGCCCCGCTTGCAACGAGCCAGAAACCTTACGGTCGATGCTGGTTGCAGGCGTTAATGTTTTACGCGTTAATTTCTCCCATGCTTCCAACAGCATTGCCCAAACCATACAACTTGCCCGCCAGTTTGCAGAAGAGTTAAACCACCCTCTCAGCATCATGGCCGATTTGCAAGGGCCTAAAATCCGTATAGGCCGATTTGAAAAAGGAACCATTACTTTAACCAACGGTCAAACCTTTACCTTAGATTGCCAGGCAGATGAATCATTGGGCGATCAAACTTGGGTATCGGTTGCTTATCCCAACCTCTGTTATGAATTAGCTGCGGGAGATCACCTTTTATTAGATGATGGTCTAATTGAGTTAGTAGTAAACGAAGTAAAGCCACCATTGATTCAATGTACGGTGATAGAAGGCGGAAACTTAAGTAATAACAAAGGGATTAACCGTAAAGGCGGCGGATTGGCCGCACGAACATTAACAGAAAAAGATAAGCAAGACATGGCCACCGCCGTAAAGTACGGCGTTGATTACATTAGCCTATCCTTTGTAAAAGACGCGACTGACATTCAAGCTGCCCGTGCAATTTTAAAATCGCTAGGGGCCGCTGACATTGCTATTATTTCCAAAATTGAACGCACCGAAGCCCTGGAGCAACTCACCGAAATTATCCTCGCCACCGATGCTGTCATGGTGGCACGCGGCGATTTAGGGGTAGAGGTTGGTGCCGCTGAAGTACCTGCTTTACAAAAGCACATCATTGAACAAACACGATTCCACGATAAAGTGGTGATTACCGCAACGCAGATGATGGAATCGATGATCACCCATCCACAACCGACCCGTGCGGAAGTATCCGATGTGGCAAATGCGATTTTAGATGGAACCGACGCCGTGATGCTCTCTGCAGAAACCGCCAGCGGATTGTTTCCAGTTAAGGTTATTGCAATGGTTGATAAAATTTGTTTGAGCGCGGAAAAACATGCCGCCTTTTCTTACAAAATGGATCATGATGCTTGCCATTATCAACGTCCTAATCAAGCCATTTCTATGGCGGCCATGCATTTGGCCAATCATTTTCCAATCAAAGCTATTATTTCATTGACGGAATCAGGAGCCTCGGCCATATGGATGTCGCGTCTGCGCAGCACCGTACCTATTTATGCGATCAGTGATAATCAACACACCGTTAGAAAATTAAGCATAGTAAACAATGTATTTCCCTTTTATTTGGATTATCGCGGTGTAAAAAATAATGAAATTAATCAACAGCTTATTAATTATTTTTTACAGAAAAAATTAGTAGAAAAAGATACTTATGTATTAGTTACTCGCGGCAGTATGATTGGTGCGGAGGGCGGCACGAATTGTGTGGAGATTGTAAAAATATCCTAAGAGAAGCGCGGTTCTCTTAGGATATCGATCGTGGATTAAGCGGTTAGTGCCATAAAGCTGGAACGCAGATCATCCAAACAATCTTCCGCATCAGTTTTATGGTTGAAGAATGTCCAATTGCCCGTCATTACTTTACTAGCAATTAATGCGGTACCACCGCTCAAGCACACGGTAAGCATAAACCCCAATTTACCTAGAATTTCACCCCACCCTCGATGCAAGGATAATACTGGTCTTGCTTCACGTATGGCAGTTCTGCATTCATCGTTAAAGTCTTTTAAGGTCATTTTTTGTGGTGTTGCAAAGAAATTGCCACCCGTCGCTTCCATAGTGTCATACACTGCTTTTGCAGCTAAATAACCAGCAATATCACTGTCCTTAGGGAAGTTCTTGATGTCTAACGGCTCCTCACCATCTATCATGCCCTCTTTTTTCGCACGGATTTCTAATTCATCCAACTTTATTTTAAATGCGTCAAGAGCGGCCTCGAATTGGCTTTTTGCTCGAGGCAAAATGCTAGCTTTAGCGGCGATTATATGTTGACGAATAATAGGCGAATAGCGTTCGTATTGTTCTACAATGGGTAAAAACTGTTCTCTTGTGTGCTCTAGCCAGCTCAACTCCGCTGCAATACTATCGAGTTCAGTGTCCGCATTAAGCGATACTTCATCAATAGCGTTCACTCGCGCATTGAGTGCAGCAGCATACGCCTTTTCTGCGGCGATTAATTTACTGAATGCTAGAAAGAGCATGGGCGCGTTTCAGCTCCTGATGTGTTTAACCAATACGCTCCAACATTAAAGCTACATCTTGTTTACTCATTACAACCTCAAACAACTTGGAAAAATATTTGCCAATCATTCCACAACTGTTTATACATTGCAATTTAAATGGACACTATAGAAGAATTTCAACTTGCATGAGATTAAAGGCACCAAAAATTTAAGCTTCTTTATCCGTAATTTTTGATAAACCTAACTTTTCTTTTAGACGTGCAACGGCCTCTGGATCGTACTGGCGAGTCGTTTTGGTTTTGACAATGATTGCAGGTTTGGCCACGGTATTAAGCCCTGGTTCGGGTCGCTCAGTAGAGAGATAGCTGCTGTGTGGGTAAATGGGCTTGTGGGGCTGCGGATGAGGAGGTGCTTTTCTAGCACTCTTAGCACATTTTTCTACCCGTTTTTTTATCTTTTGTGAAGCTCTTTCCGCTTCTTCATCGGTAACTAGAGCTACCGGATTACCCTCTAAATCAATTCGCATTTCTTTAGCTT
>CAMAYX010000030.1 GCA_945862405.1 Legionella genomosp. 1
AGCCTGTCAACCCCTAAATGAAAAAAATTTAAAAATATTTTCTATCGCAGCCCTGCCGAAAGGTCACGATGAATTCGCATGACTTAAAATATAAATATGAACAAGACGGTGTTATTTTCCCTTTACCGGCGCTTTCTACAGAAGAGGTAGCAGAAGCACAGCAAAATTATTTACAACTGTGCGCCCCAGGTAAATTGGTTTTAGAGCTTGAACAACGAATATTCGGACATCTAATACATCCGTGGATATCTAAACTCGTAAGCCATTCTGCCATTTTAGAAAAAGTTAGCTTTTTAATTGGTCCTAACATTCTAGTATGGGTAAGCGAATTTAATGCCAAAGCACCTAATACACCACATTACTTTTCATGGCATCAAGATCTATTTTACTGGAAACATCAATATCAGCATGATTTCAGTAAAATTCCTATCGTCACTGTTTGGTTATCACTATTTGATACCCATCTCGGTAATGGCTGTATGCGGGTTATTCCCGGAAGTCACACCCATTTACTTGCACATAGTGAACACTCCGAAAAATTTAATATGTTAACCCGCTGCCAAAACCTAGAACATAACATTGACGAAAAAAGTTCGTTGCCTATTGAACTTAAAGCTGGAGAGTTTTCCATACATCATCCCTTGTTACATCATGCCTCAGGTCCCAACTTATCCTCACAACATCGTGTGGGTTTGGTAATTCGTTATCTATCTCCGCAGGTTGTGCCGCCCATAAGACCAGCATATGCTTGGCTGGTTAGCGGCGAGGATACATCTTCCTGTTGGGATCATGTTGCTCCCATAAATTTTAAAACAGAAAATGCGGCGGAAAATTTGCGCTACAGGAGCATGAACTCGGTCCAATCCTGCACTGGCTCGGCCTTCAAATAACATTATGTTGAGATAGTATTATGTTCAATAAACATATTTTTTATTGTATTTCCGGTACCATTCTCGAATGGTACGATTTTTCACTATTCGCCAGCTTAATTACCATACTCTCCAAAGTCTTTTTTGTTTCCAGCAGTGGCATCTTTAGTATTTATCTTCCTTTTGTTTATTTCGCATCTGGCTTTTTGATGCGGCCTATCGGCGCCCTTTTTTTTGGACACTTAGGGGATATTTGGGGGCGGAAGGCCACGCTAATGATAACTTTATTGCTCATGGCAATCTCAACCATTGGCGTAGGATTACTGCCAACACACTCGGGATCAATATGGTTATGGGTATTATTATTGTTGCGATTGTTACAAGGCTTTGCTGCAAGCGGGGAGTATGCTGGCAGTACCATTCTTTTGTACGAATCCGACACATCGCTTCCAAAGGCGACACTTTGTAGCTTTGGCTTGTTTGCCTCTGCCGTGGGTATTCTGCTTGGAAGTGTAGTGTGCACACTAACGGTTCAGATTCTCAATGAAGAACAGTTAATTTCATGGGGATGGCGCATCCCCTTTTTATTGGGATTACCCCTTTCTATTTTGGGATATAAATTACGGAATAATTTAATAGAATCACCATCGTTTTCTCGTGAAAAAGTTGCAGAAAATTTGGTGAAACTGCCAATTCTAACTGCTTTTAAGCACCATTATAAAACGATGGTACTGATCATGTGCATGTACATGTTGGGAAACGTAGCCTTTTACCTCAATTTTGTTTATCTGACGTCCTTTACGGTTACTCATCATCAGCTTAATTACACTACCTCGTTTTATCTTAACTGCTTAATAACGTTAATTTATGCACTATTCATCCCGTTGTTTGCCTATTTATCCGATTTATTTTGTGGTGAACGTATTATGAAATCTGCCTGTATCCTAATGATGATTGTGACGCTTCCGATCTTCAAATTAATTCTTACAGGAACAGTAGAGCATCAATTTCTTGGACAAATTTTATTAGCTGCTTTATTAGGTATGTTCTCGGGTCCTTTGTCCTTAATTGCTGCGGAATCATTACCATTAAATGTACGTTATAGCGGATTTGCGGTTAGCTTAAATTTTGGTGCAGCACTTTTTGGAGGCACAACGCCCTTAATTGCCACTTGGCTCACCCAACAAACTCATAATTCAATATCACCGGCTTATTATTTAATGGCTATCACGTTTGTTTCTTTGTTGGCATTAAGTTTCTTACCGCTTTCAAAATTAGCTAAAGAACAGTTATCGTGAACCCATATATTCCGCTGCTTACCATGTTTATTGCCGTTTCACAGTGCAGCTCAACCATCGTACTTCCATGCTTGTCTGCCATTTCCTTAGATTTAGGAGCATCCATTGCGCAAACTCAATACGTAATTATAAATTTTATCTTAGGAGCTGCAATTTCTCAATTGCTCGTCGGGCCAGCAACCGACTATTTTGGCCGCAAAAAGACAGCATTGATATGTTTATTATGTTTCATGACAAGTTCTTTTGATGCTGTTTGGGAAAATAGCATTACTGGGCTTTGCTGGGTGAGATTTATGCAAGGTTTTAGCATTGGTTCGGCAAGCATCCTAAGCCGAGCTATTTTGCGTGATTTATATCAGAGCCATGAGTTTATTAAAAACAATGCAGTACTCAATGCAATCCTAGCGATTACGCCTGTTCTATCTCCTCTTCTTGGACTCTGTTTATTAGACCTATTTTCCTGGCGGGCAAGTTTTTTATTTCTAGCAATTTTATCCTTCACCATTGGATATTTATGGTTAGTATGTTTCGAAGAGACTCTGGCTAAAAGCTCGAAACCCTCGTTAATAAACTATGTTCTAATTTTACGAAAACCAACCTTTCTCGCCAACACCTTCTGTGGGGGGCTAATTTATTCTGCCGAAATCTTAATATTAAATAAATGCTCGTTAAGTTTTGGATTTAAACAAGCACTTCTTCTTTTAAGCTGTTCTTATGCCTTAGGGAGTTATATAGCCGTAAAATTATCTAAGAGGATTAGCTTTCCTAATATCGTGCAAATTGGTCTACTATTAACAGTTTTAGCAACAAGTACTCTGCTTATATTTTGCCTAGTAGGGTCGTCATTACAATGGATGCTTATTCTATGCTTTAGTATTTTTATGTTAGGGGCGAGTTTTGTTTATGCCAACACGGCAGCTTTAGCTTTGTTACCATTTACCGAAGCCGCAGGAGTTGCTAGTTGCTTGCTAAGCGTTGTGCAAAATGGATTGGCGGGAATAGTTAGTATTCTCATGGAGATAAATTATAGTGGAATGTCGAGTGTATTTTTCACCTTAATGTCATTATGCCTTCTGGCGGGGGTTGTATTTATCTTTTCCAAAGAAACGCCTTCCCATATACTAGGGGAAGGCAATTGGTGATGCATTCACCATCTACTTGAATAAGGAATTGTTATGTTACTCAACCCATTAGATAACCGGTCCCTGTATAACTTGTATGATTTTACGATGCAGGCTATACAACCTTATTCTGAGCATTGTCTCCTCATGTCGAAAAGGTTTCGACGGATGGCGGACACGCTTGATTTACCAGTTAAAATTCCTTACCTCTCGGAGTGGCAAAACGATGTAATAAAATTTTGCATGCAGCCAAGGATTCAGTATTGGCGTGAAATGATGGGGTATTTTTATATTTTCCACATGGTCTCAAACATTTATGAAAAACCGCAATTTAACATCACCGACATTAAAATTGATGACGAATATTATGACATTCGTGAAGACATAGTAGATGAAAAAAGTTTTTGTAATCTTCTGCATTTTCGAAAGCGCGGATTTAATGAAGTACAACCTAAAATGTTACTGGTCGCACCCATGTCCGGACATTATGCCACCTTATTAAGAGACACAGTTCGAGCGCTGCTACCCCAATATGATGTCTACATTACGGATTGGAAAAATGCGCGTGATGTACCCCTTAAAGAGGGTGCTTTCGATTTAAATGAATACATTGATTATGTAATGTCATACTTTGCAATTATTGGACCTGACTCGCATGTTATGGCCGTTTGCCAGCCTACCGTTCCGGTTTTAGCTGCATTAGCTTTAATGTCCACGGAAAAAGCCCCTAACCTTCCCAAAAGTGCGATTATGATTGGCGGCCCTATTGATACCTCTCAATCGCCAACGGCTGTAAATGATTTGGCCATTTCCCGAGATGATGATTGGTTTCAACAAAATGTAATTTCCATTGTTCCAAGTCGTTTCAAAGGAACCATGCGCTTGGTCTATCCAGGGTTCATGCAATTATCTGGATTTATGAGCATGAACATGCAACGCCATATAGAATCATTGCGTAAAGCAGTTGAAAATTATGGGAAAAATCAAAAAAAGGCGGCGTTTAAAACCATAGAATTTTATCTTGAATATTTTTCAACAATGGATTTAACCGCTGAATTTTACATGCAAACGATACATACTGTGTTTCAAGAGCAACTGTTGGTCAAAGGACGTTATAAATCCAAAGGAAGGGAAATACGACTGCAAGACATCAAATCTACTTCGCTTCTAGTCATAGAAGGAGAAAAAGACGATATTACCGGGCTTGGACAAACCAAATCTATAATTCCTCTATGCAAAAACTTAGGTGATGAAAAAAAGAAATATTTCTTAGCTGAGGGTGTAGGGCATTATGGTTTATTTAACGGTAGCAAATTTCGCAAGATCATTATCCCTGAGATTAATCGCTTTATTGAAGAACAGGGTTAAGTGGTAGGAAACCTTGATTACGTTTCACTGCATCAAGGCTACGCGTACATGTCACGTTGCCTTGATGCAAACGAAAGCTCATCAACATTTTCTACTATTTTAGCAACGGTGGGATATATTCATCTTTTTTAGGTTCATCCTGCTCCCCTTTTATGTCTTTAAGACCCTGCGCCATTGCTTTCTGCGGAGCTTTGATGCTATCGGGAATTTGCACAATATCACTTTCTATAGTTGCTACTTTGGGCATGGCCGGTAACGGAACTGTGAATACAGTTTTAATAATATCAAACGTCACATATGCAATAAGCTCATTAACCCATTGCTTAAATGCATTGGCAGAAGTATTGTTTAAAGCATCTACACTCCGTAATCCCTCGAATATTTGATGGGCCTCGTTCTTAAAAGTAGTGTTATCTTTTTTCCCTTCCGCCCATGATTGAATGGTTTGTTTTAACTCGGCAAAGGTTGCTTGATGAGGACCAGGGTTTTCAACGCCTTGGGTTATTCGGTCCATAATAAGATCCATGTTTTTCACAATGTTTGCTTTCCGTTGCGCTATTTCTTGCCGTCTTTGTACAGTCCCAATAAGTTCTTCGTGCATTACAGAACGATTGGCCAGTTGCACAGCATAAGATTGAGCCTCGGCAAACGCAGCATCAAAGGCGTCTCTCTGACAAAAATCTAAAGTAACGTTTGCATCGGTAAAGACCTTCTTAATATGGGGCTCGTTAAACACATCTACCAGTTCCCTAATACTGTGATAGCCTTCTTTAATGTAGGTTGCATTCCAAAAATTAATTATTTGATTTATGTTAGCTTGTAAATTAGTGTCGTCTTTGTGTTCTTTTACGTATTCGGTTAACACAACCATCAGGGTAAACGTTGTACCCGAGACTGAAGCCACAAATGGGGTTTGTGGGTTGCTGTGGGAGTAGCCTGTTTTTTTGTTAGGATCCATTTCTATTTTAGGCATTTTATGAGCTTCAACTAACTTATCCGCATAATTTGGCGCGGTTGATCTCATAATGCCTGGACTTGAAATTAGAACATCGCCTAACTCAGCTCTATTTCGGTCTTTTTTCTTATATAAAGAAGATTGATCCTTTAAACCCAACTCAATACTGTCATTCATAATTTCAAAAGCTAACATCAATTTTCGTGCTTGTTCATAATTTTCAATTTTAGTCTGTACGTCTTCAACAAACTCAGGCTTGACCCTGTTGTACACTCCATTCAAATCATGAAAAACTGAAAAATCAGATATTTCTTGAGCCTGTTTATCCAGATTTTGTGCATATATTGTTTCAAAAAATCTTCTCGTGGTGTTTTCGTTAGGGTTACTTGTTAATTGCATAGATTTATCAACCAACGCTTGCACAAACACAGCACCTAAAACATCTTCATGTTTCTTAGCGTATTGACGAAGACTCTCGAGAGCACCTTGGTAATCTTGATGAAAATACTGTGTTTTTAATTTTGCTAGAAAATCAATAAAACCGTGTTTACTGCCTAGTTTTTTTTCTAGTAAGTTTGCAGCTACCAATAAAAAAGCAGACTCGTCAAGACTTTGAGATTTTAAGACTAAAAGATTATGCTCTTGATTTGGATGTGCCATGACCAGCCCTCATTTTACCTGATGTTAAGTCCAATTATCCTTGAGTACTTAGGTTATGTATTTTAAATATAGCTCATACAAGCCTAATTGTCATTATACCATCAATGTGATAATATATAAAACAAATAGTTGTTTTTCCCAACCAAGGAATTTATCATGCCGGGATTTAAAGACTCGTCAGTAAAAGCCAAAAAAGGGCAATTTACAATGGAATTAACCCGTTCCGCCTTGAATCGTGAGAAACCTTTGGTGACGGACTCCATGGAAAGACATCTTCCGGTGAGATTATATTATCCTGACAGCGTCTTGAGCAGTTTTCGTGACATCATTGCTGAAACTGAATTATGCGGACATGCGTTTTATAATCCATTCACCGAGGAAACTGAACAATTTCCCGACCATCCATCTAAATTTACCGCCAGACATTTACAAATGCTTGCACGCAACGAAGGAAGCAATGTTAGCGGTATCATGGATACTAGTTTGTATGGTGGACTATTGACGGACGACCAAGTTGCACGTATTCGTTGCTTAGTTAAGGGCTCCGTTGTTGTGGGTAAAGTAACAGCTACTCATGTTTTTGGTTATGGCCCGAAAAAGGCTCAAGCTCTGGAAACTCCGGAAAGTGTAATTGTTGTCGACCAAGCAGGACTCCAATGGCAAGGAGACTTACGTAACTCCGGTGGTATGTTCTTTTATCCCTTATCGTCTGAAAGCACCAAGCTCCCCATAGGATACACGAAATGGCAAAACGACCTACATTTACAAATGTACGGGGAAAGAAAACCGGGTGAGCCTTCTATAAATTATTTACCCGTACAATGGGCTCCAAATTTAGACAGTGATGTAACTGTAAAAGGCGTATTAGATTTAGATGGAGTAAGCTTAGGGGTTATGCACGAGTTTAGGCAGGCATTTTTAGGACTTGCTGACTATAGTAAAAGCCTACCATCAAGCGCCAAACCCATTAATTTCAAATTCCTGAAAGCCGGTATGGGTTTCTTTAGTGAGGGTTTACATGATATTGAAATCAATTACTCGTTTTCAGGGCTACAAAATGACGGTTTAGCTAAATTAGAACTTGCTCGATTACAGGGCATTTTATTGGCCATGAAAGGAATGACCGAGCGCGATCTTGGAACCATTCGACGTTTAACTTTACCATTTAGCGATCAAGCTCCTTATGAAGCGCCAAGATTTCGCACGCAGTATGCAAACACTTTAGCGGCCATCCAAGATGAGTGCCAACGCCTAAAAATTCAATGGGGCGGAGCGGGTGTTGAAGATGCATTACTTCCCGTTGATGGTTTTTTAAATGCCGTAACCAATTGTGCCGATCCTCATGCACTAGTCGGCAATGAAGGGCGCTATTCCAGTGTGGATGCCGCCATCTCTAGCAACATCTCAGATATTCATATTTTGAATGCCGCCTACAACTCGGGCATACAATGTTGCTCCTTAACACCCCAAGCTCCTGTTGAAGAAGACACACAAGAATTATCCGATGATTCTCTTTATAGTTGCTTTTGTTCATTCTTCCGCTCTTCAACTAAGCCGCAATCATCTTTTACACCCTCAGCGAAGAAGGAGCATAAAGAAGGAAAGAAATCTGGCGGCCCAGGACCTTCAGGGGGTTAAAACAATAGTTTATATAAGACTAGAGGCCGGTATCGCCGCCGGCCTAAACCATGTGCTTACGATCTTTTTTAAATTTGAGACAATAATCCACCGTCTGCGGTGATAACAGAACCATTCAAATAATGGTTATCTTGTCCTATAAAAAAAATAACCAATTTAGCAATTTCTACGCTTGTACCTAAACGCTGCATTGGTATTTTTTGGATTAGATCATGATTAAACTCATTAGTTTCAAGCATTGAGGTTTGAATATAACCAGGACAAAGTGCATTGCAGGTAATGCCATATTTTCCATATTCCACTGCAATCGAGCGGCTTAGACCAATTAATGCGTGCTTAGATGCAATATAGGCAGAAGAGCCTTCCGCTCCAGCCAGTCCCAGAATGGATGAGATATTAATAATTCGTCCAAATTGATTTTTTTTCATTTCTGGTAGAACTTGTTGTGCGCATAAAAAAGCTCCCCGCACATTTACTGAAAAAATATAATCCCATTCATCCAGAGACACTTTCTCAAACTGCTGCATAGGGCCGCCAAAGCCGGCGTTATTAACCAGAATAGATACATTCCCTAACTCCAGTTGAACTCGTTTTACAGCACAAATAATTTCATTTGGTGTTGATAAATCGCACGGAATTGCTAACAAAGCACCTTGAGTTGCTCCTATCTCCTCGATAACCTCCTCCATTTTATCAAGAGAGCGAGACAGCATGGCTACAGAGTAATTACGTTTAGCCAACTCTTTGACAATATCTTTCCCAATGCCACTGCTCGCGCCAGTAACTATTGCAATAGATTTCACGTCAAGCATTTATACTCCGAATATGGCGTTTAATTCTAATTATTCTATATCCGGGTAGATATAGGAATTCTTTTTGGATCCGCTCCATATTTGCTCTTCACTTAAAGTTGTTTCAATCAATTCAATAGGAGATTGAGTCTCCTCATTGACGATCATGGCTACACGAAATCCTTCAATAGGGTAATACGGCTCTAATATTACTTTTTTCCCACGAATTGCTTCATCGATACTGTTCACTTTAAAAGCAACATGAGGAACTGTTTTAATTAAAGGATGCAAAGGACAGTCCGGCTCAAAACGATGATACTGAACACGAAACTCGCTGTTTTCACCACATGAGGTATACATTTTGAAGGTAGAACTGTAAAGTTCTCCTTCTCTTTTTTCTGTCGTTGGAATACCCATATGGTGATATTCATAAGTTACAGTTTTAATGGTCATCACGTATCTCCATTTACAAAACACCAAATTATCTCTAATATTAACTGATTGGTCAGTTAATATATAGCTTAGATCAAGTTTACTGACCAGTCAATACATTCATGAGGAAACAATGGTTGAATTATCCACAAAAGAAAAAATTCTAGTGGCAGCTAGGGAGTTGTTTGTTGCACATGGTTTTGCTGGAACCTCAATGGGAAAAGTAGCAAAGCTTGCACAAGTTAATCATAGTTTAATTTTTCATCACTTTACGAATAAGGAACAGTTATGGATTGCAGTCAAGCATGACATTGTTGGTGCTGCCGAAGAAAGCACCAAATCACTTCCAGACACAGACCTGCCTTTTGCTGCATTCTTAAAAGAATTATTTTGGCAGAATTTGGCAATATATCGTAAACAGCCGGATATCGTACGTATGTTAAATTGGCAGCGTTTAGAGCGCAGCTGCGGTTCACAAATTGGAGTTACTGCATCACAGGAAATGCAGGATTGGGTAAAAGCTTTCAAGCATTACCAAACTACGGGAGATCTAGCGCAAAGCATCAATGTAGAATTCCTGATTACTATGGTTTTATCGATTATCAGTTCTGCTGCCTTAGATCCCAATGTCTTTATTCAGCACGAAGAACAGCTGAATGCGTATATTGAATTCTGTCTGACTACGTTGTTGAAGACTTGAAATCTTGCCACTGCATCCAGGTTACATTTTTTAACCAGACGACTGGGCTTTTCGTAAGCCCAATGGAATATGCTATGATGCTTCGGACTTTAACCCTTAAGGATTATCATGTGGATGCAAGCTTTGAATTTAAAGGACTTACAGGAATCAAAACGCCACAAAATGAAAGTAAATGAGCAAGAGATTTTGTTGTTATGGCATCAAGATCGGGTTCATGCCATTCAATCAAAATGTCCGCACTTTAAATTGCCTTTAATGAAGGGAGAATTAACGGACAAATGCGAAATTGTATGTCCTTTTCATAAAAGCGCATTTGATCTGAAATCAGGAGACGTTGCTTGTTGGTCACCCTGGCCGCCAGTTTTGGGTTCAACGTTGGGAAAAATATCGAAAGAAAAGCAACTGAAAGTTTACCCCACTAAAATTGAAGAAGAAGTAATTTGGGTTGACGCATAGGTAACGGAGCAGAGAACCGTTCAGATTTGGTGGAGGTTGAACGATCTCGGGGGTAAAAAAAGCGCAGCATACAAAAAGTATGTGAGCATTTTTTTACCCCCGAGATCGTTCAAGATCCGCCAAATCTGACGGTTCTAACCGAGTTGCTGTATGAGAGAGCGCACAAATTGAATACGCTCGTCGCCCACATTTTTATTCAACAAAAGAACGACACCAACTTTTTTCCCTGGGATATACACCATATAGCTGGACATGCCGTATCCTGATCCTGTTTTGTCTATAAACACAGCTTGCTTACCAAATTCAGGATTTGGAACAACTTGTTTTTTGCAAAATGTAGGGAATCCGTTCTTGTCGAACTGGAGAAAACAGGTATCTCCAGTGGATTTATCCAATTCTGAGATACGATGTGCTTGCCATGCGAGCTGTTCGCAAGCAATGCCCCCAGTAAAACAATACTTATTTGCATGAACCAAAGCTAATGCATCACTCAATGTGGTGTTTTGTGCGGTTTGATACTCAATATTAGCTGCCAAATAATTCGCCATATCATGTATGGTGGATTTGAGCGAAGCCGCAGCAAACCAAACTGCGGTAGTCTTTGAATATGGTACAATTGTATTATCTTTTTCATGCGCCACCGCTATAAATTTTTCTTTGTCGGCAGGCACTGACAAATAGGTTGACGTCATGTTCAATGGTGTCAGTAACTTCTCTTGAAGTATCTCTTCGTAAGGTTTTGCATACACGTTTTGTAATACATAACCCATGGTACCTATTCCTGCATTGGAATAACTGTATTCGCTACCCGGTTTATAGCTGGGTTTGAATTCTTTCAATTGATTCACAAGCTCGGTAAACGTCGTTGGTCTGGGGCTAAAATCAAAAGGCATAGAAGAAACATGCCCTAGCAACTGACTGCTTGTTATATCTTTTAGATTTTTACTGTGTTTTACCGCTGGAAAATAATTAATAAAAGGTTTATTTAAATCAACTTTACCTTCAACAGACGCAACTGCAGAAAGAGCCGCCGTTATTGTTTTTGTGAATGAAGCAATGGTGTATATCGTGTCGCTAGTAGTACGAACATTGTTAGCTTTGTCGGCAAAGCCATAATTGTAAATTTTGCTTTTACCATCTTGAACAACAGCCAAAGACATGCCATCAATTTGCTGTTCTTGCATAAATGAGTGCGCCAACTCATCAACTTTACTTGTGGCTAATGCATGAGCCTGTGTCTGTAATAACAACGAACAAAAAAATGCTGAATAGAACTTATAATGTTTCATTTTCTGAACCCTTGGAGGTTGATGATTGGTAATTTTTTTTCCAAGGGTGAATATTACTGTAAAATTTATAATTTCACGAGATCCGCGAGCGAACATTTTTTTTCCATTGCATTCGCAACCCATTTACCAACCTGATGATGTGCTTCGCGAAACGGAACTCCCTGCAGTACCAAGGATTCCAAGATTTTTGTAGCATCTAGGTATCCTGAACACGCTTTTTCGGCCATCAATTGCGTATTAAATTGAACGCTAGGAAGAAATAAGATTATGATGCGTAAGCAACTTAATAGGGTTTCGTTGGTATCAAATATAGCTTCCTTATCTTCTTGCATGTCTTTGTTATAAGCTAACGGTAAACCCTTCATAACAGTGAATAAGCCCAACAAATGACCAAAAATTCGGCCGCTTTTACCACGAATAAGTTCTAAAACATCGGGGTTCTTTTTGTTAGGCATCAACGACGAGCCTGTTGAGAAGGCATCATCTAAGCTCAAAAAATTAAATTCTTGCGTTGCCCATAAGATCAAATCTTCACAAATACGGGATAAATGCATCATGACTATGGCGGCATTACTGGTAAATTCCAATAAAAAATCTCTATCGCTTACGGCATCTAATGTGTTTTCAATTACACCTAAAAACTCTAATTTTTCCGCAACGAAAGCACGATCTAAGGGTAAGCTGCTCCCCGCTAATGCCCCAGCACCCAAGGGTGAAAAATTCATCCGTTGGTGCCAATCCTTGAAACGGCTGAGGTCACGACTAAACATGGAATGGTATGCACCAAAATATTTCCCCAAAGAAATGGGTTGTGCTTGCTGTAAATGTGTATATCCAGGCATTAAATTATTAGCATGAGCAATTTCTAGATTTTGCAGAACGTCCGTTAAAGCTATAAGTTCTTGCATAACTTGCTCGCCTATACTACGACTGTAAAGACGGATATCCAAAGCCACCTGGTCGTTTCGACTTCGCCCTGTATGCAGCTTTTTCCCAGGTTCACCAATTTTTTTGATTAACAAGCTCTCGATGAACATATGAATGTCTTCATGCTCATCGTTAAATGCATGTAAACCCTGCTCCAATTCATGTTGGACTGCAAATAGTCCTTCTTGTATTGCTTTATACTCATACTCTGTAATTAAGCCTTGATTCGCCAGCATTTCGGCATGAACTAAACTTCCTCTGATATCATGAGCAAATAAAATATGATCAAAATTAAGCGAAGCATTAAACCGAGCAACTAAAGGATGTAGAGCTTTCTTAAACCGTCCGCCCCATGTTTTATGTTTCATTCTTATCTCCTTGATGAACCAAGCCATATACTTTAGCGGGGAGAGAAAATAAATTAATAAAACCTTGAGCATCTTTTTGGTTATAGACCTCATCTTCCTCAAATGTTGCCAGCTCTGGATCGTGCAAACTATAAGCGGATTTCATCCCGCAAGGTACAATGTTTCCTTTGTACAGTTTTAAAGTAACCGTACCGCTGACATGTTTTTGCGTGACTTGAATAAGTGCGTCTAATGCTTCTTTGGCTTGAGAAAACCATCTTCCTTCATAAATAATATTGGCATACGTTTGTTTTAAGGACTGTTTTAAATGCAGCGTTGCTCTGTCCAAACAAAGACTTTCCAACATTTGATGCGCTTTATACAAGACAGCTGCCGCGGGGGCTTCATATATTCCCCGGATTTTCATCCCTACAAATCTATTTTCAACCAAGTCTGCGACACCAATACCGTGGGCTCCAGCTACCGTATTTAAATAAGATAATAATTCATCGGGTGTGTGACGATTACCATTTACCGACACAGGAACACCATGTTCGAACTCTATGCTTACCCATTCTGGCTGATGCGGTGTTTTTTCCAAAGGCGTAGTCATTAATAAGACATCATTGGGCATACCCAAAGCTGGATTTTCGATGTCGCCACCCTCATGAGAAATATACCAACTATTATGATCTCGAGAGTAAGGAGCTTTAGGAGTAACTGCAACCTCAATTCCATGCTGTTGAGCATAAGCAATCGCCTGTTGTCGAGATTTTATTTCCCAAACTCGCCAAGGGGCAATAATGGTTAATTTAGGGGCTAAGGCTTTAAACGAATACTCAAAACGAACTTGATCGTTCCCCTTTCCTGTAGCTCCATGTGCTACTGCATCTGCTTGTTCAATTTCCGCTATTTCCACTAGTTTTTTTGCAATTAGAGGTCGCGAAATCGTGCCTAGAATATATTGATCTTCATAAAGCGAACCTGATTTAACAAGCTGCCAAGCATAATCCGTAACAAATTCTCGTTTAACATCCAATAATATTGCTTTATCAGCACCGCTTTTAATGGCTTTTTGTTTAATTTGCTCAAGATTTTCTTGTTGCCCTACATCGCAAATGACTGCAATTACCTGAGATTGAGGATAATGCTCTTTCAACCACGGAATCATCACCGAAGTATCCAAACCGCCCGAATACGCTAATACTATTTTCTTAATTGATGGGTTCATGATGATCTTCCTGGTAGTATTGTTTTAAAAAAGCAATTGGATCCGCAATTTCGCTTGGGAATACATCGACCGCTAGTCTTCCATTTTTTAATAACAACAGCCGGTCGGATAAATCCACAAGAAACTCTAAATTATGTGAGGCAATCAACATGGTAACCTCCATAGACTTTACCTCTTTTAGCAAATTAACTACTTCCAATATACTTGCCGTATCCAAGCCTGATGTAGGTTCATCGCATAAGAGAAATTGGGGATTCATCATCAATATTCTTGCCAATGCCACTCGTTGCTTTTGCCCCCCAGACAATTGATGAGGATAAGCATGCGCTTTATGATTTAGACTCAATGTTTGTAATAGTTGCACTGCTCTTTCTTCGAGCTCACCCGTTTTATCATGTAAGCTCGGTGCATATGTTAGATTCTTAAGCACACTCATGTGTGGAAATAACTGGAAGTCCTGAAACATAAAACCACTCTTACCCTTCAGTTCAATAGAACCGATATCCAGTGACTCTAATCCTTGAATGCAACGTAATAATGTGGATTTACCGCTACCCGATGGTCCTGATAAGCCTATGATTGAATTGTGCTCTACGGTCAAACTCAATTGATCCAGTACTTTGTGTTGGCCGAATTGCTTACTAGCATTAGATATGTGCAACATAATGACCTCGCTTTTCAATTTTTTTGCCCAAGGCCTCTATCAGCAACACCATTGCATAATAATAAAGTGCCGCAATACATAAGGGTGTGAAATAGGTAAATTGTTCAGCCGCCAAAGCTTGAGCATTTCTCATCAAATCCATACCTCCAATAGTTGAAATCAACGCCGTTTCTTTTAACAGGGAAATTACTTCGTTCACCATGGCCGGGAAAATAGCGCGAATTACTTGGGGTAAAATAATGTCTTTCCACATATAAAACGTTGGTATTTCTAGACTTACAGCAGCTTCAAATTGTCCTTTAGGAAGACTTTCAATCCCCGCTCGGAATATTTCAGCGAAATAAGCTGAACTGTTCAAACCAAACGCAATAATTCCAGCCATTAAAATATCAGGATGTAAACCAGTTAATCCCGGAGCTGCGAAATAAATTAAGCTCAATTGCAAAATTAACGGTGTTCCCCTCATGATGGAAATAAACCAATGAATAAACGTTGCACCTATACCTTGATACCGGCAAATGGCAAACAAAACGCCTAGCACCAGACCTAGGCTAATCCCCCCTGCTAACAACTCTAAGGTTAAAAATATCCCTTTGGCAATGAATAGAAAACTTACGCCTACTTCTTCCATGAGACATTCTCCAACCAAGCAGCTTTTAATTTTTCAATCTCACCTTTAGCTTTTAGCTTTTCTAAGGCTAGGTTTATTTCTGCAGACAATGGTGAGTCCTTTTTCACGGCAATTCCATAACCTACTTTCGACTCAGCTAGCATGGCATATGCCAATCCTGAATGTTTCTGTGAGAAAACTTGCGCCTGTACTTTGTCCATCAATACCATATCCACATGTCCCGCTTGCAAAGCTTCAACGGCCTGAATGTTGTTATCGAAGGCAGTGATTTGTTCATTGGGAACATGCTCTTTCAACCATATATCCATAACACTGCCTAATTGCGCTGATAATTTTTTCTTTTGCAATGATGAAACTGTATTCACTGGCTTACTGGTTTTATACACTGCCGCCATCCCTTCAAAATAGTAGGGCTCGCTGAAATCAAAATTCTTTTTCCTGGCCTCAGTTATGGTCAATGTCGCAATCGCGGCATCATCTTTGCCGCTAGCAATAGTAGACAACACTGTACTGAATTGCATGTTGTCAAACACTGGTTTTTTGTGAAGCTCTTGCGCTATTAGTTTGGCCAATTCAATATCAAACCCTTTAAGCTCACCATGGTCCAAATATTCAAACGGAGGATATTCCGCTGAGGTTGAGAAATGAATCTCTCCAGAAACTTTCTTATCTTGCTGAGAGCAAGATGTAGATAGAGCGGCACCAAGTATTAATGCAACAAGCGCTGTATATTTCATGAATATAATTCCATAATTTATCAATTTATCCACTTTATCGAATTTGTATTCATTTTACAACTACTTTTTGAATAAATCATGGGCGCTATGTTCATATCAAAATGTGATACAATTCATTACTCGTCTAAGAGGGATCATCAACATGATAAAACGCATTTTCGTCATTGGTCATATGGGAGCTGGTAAATTTATCTTTACCGAAGCTTTAGCTGAGCGATTAGGTTGGCAAATTGTCGATGCAAATCCTAGTATAGAACGTTACATTGGCAGGCTTACTCGAGAGATTCTGGGTGAAGAAGGCGAAGCAGCATTTAATCGCAGCCAAGCCGACATCATTTCTCATTCTATGGAAAAAGAAGATGTTGTGGTTTTATTGGAGGAATGTGTGGTGTCCAGTGAACCATGTCGAAAATTATTATCTTCTGAATTTGTTGTTTATTTGAAAGTCTCGATCCCAACTCAATTGGGACGTATGAAAAATGGTCGTGTTCCCTCGCTCCCCATAGAGAATATGAAGACTTTCTTGGAGCAACAACATCATGAACGAGATGCTTTTTTTGAAGAAGTAGCATCCTTAGTGGTTGAATCCGTTGGCTATTCAGAACAAGTTTCCGAAATCAATAAGATAATCGAAGAAGATGTCAATAAAGTAATCAAAGCCTTGGAAAAATAAGAACATTGAGTTCGCGTTACTCCTCCAAAATCCATTTATATTTGGCCCAGTCAGGAAGATTTTCCAAGGTCAGCTTTATGGTGTGCATATTTAACGTCTTTATATTTAAAAATAAGGCCTTGAGAAAAGTTCCCTCTATGCACCGGGGATTAATCCATCAGAGTTCTTAGGCGTTTCTTCCGACAATTTAACAGCTCTGGTGGCAAATAACCCCGTGCCAGATAGCGCGAGATGATGCAGTTATTTATCACACGAGTCCCTCAGAAACTGAAAGAAGCTAAAGTTATTCTAGCCAAAGCAGCGCAAGTTACTTGGACAGAATTGAAAGATGGATACGCTGGTGCCTGGTTTGATTCAAACTATAGGGGTATTCAGCAGCACTGGCTATTGATCAAAAGCACCCAAGCAACACGAGAAAAACATATTTTAAATGCTGCGATTAGCAAAAAAACAGAGCGTGCTGTTATCGATTTTAAAAAACTTATGAGACAACAATTTGCCTGTGATACTGATGCAGGTAAAGCTCTGCAGGGATGGCTTGGTAAACAAGAATTTATTCGCATCAATGAGCCAGAAATCATACGACACGATAAACGAACCAAGCGTGGTCGACCAGGATTAAATGACGAGGTGATTACAACTTTTCAAATTACCGGAATGATAACGACTGATTTGAGCTTGCGGAATGAATCGCAACAAACAAATGGTCTTTTTATATTAGGTACCAACGATCTTTCAGAGGGTCTCTGTATGCAGTTTTTACTTGATGAATATAAATCTCAACAAGCCGTTGAGCGCGTATTTCGATTTTTAAAAAGTCCGGATTTTCTGACT
>CAMAYX010000031.1 GCA_945862405.1 Legionella genomosp. 1
TACGCGCCTATTCCTGCGATTAAGCCCCCACCGCCAACAGGAACGAATACCGCATCTATGGAATTGTGTTGTCTCAGCAACTCTAATCCCAGCGTACCTTGACCTTTGATAACATCAACATGATTATAGGGAGATAAATACAGTAAATCGTGTTGTTGCGCATATTCCAAGGCGCGGAGTTCGGTTTCTACACAATCATTGCCGTAGAATTGCAAATTCACGTCATAATTTTGAATGTTGGCAATTTTTGCCTTAGAAGCATTTTCAGGTACAAATATTATTCCAGGGATCTTGAGCTTGCTAAGAGCAAAGGCGACTGCGGCACCATGGTTTCCAGTAGATGCGGCTACAATACCTTTACAAGGTTTTTGCAACGACAGTAGAAAATTAAGAGCTCCTCGCACTTTAAAAGACCCTGTGTATTGTAAGTTTTCACATTTTAAAAACAGATTAGTCTGCGTTAATTTGCTGAAAAACGTTGAGTAATCTAAAGGTGTCTCGCGAATTGAGGAGCGAATCTTGTCTTCTGCCGCTACTATTTCATTTGCTAAATTCATAAATCCTTCCCAAAAAATTACAGCAAGTATATTTTAGCGAATTGGGATAGTACAATAGCGCAATATATTGTTAGCAGGTGAACCATGAGCAAATTATCGGACATCCCCGTTGTCGTTCAAAGCGGCCGAAAATACAAAACAACTCAAGGTATTGTCGCGATTAAAGATGGCGTTAAATCTCAAGAAACACATCAAGAACGATTGCCTAAGCCAAAATGGCTGCGGATTGTAAATCAAATTACACCTGCTTATGCTCATGTGAAAGAGCAGGTTAAAGAACATCGTTTGGCAACCGTATGTGAGGAAGCCAAATGTCCCAATATTGCCGAATGCTGGTCCCATGGTACGGCCACTATCATGCTCATGGGTGCTGTTTGTACCCGAGCTTGCCGTTTTTGTTCCGTGGATACCGGCAATCCGCACGGATGGTTAGATGCTGAGGAGCCTGCAAATACTGCACGCACGGTTTCTTTGATGACCTTGGATTATGTAGTACTGACGTCCGTTAATCGTGATGATTTACCTGATGGGGGCGCACAGCATTATGCAGATACTATTCGTGCTATTAAATTAACCTCACCAAAAACAAAAGTAGAAGCGCTAACTCCTGATTTTCAAGGAGTAGAAAAAGACCTTGCGGTTTTACTGGACAGTGGGGTTGATGTCTTTGCGCAAAATGTGGAAACTGTAGAACGCTTAACGCATCCTGTACGGGATAATCGAGCAGGTTATTGGCAAACCTTAAACGTATTGGCGTTTGCTAAACAATATCGTCCACACGTCTTAACCAAAACTAGCCTTATGTTAGGACTTGGTGAAACCGATGAAGAAATTATTAAAACCATGGATGATTTGCGAGAGCAACAAGTTGATATTTTAACCTTAGGACAATATCTTCAACCTACTAAAAATCACTTACCGGTTGCACGTTACGTTACTCCAGAAACCTTTACCGAACTAAGAGAGATAGGATTAAAAAAAGGTTTCTTTGAAGTAGCATCAGGCCCCTTAGTACGGTCAAGTTACCGGGCCGACCGAGTCTTCAAACGGGATAATTTAGGACTGTAGTTTGCTTTCAAGGATAGAATCATGAAACTGCAATTGTTGGAACAGGTGGCGTGGGTAAGGCATGTGCAATGGCCACGGTTCTTCGCGGAGGTACCCGCATTGCCGAAATTATCTTACGAGATGAGCAAGTGATCATTCCAATTGGCTCGTACCAAAAACAATTCGGCGTAACCATTTCGTTACCTAGTCTTCTAGGTAGGCAAGGAGTAAAGCAAGTTTTCATGCCGTCTATGTCCGCGGAAGAAGCTGGGGCCTTAGAGCGCTGCGCAGAAGTCTTGAGAGCGGCCTTATCAAAATGAACTTTCTAGTGCCTGTGCCCGTCTTTTCTGTTTTATTATAAAACACGGGCACGGGCATGTAAGTGGAGCTATTTCTTAGCTAAAACTACATCAATAATATGCGTATCATGATAAGGGAAGGTAAAAATCCGATTAAATAATCGTTTTAAGCGCTGCAGCAAGAAATTTTTCGGCAGCATACGAATTGCTAGGCTGTTTAAAAACCAAGTGCCTTCTATGCCAAACCTTGCTAATTCATCAATATTATTAAGTTCAACAGGAATATGCAGTCGTTGATGTTCAACAATATGAAAATGATGTGTTGCAAACGCTTGTAATAATTCTTCCTCGCCTACTGCCACCGTAGTATTTTTCACAATGGCTTTATAGTAATGACCCACAATGCTGCTCAACATTGAATCGCTGGCGATGAAGTCGGCGAGTTGTTTTTGCGCTACTGGGAATGACTCATACGTCGTGGTGATCAATGAAAAATATCCATTCGCTCGCGTTAAGATTTTTGCCTGCTTGAACAAGGTAGATATGGGGATATAAGCATTAATAAAATGAGCCAAGATCAAATCTTGACTATGATGAGGCAAATAATTACTGGCATCGGTAGCACTGGCCTCAATTGTTTTTAACGGTAATAGTTGTTTAGCATGGGCTAACATTTCAGAGGAAATATCAATACCAGTAAACTCAGCTTGCGGCATGTCTTCATGCAGTAATTGCAAGAATGATCCGCTGCCGACACCAAGATCCAATACTTTATACTTAGGCCGCAAACCTAAATGAGCGCGTTTTATTTGCCCAATAGCGCATTGATGGCTATCTCGAATAGCACCAAAACGGTCTGCAATAGCGTAATGATTAGCGATTTGATTATACATGGCCTTTAAGGACATGCAGTTTTCCTTTTAAAATTCAATGAAATGAGTATACCCGAAATCTTTTCGGGTATGTATCGCAATTCAACCTACATTCTAGCGGTATGCCTAAAAAATAACATTTTGCAACTGTTTAATATGCGCCCAAAATTTGACTAATATATGCAGGATTGATAGTATCGGCGCGAACTTCTTACCTTATAAAGAATCCTCAAATCCAAGGATATAGCATGCAATTTATTGACTTAAAAACCCAATCAAATCGTATTGAAGAACGTCTGTTTGCTCGCTTTAAAGCTGTGTTAAACCATGGTGCTTTTATCATGGGACCAGAAATTACGGAACTTGAACACTCTTTAGCTACTTATGTAGACGCGAAGCATGCTTTGGCCGTTGCAAGCGGCACAGATGCTTTGTTAATTGCTTTAATGGCGCTTGATATTGGGCCTGGAGATGAGGTTATAACAACCCCCTTCAGCTTTTTCGCGACAGCAGAAGTCATAGCGCTTCTGGGTGCAAAACCCGTTTTTGTGGATATTGATCCTGTTACTTATAACATAGACGTCAACCGCATAGAAGCGGTGATCAATAAGAATACCAAAGCTATTATGCCGGTTAGTTTATATGGACAGTGTGCTGATATTGATGAAATAAATGCATTAGCCGCCAAGTACAAATTACCCGTTATCGAAGATGCTGCGCAAAGTTTTGGCGCAACCTATAAGAGTCGTCAATCGTGTGCTTTAACCACGATTGGTTGCACCAGCTTTTTCCCTTCTAAGCCTTTAGGCTGTTATGGTGATGGTGGAGCTTGCTTTACGAATGATCCAGAGTTGGCTACGCGGATGAATGAAATCCGTACTCACGGTCAATCCAAACGTTACTACCATACCCGTTTAGGAATTAATGGGCGATTTGATACCTTACAAGCAGCTATTTTGTTAGAAAAATTGGCTATTTTTGAAGAAGAAGTTGAATTGCGTCAGCAAGTGGCGAAGCGTTATGCTGCGCTGATGCCCTCTGGAATTAAAAAACCAACGATAAAATCGTTCAACACCAGTGTATACGCTCAATACACTCTTGAAGTGGATAATCGTGAAGAAGTGCAAGCTGCTCTTCAAGCTCGCGGTATTCCAACTGCAGTGCATTATCCCCTAGGGTTGCACGAACAACCTATTTTCAAAAAACTATATCCTGAAGCACAATCCTTCCCGCATACCGAGCACGCAGCGCGAAAGGTGATGAGCATCCCTATGCATCCTTATTTAACTCAGGAAAATCAACAGAAAGTTTGCAATGCATTGGAAGAAGTATTGAGGGAAGAAGCAATCGCTTAGGGGCTGGCAACAGGCCCCAACTCCAAAATAGTAATATTTAAGAATGATACAGGGTGTATAATATGTTAAATGGCTTCATAGAAAAAGTTTCCAATAAAGAAGCAATCATTGGCATCGTGGGTTTAGGGTACGTTGGTCTTCCACTGATGTTACGCTTTGCGGAAGTAGGATATAGGGTAATTGGTATTGATGTTGATGAGCGCAAAAATCAACAATTAAACCAAGGTAAGTCTTATATCCAACACATTCCTTCTGCCCACGTCGAAAAGGTAAAACACCAAATTTTTGCTACAGCTGATTTCTCGGCAAGTAAAGAAGCTGATGTTTTAATCCTTTGTGTTCCTACGCCATTGGATAAATATCGTGAGCCAGACCTAAGTTATGTTTTGCAAACTACGGAATCCTTGATTCCTCATTTGCGCCCTGGTCAATTAATTTCATTAGAAAGTACTACTTATCCTGGAACTACAACGGAAGAGTTGAAGCCTCGAATTGAGAGCACAGGTCTTAAAATTGGGCAGGATGTGTTTTTAGTTTATTCGCCTGAGCGAGAAGATCCAGGTAATTTAAACTTTACTACGGCTACTATTCCCAAGGTATGTGGCGGCGAGACTCCAGAATGTTTACGTGCTGGTGTAGCGCTTTACTCGGCGGTTATTGATAAGGTTGTTCCAGTTTCGTCCACACGCGTGGCCGAGATGACCAAACTTTTGGAAAATATACATCGTTCCGTCAATATTGGTTTGGTCAACGAAATGAAAGTCCTTGCTCATAAAATGGGTATTGATATTCATGAGGTCATTGATGCTGCAGCTACTAAGCCTTTTGGTTTTGTACCCTATTACCCCGGGCCTGGAATAGGCGGCCATTGCATTCCAATTGATCCATTTTACTTAACCTGGAAAGCACGTGAGTTCGGCATGCATACTCGTTTCATTGAATTGGCGGGTGAAGTGAACAGTGGTATGCCTCACTGGGTTGTGCATAGAATTTCAGATGCATTAAACAATAAAGAACGCTCGATCAAAAACAGTAAAATTTTGGTATTAGGCATCGCTTACAAACGTAATGTTGATGACATGAGGGAATCTCCATCCATTGAAATTATGGAATTACTCCAAGCCAAAGGAGCGCTCGTTTCTTATTCCGATCCACATGTGCCGTTGTTTCCTGCTATGCGTGCACACCATTTCGACCTCCATAGTGTGGACTTAAGTGCCGAATCCATTCAACAATACGATTGTGTGGTGCTTGCTACCGCTCATCATGCGTTTGATTACGATTTGATTGCCAAACACGCTGATTTGATTGTAGATACACGTGGTGCATTTAAACAATACAAGCAAAATAACATTGTGAGTGCCTAAATGAATAAGACCCCTTGGATAATTCAAGATCGCTTGATCAACATTGCCCTAGTCGGTTGTGGAAGAATTGCAAAAAATCACTTACAAGCGATAGAGCAACATAAAGACCGTCTAAATTTAACGGCTGTATGCGACATTGATCCAGAAGCGTTAAAGAGTGCAAGCGAGCAATATTCTGTAGATGCTTATCAATCCATTGATGAGCTGTTAGCTTATAGCAATGCTGATGTCGTAGTGCTATGCACTCCAAGTGGGTTGCACCCCAGCCAAGCGATTAAAGTCGCACAATCGGGACGTCATGTTTTAACCGAAAAACCCATGGCTACACGCTGGCAAGATGGTCTGAACATGGTTAAGGCTTGTGATGACCATGGCGTAAGACTATTTGTGGTCAAACAAAATCGTTTGAATGCAACCTTGCAATTAGTTAAACGTGCTATAGACCAAAATCGTTTTGGCAAAATATACATGTCCTCCATTAATGTATTCTGGACTAGACCGCAAGATTACTATGATCAAGGCGGCTGGCGAGGTACTTGGGAGTTTGATGGCGGCGCTTTCATGAATCAAGCAAGTCATTACATTGATTTGATTCATTGGTTGCTTGGGCCGGTTGAATCTGTACAGGCTATGACGGGTACTTTGGCCCGCGATATTGATGCTGAAGATACAGGCGTAATGAACATTCGTTGGCGTAGTGGGGCTATGGGTTCTGTGAGTGTGACCATGTTGGCATATCCTAAAAACTATGAAGGTTCTATTACGATTCTAGGTGAAAAAGGCACCGTGCGAATTGGTGGCGTTGCAGTGAATGAAATTCAACATTGGGAGTTTTCCGAAACACATCCCGAGGATGAAGAGATTAAAGCCGCAAATTATCAAACCACTTCAGTTTATGGTTTTGGCCACCCACTTTACTATGCGAACGTGATAGATACTTTGCAAGGTAAAGACAAAGCGTTAGTTGACGGTCGTGAAGGATTAACTTCATTAGAACTTTTAATAGCTGCTTACCGCTCTGCCAGAGATCATAAAACCGTGCATTTGCCATTGGAGCTTTAACAACATGGCGTATAAAGCACATGAGACTGCAATAATTGATCAAGGTGCCGAAGTAGGTGAGGGCACACGTATATGGCATTGGGTTCATGTTTCTGCTGGGGCAAAAATTGGACAACAATGCAGTTTGGGACAAAACGTATATATTGGCAATCGTGTAAGCATCGGCAACAACGTTAAAATCCAAAATAACGTTTCTGTTTACGATAATGTCACCTTAGAAGACGACGTTTTTTGTGGGCCCAGCATGGTATTCACAAATGTATATAACCCACGTTCGGCTGTTTCTCGCAAGGAAGAGTATCGCGATACTCTTATCAAAAAAGGGGTTACATTAGGTGCAAATTGTACGATTGTGTGTGGAGTAACCGTTGGCGCTCATGCATTTATAGGTGCAGGGGCGGTGATAAATCGTGATGTACCTGATTATGCACTTATGGTGGGAGTTCCTGCACAACAAATTGGCTGGATGAGTGAATTTGGCGAACGTTTAGAACTACCGCTACAGGGTTCAGCACGAACGATTTGCAGACATACCGGGATTAATTATATCCTGGAAGATTCACGTTTATTTTGCCTACCCAACGAGAATTGAAATGACGGTTCAGACTAACACCGCTGATTTTGTTGTTATAGGTGCAGGTATTCTAGGCCTGACCATTGCAAATCGATTGCAAAGCGAATATCCCCAAGCAAAAATTGTGGTCGTTGAAAAAGAAGAGCAAGTAGGAGAACATGCCAGCGGTAGGAATAGCGGCGTGTTGCATTCTGGCATCTATTATCCTCCAAACTCTCTAAAAGCTAAGTTTTGTGCCCAGGGCGCAAAAGCTATGCTTGCATATTGCCAACAAGAGCAATTGTCGTTTCACCAAATTGGAAAGGTAATCGTACCAACTCGGGAAACGGATTTAGACACGATACAGTTGCTGCACCAGCGCGGTTTGTCAAATGGTGTAAAAGTTGAAACCATTAACGAGCGTCAGTTAAAAGAGCTCGAGCCGGCAACAAGAACGGCTACAGGGAATGCCTTGTTTGTCCCAGAGACCGCTGTAGTAGATCCCAAAGCTATCATGAAACATTTACACGCTTCTTTAGCGGCTCGTGGAATTGCTTTCGAATTTGGTGAGCGTTGCAATCATATCGATGTGCAAAAACGTTACGTTGACCTGAATAGTAAACGAATAGCTTATGGTCATTTGATCAATACCGCCGGTCTTTACGCGGATAAAATCGCACAAACTTGTGGCATTCGCGGTAAATATACGATGCTCCCATTCAAGGGCATCTACTATGAAATGGCGCCAACTGCTTCATTAAAGATAAATCATTTAATTTATCCTGTACCGGACATGAACGTCCCATTCTTAGGGGTGCATTTTACCAAAACGGTGCATGATAAAATTTATGTGGGACCTACTGCTGTTCCTGCTTTAGGCAGAGAGCAATATAAAGGACTTAAAGGCGCTAAATTGGCGGAAACTGCCAGCACTATGTATCACTTAGTTCGCCAGTATCGCTTAAACAATCAAGGCTTTCGTTCCTATGCTCATAATGAGATAGGACGTTTTTTAAAGCATAAATTTGTAAATGCGGCAAAAGAGTTGGTTCCTTCTCTAAAGGCTCATGATTTAGTGATCAGCGAAAAAGTTGGTATTCGCGCGCAGTTATTAGATGTGCAAAATCGCCAACTGGTTATGGATTTTCTAACGGAGCAAACTGCGAATGAAACGCATGTATTAAATGCTGTTTCCCCTGCTTTTACCAGTTCATTTAGTTTTTCTGAATATGTTGTGCAATTAATTCAGCACAAGCTGGAAAATCGCCCGGCCCAAACGTTGAAGGAAGAATATGAACTTAATTGACAAGCTCAAGCGCCGGCTTTATGCACCGATTCAACCCTCGATTGATCATTTACAGCAAGAAAACGCCGCATTAAAAGAACAGATCGCCTTGCTGAAGGGGATGGCCGATTATTATTTTTATGAGATCAGCAGCTTACGCAGTAAGGTTCGTATATTATCTGGTGAGGTAAAACCAGAACCGTTTATTGCTGAAACCAAGGATAGTTTTGACTATCAATGGACCGAAATTAATTCAGGTCAGAACTTATTAAATGATGAAACTTTCCGTAACAACGTTAGCAAATTAATTTTAGAATTCACCGACCTAAACGAACATTGGTTTCCAGGGAAAAAAGTATTGGATGCTGGTTGTGGACAGGGAAGATTCTCGTTTGGTCTCGCGCAACTTGGTGTCCAGCTGACAGCATTAGACCAATCCGCTCAGGCGGTAAAAAATACTCTACAAGTGCTAAGTGACATTACACCTGATGCGGTAGTTAAACAACAAGACCTACTTTTACCAACCAATTTGCAGCCTGATTTCGATCTGGTTTGGTCTTATGGTGTGTTACATCATACTGGTGACACGTATAGGGCATTTAAGAACATAGTTCCTTTGGTAAAGCCGAATGGGTATATATTTTTAATGTTGTATGGAGAGCCACAGCTCAACAATCTGCCCAGTTTTTTAGAGCAATACGAATACTCTAGATTACGTTATTTGACGTCTAATATGAGCTTTAAAGAAAAGATTGATTTGTTGTTAGCGGAAAAACCAAAAGATCAATTGCACGGTTGGTTTGATGCGATTTCCCCTGCCATCAACGATACCTACTCATTAGAAGAAATAAAGACTTGGCTTCGAGCTGAAGGGTTTGAAAATATTAAAGTTACATCTCCTTCAACGAATCATCATGTAATAGCGCAACGTCTTAATAATTAATGTAGGTTGGGTCGTTTGACCCAATATTTATTTGCAACAATATTTATGTAGGAGTACCAATGGATATACGCGGCAAGAAATTTCTAGCAATTGGCGGCGCTGGTTTAATCGGCTCGCATACGGTTGATGCCTTGTTAAAAGAAGACATAGCTGAATTAAGAATCTATGACAATTTTACACGCGGTCGTGAAGAAAATCTCAGCGCAGCTTTAAAAGACCCAAGGGTTAAGATTTTTCCCTTAGGCGGCGATATAATGCACCGCGATATTCTAGATACCGCAATGAAAGGAATGGATGGCGTTTTCCATTTTGCTGCTCTTTGGCTACTCCACTGCTACGACTATCCACGTTCTGCTTTCGAAGTGAACGTCGGCGGTACGTTTAATGTATTGGAAGCAATGGTCAATAATGGTGTGAAGCGATTGGTCTATTCTTCCAGTGCTTCGGTTTATGGTGATGCGATTGAAGAGCCCATGACTGAAAACCACCCATACAACAACAATAATTTCTATGGTGCAACTAAAATTGCTGGCGAACACATGTGCCGCTCACTGCATCATCGCTATAAGAATACGAATCAACAGTTTGATTACGTTGGTTTACGTTATATGAACGTTTATGGTGCACGTCAGGATTATCAAGGGGCGTATATCGCGGTTATTATGAAAATGTTGGATAACCTGGACAAAGGCTTAGCACCAGTTCTATACGGCGATGGCAGCCAAGCCTATGATTTCATTTATGTGGAAGACTGCGGTAAAGCCAACGTTTGTGCCATGAAAGCTGATGCTACCGACACCTTTTACAACGTAGGGACGGGGATTAGAACCAGTATTAAAGAGTTAGCTGAGATTATTCTTGAGTTAACCGGTTCAAACCTCAGCATTCAATATGAGCCTGCTGGACAAACCTTTGTTAAAAATCGCATTGGCTGCCCTAAATTAGCGGCACAAGATCTTAAATTTAATGCCAACATTAAACTTCCCGACGGGCTTAATAAACTGATTGAGTGGAGAAACTCACACAAGTCAGAAGTAGCTGCTCGCCGTAAAGACGCTGGTATAGCAGAATAATCTATGTGCGGAATTACAGGTATATTCAATCGTAAGCACGAGCCGGCTTCAGCGCAGTTGATTGAAAGCATGAATAAGGTACTCCATCACCGTGGTCCAGATGGTGATGGAGTATGGGTGGATGGGCCAGTTGCTTTTGGTCATCGCCGTCTTGCGATCATTGATTTAAGTCCACTGGGACATCAACCCATGATGACCCGGGATGGGCGCTACATTATTACCTACAACGGTGAAGTATTTAATTTTCGCGAGCTAAAGTTAGAACTTGAGGCTCTTGGCTACCCCTTTCACTCACGAACGGATACGGAAGTAGTGCTCAATGCGTTTGCAGCATGGGGTAAAAAAGCAGTTGAAAAATTCAATGGTATGTTTGCTTTTGCCATCTGGGATAGGCACGAGTCTAAACTTTTTTTAGCGCGCGATCGCTATGGCATTAAGCCTCTTTACTATACCTTCGTGCAAAATACCTTGGTCTTTGCCTCCGAGGTTAAAGCTATTTTAAAGCACCCTTTAGTAAAGGTAGAAGTAGACCATAATGCGCTAGTTGAATACCTGACATTCCAAAATTTCTTAAGCGATAAAACCTTATTTAAAAATATTCATATTCTGCCTGCCGGTACTACGTTGACGGTTTCAGAGCATGAAAAAACGTTTGAAACGTATTGGGACTTTAATTTTCATGCACCAACTCACAATTTATCAAAACAAGAGTGCATTGAAGAGTTGGATCGCTTGTTCTGCCAAGCGGTTAATCGACAGTTGGTAAGTGACGTAGAGTTGGGTGCTTATTTATCTGGCGGTATGGATTCTGCTGCCATTACGGCATTGTCCTCAATGCAGCTTCCTTACATCAAGACCTTTACCTGCGGGTTTGATGTAAGTTCCGTTTCTGGTATAGAGCAAACGTTTGATGAGCGCAAAGATGCTGAGCGCATGTCCTATCTTTTTAAAACCGAGCATTACGAAATGGTATTAAAAGCGGGGGATATGGAGCGCTGCATGTCGTCATTGGCTTATCATATTGAAGAGCCTAGGGTTGGGCAAAGCTACCCGAATTACTATGTTTCAAGGCTGGCAAGTAAATTTGGAAAGGTGGTATTGGCAGGAACCGCTGGTGATGAAATTTTTGCGGGTTATCCATGGAGATATTACCCTCAAGTTGTAAATCCCAATTTTGATAGTTATTTGAAAAATTACTATGGGTATTGGCAACGGATTTTTAAAGAAAGCGAGCATCAAACATTGTTTGCTCCTATTGCCAATGAAGTGCGCGACGCCGCTCCATTTGAAACATTCCGCAGTATCTTTAAAAATACATCGAATGATTTATCACCTGAGGATTATGTTAATCACTCCTTGTATTTTGAAGCGAAAACTTTTTTACATGGTTTGTTGGTTATAGAAGATAAATTATCCATGGCACACAGTTTAGAAACCCGTGTACCTTTCCTAGATAATGATTTAGTTGATTTTGCTTTAAAAATCCCTGTTGAATATAAGCTTGGATGTTTACAAGACGTAGTGAAAGCAGGGAATCAGCAACAAGACATATCACGCTACTTAAAAAAATCTCGAGATGGCAAGCTCATACTTAGAGACATGATGCGCAAGTATGTACCTACAGATGTAGTAGAAAAAATAAAGCAGGGTTTTTCCGCGCCAGATGCTAGTTGGTTTCAAGGCGAAAGCATGGATTATGTAAGAAGCTTGATTTTCAATAACCATGCGCAAATTTACGACTATATTGATCGAAAGTTTGTTCAAGATAAAGTATCGGAGCATCTTAATGGGCAAGTAAATCACCGCCTCATGATTTGGTCCTTATTATCGTTTGAGCATTGGTGCAAGAGCTATTTGAATTAAGGAAGGTAGATGTTTCTAACCCAAGCAGAAAATAAACAAGCACAAACTGGTTTATTTTCATTATTAAGAAAGCACAAAGAACTATTACGAGAATTAGTTCGTCGTGAGCTTAATGAACAATTTGCAGGTGGACTATTAGGTTCCATTTGGGTAATTTTTCATCCATTGTTTTTAATGGCCGTGTATCTGTTCGTTTTTAGTTTTGTGTTTCGCAACAAAATTGGCGGCACCTTCGAGCTGCCATTGAATTACACGACGTATTTTTTAAGCGGGCTCATTCCTTGGTTAAATCTACAACAGGTGTTGTCGAGAACGTGTGCGTCGATTACCTCAAATTCAGGCCTGGTGAAGCAAGTTATTTTTCCCATCGAGTTACTTCCCATTAAAACTACCATTGCAACTCTACCCAGTCAGCTCATTTCAATTGGTGTTTTGTTTTTATACGTACTATGTACTTATCATTATCTGCCGTGGACTTATTTACTATTTCCTGTGGTGTTTGCACTGCAAATTATGATGTCGATTGGGATTGCATTGATCTTGAGTACGATAACTGCCTTTATTCGCGACATTAAAGAATTGGTTACCTTATTCTGTTTTGCAGGCATGTTTTTATTACCCATCACGTATCTACCCGCGTGGGTGCCTACGTTGTTCAAACCCATGCTGCATGCTAATCCTTTCAGTTATATGATTTGGTGCTATCAAGATATTTTTTACTATGGACGGATGGAGCATCCTTATGCTTGGGGTGTGTACATTTTAATGGCGGCAGGTTTGTTCTGGCTAGGAACCCGCACGTTTAACAAACTTAAACCGCATTTTGGTGATGTATTATGAGCCATCCAATTCCGGCAATTGAAGTTAACAACTTAAGCAAATGTTATAAAATTTATAGCAAGCCCTTAGATTTGGCATTGGACGTTCTTAACATTCGCAAAAACTATAAAGAACACTGGGCTCTGCAAGATCTCAATTTTACCGTGCAAAAAGGTGAAGTCATTGGGATTCTTGGGGTTAATGGTTCTGGTAAAAGCACGTTGTTAAAAATATTATCGGGAAAGCTTGGGAAATCAACGGGCAGCTATCAGGTTAACGGACAAATTTCATCCATTCTTGAACTGGGTACTGGATTTCATCCCCATTACAGTGGTCGCGAAAATATTTTAATGGGCTCGATGTGTACGGGATTATCAAAAGATGAATCCCTAAAAAAAATGGATTGGATCATTGAATTCAGCGGGTTGAAAGATGTCATCGACCAGCCATTTAGTACCTATTCCAGTGGTATGCAAGCACGATTAACATTTGCTACGGCAGTGAGCATTGATCCTGATATTTTTATTGTGGATGAAGCCTTAGCCACCGGTGATGCTTTTTTTGCACAAAAATGCTTAAACCGTATTCGCCAAATCTGCAAAACAGGAACTACTGCACTGTTTGTTTCTCATTCTTCACATGCCATTGTACAGCTGTGTAGCCGGGCTATTTGGCTTGATCAGGGTAAGATACGCATGGATGGTCCAGCCGTCGACGTGGTTAGGGAATATGAATATTTCGGTCATCAAAAAAATTCGGCAACCATTTCCAGTGCCATGTCCCCAGAAAACATTCAGCCTGAAGTGTTATTGGAGAAAATTGAGACAGAAGGTGACGATGTAGATACTACGACGAGAACAATATTGCGCCGAGGACCCTACTGTATCAAAGATGTGCGTTTTTTGAGTGCACAAGGCGAGTCGGCAATGTCCCTACACGTCGGAGAGAAGCTCACGATTGAAGTGGATTATGAAATTCCACAACATCTATTAGACGTAATACAATCCCTTGATACTCCTTATACAAACTTGGGATTAGCGGTTACTTTTTTAAGGAAAACTGATTTATTACGCGTAGCAAATTTTAGCACTGCATTTTTTCAAAACGATCATGAATCCATGAATTACAATAATGCTGAGTTTCGCAAAACCAGTTGCAAATCTGGTAAGCTTTCAGCGGTACTGTCGCCTTTCCAAATAGCTCCAGGAGAATATTATGTCTCCATTGGTTTGCTTAAAAATGATCCTATAGATTTGCATTTTTATGAGTTACGTTATCTCTATTATGATTTCGAAGTCCTGCGCACGGGCGTACCGAATGGCGGAGTTTTTTATCCTATGGTGGATTGGCAGCATACGCAGAATGAAACCTTACAACAACATTCCTCTATGATGGATATGGAATGCGTAAATTAATAGGAACTAAACAGCAATTATGAATTCTTACTTTATTTTATCGTGCGCACGCTCAGGGTCGACTTCCTTAGCAAGCATTCTCAATGATGCCAACAATGGTAAATGCGCAGTTGAGCCGAATCCTAATTTTAATTATGAAACCCGACGAGCAATGGATGGTTTATTAAATGCGGATGAAAAAGCTGCTCTCATTAATAATTTTATTGTTCCTAGAGTAAAAAAAGAACTAGAGTCTTTGGAAGTTTACGGCGAAAAAAACATAACCTATGCGCCTTTTGTAAAAGAGATGCATCAAGCACTAAATCCTAAATTTGTGTATTTACACCGCGATGGCAGAGATGTTGTTACGTCGTTAATGAATTGGCATAACCAAATGTTCGGGTCTATCTATAGAGAGTGCGCGGACCCTGGAGAATTATCTACACTAGCAAAAGAACGCGCTGCTAATTTGACCATAAATTTGGATACTTCGGATTATTCCAGGCCAAGACCCAATATTAATGATCCATTGTATTTAACCTGGAGTTCGCTCAGTCGAGAAGAAATGTGCGCATATTATTGGTCGCATATTAATAACTTGTACCTGTCCCAAATTCGGGCCTTACCTCCCTCTACTTATCATACAATTGATTATACGAATGTTAATGTTGATGACATCGAATCGCTTTATAATTTCTTGGGATTGCAGGGGTTTGCTCGTGATGTAATAGCAGAACAATTGAGCAATAAAATTAATTCACTGAAACAGCGTACTGGAGCTGAAGGGAGATATTCTTCTTGGCAGAATTGGGACGGTGGTCAAAGACGACGGTTCAATCAAATTGCCAAAAACACGATGATAGAATTAGGTCATTACCAAGATGAAGCTACTCTTTGGAAACCCCAAGAATATGGAAAATTCTGGTGCGACTCACAAAAAGATCTGGATTGGTACCAATGGATGTTTAACCATAGGGCTTTGGTGCATAATGACTTGCTTGCATGGATAACATCGAATCATGAAATTGAATCTATTGCAGATGTAGGTTGTGGTTTTGCAGTAGGCTATAGTGAAGCTTTACCCGACCATCAATACGTTGGTATTGATATTAGCGAGCATAATATCAATTGGTGTAAGCAACATCGGCAAAATCCTAAACATAAATATCTCGCTGCGGATATTATGCAGATACAAACGGACGATAAATACGATTTAGTTTTTTCAAGTGGGTCAATTGATAATAGTTATGATATTGATGAATATTTGCGAGCTATGATAAGGCCCTCAAAGAAATGGATCTATCTCAGTTGTTATCGTGGTTGGTTTTTAGATTTGCAGGAACATCAATACCAATGGGATAAAGAGCACGGGTGTTTTTATAATAAAATTTCGCCGTTAAGAGTTAAAGAATTACTGCAATCGTTGGGATGTAGCGATATTTCAATATACCCTCTTAAAACAGAGCACGGGGAAATTCCCTATGAAACAATTATTTGTGCAAGGGTTTCATAATTTTTTTACTAAACTAGAAGATTAAATTTCAATGTTAACCAAAAAAAAGCACTCATTTATTTTTAATTCTGTTCCATATAAAGCCTATAGTGCATTTGATCTAAAAAGTTATAGGCATCAAATGGAGAAAAATTATGCTTCTATCAATAATCCTTTTTCCTATTACCAACTCATCATTGATGAGTTGGCTAAAGTTGATGACACCTTACTTTTGCCTTTGTTTGAATTTAATCGTTTTCAAGCGGATGGAAAACACAAACTAATTGGTTTACGTCATGACATCGATGCCGATCCTTTCACCGCGGTAAAATTGGCAAGGTTTTTAGCGCAACGTGGTTTATGTGGAAGTTTTTATTTTTTACATACCGCTCTTTATTATGGAAATTTCTATGACGATGTGTTTGTACGCAATCCCGAACTAAGCAATTGGATTTATGAAATGATCGTTGCAGGAGCAGAGATTGGTCTGCACAACGATGCACTCATGTTTGAAAAAGTACATGGAATGAGTGCTGCTGATGTGTTTTTGACGGAACTGGCATGGCTCAGAAATCAAGGTGCTGTTGTTAGAGGGACGGTGGCGCATAATTCATTTCCTATCTATCAGGCTGAGAATTTTGAAATATTTAAAGAACGTCTTTTGTGGAATCGGAAAGTAAAGGTGGGCTGGAATCGAAATCTCAATCTAGGAGCTCTAAGTGAGAAAGAGTTAGGTTTGGAGTACGAAGGTACTTTTTCTCTCCCTCTCCCCAAAGTTTATAAAAGAAAACTGAATGAATTCTTAAAATTACAAGCTTCGCTTGAGTCTGCAACTTGGATGAAATATTTTTTATACGAGCCAGCGTATAGGAAATACTCCGTAGACCTACAATGTTGGTTGATTGGACGGGACAGTTGGGTGATTTCGGGTAATCCAAGTAATGAAGTTTTTCAACTTAAATGTTCGTTTAAACATGTACTTGAAGTTGTAAGAGATATGCCGTCGGACTCCAAAATATTATTAGTGGTTCATCCTTGTTATGTTAACGGTTAAACCGTTTTGTTTACAGTGAGATAGTTTATGAGTGCGAAAATCAAACATTTGTTGAAAAAAATTAGAAAAATCGACCGGCATGGATCGCAATTAGCTTATATTTCCAATCAAATGCAGCAAATGGAGAATGGCCAGGCTTTGTTGAAACAGTACATCGAATATAGGGTTATGGAAGTTGAGAACATGAACGCCATCAATCTTTTAAAGCTGCGCACAACATTAATTGATGAAATCAATAAAGTAAATCGCCGCGACACGCCAACTCACTCATCTTATACAAAAGCAAACCCTAAACCTTATGAAGAGTATCTTCATGATTTAGAACAATTAGCACCCGAAGTTTTTCCAGTTTGGCAAGAATGCTTTAAAGCAGGTGAGAAAGCATATCTTGAAGAGCGAAATAGCAGTTGTAGCTCATCCAGTAATGTTTACGTCACTGCTTTTCAAGCCTTCATTGCCTCACATGCTCGCGGTCATTTATTGGATCAAGGATGCGGGATTTATGGTTTGCCAGCTTATCTGCAAGGTTATCCTGTTGAATTAGTT
>CAMAYX010000032.1 GCA_945862405.1 Legionella genomosp. 1
TAGGAAAGCGTAGTGCGGGAAAACCGCATGCTGCGTTTGACGTGGCGGGATCTGGAAACGGGAAGTTAGAATTCACCGCGCCAGTTCTCGACCCTACCTGAGGAGGGTTCGGTCAGAGTGATCTGGCCGTTCTACTCAACCAGGACCCCGATAATTCCGTAGGGATCCAGTTGTAGCGTGGCTTCATCCAGAAGATTCTCCAATTCTATTAACTTTGAACCGAGCAACATTATACAGCAGAAAGCCTTATCAAAACTGACTTGGAAGATAATTAGAAACTAGCAACGAGGTGGCTACAATCGTGTCAGATTTGGTGTCATATTTGTTGAGAAATTACACACTTAGACATATAATTAAAAATTATGATGGGTAATTAAGTAGTATAGGGGATTATTATGCGAGAGAGAGGAGAATATCAACCTGTAGTAGCTATAACTTTTTACTCTAAACAAACAAAGGGCAAGGAGCCAGGGTATTACACTGGAATTTTCAATGAGGAAAACCGTCAGGCTGTTCTTAGTTTACAAGAAGGCCTTAGAAAAGCTGCAGAAACATCAAAACTTCCTAAACCCGCTCCCAAAGTAGAAATTACTTTATATCTTGTACCTCAGTGGAAGGATGGACAAACCCATACTGAAGAGGAATATCGAGCGGCAAAAGAGGCAATGATAAGGCAGGCTCAAGAGTTTTATGGACCAGAGATAACCATCAAAGATTTCATGACAAATCCTGGCTCAACAGCTAATCAGGAGGCGTTTTTAGAAGATTGCGAGTCCATGGGAAGTATTGCTGATCTTGTAAAAACTAGGGTAATTACAGCCAATGCGGGTCGTCCATGTTTACAAACTGATTGCAATACTGTTTGGGCTGATAATGATTTTGAGAAGTTGTATCAGTTAACTTTTGGACAAGATGGGGATGCATATAATGCAAGCCGATGTTCTGAAGTGTACGTTTCTGCTCATAATAAACTTGTATTTACAAACCCTCACAGTACTCTTCCAGGTATTCTTGGCGAGACCTTAGATGAATATTGTGGGTATGCTAATGACAGATGTGCTAAAGGTGATACATGGGAAAAAAGTTCGACTTGTAATGGAGTATATGACCGTGCTTTTTGTGAGGGGATGGCTAGACAGGGTGTCACTTACCGAGTAAGGGTTGACGATAAATATAATCCTGGTACAACTTTTGATTTTTATCCAGCAAAGATAAGTGATCCACGATATAAATTAATGTCGGTTGTTATAGCGTGTCAACGTGAAAGTTGGCGTGCAGGGGGACCAAAGGATCCAACGGTAGCACTATTAACTGATGCTGGCCCTGAAAAACCTCAAATTAAGATTCAGGGCGTTGATTATGATTACTTTCATTTTAAAAGTTTAGTGAGAGTATTGACAAATGTGCCAAGTTGGCATCTG
Organism: Legionella genomosp. 1; assembly: GCA_945862405.1. Taxonomy (GTDB): domain Bacteria; phylum Pseudomonadota; class Gammaproteobacteria; order Legionellales; family Legionellaceae; genus Legionella_A. The sequence goes on from CAMAYX010000032.1 coordinate 1,422, forward strand.
GATCCTGAAAAGTATAAATATGGACGTGAAACAGGTGATGAATTTGCTGATGCTGAGAAAGCTCGTAATGCTTTTGTAAGCAGTCAAAATCTTACCTTATGTATGAAAATTTTTGCTGATTATTACAACGAGGCTAAAAGGAAGAGTCCAGCCTCATTGCAAACATTAGCTAACCTAATTCCTGAGACAGAGGCTGGTAATAAATTATGCATGGTCTTATTTAATTGTACGGCAGCAGAATTACATGCTAACCCTCAAAGAGATGTTATTTTTATACCCGCAGAGGGGGGGGAGGATCTACAAGCACAACAACAAACTCTGAAGGCGGCATTGCATGTGAATAGTGATCCAAATGTCCTTACAGTTCAAGCTGAAGTGAGTGTTATTAAAGCGCAAAAGACTTTGAAAGAAGCCATAGATAATCCAAGCAGGGCAAATGCTGATGCCGCTGTCAGAACGGCTACTTATGCGCTAGAGGCTGAGTGTGCTAGGATAAAAGCTAGCAGGGGAGATAGCGTAATATCGGAACCTTCCAAAACTATTGAACTTTCCAGGAAGTTACTACTTGAAGTAACTTACGAGCTAGGCACTTCAGCTTTAACTAATCAGGAGCTGGCAATCAAGGCGTCTACTGTTGTAAAAATGGCTAACGAAGTTTGTAATGTTGCGGATAATCAAGTAGACATTACCAAGGTGGTAGCCGCACGTAAGATTCTGGCTGTAGCTAAACTCACTGAAAAATTAGAAACAACAGTAAAGCCTGCGGAGAAAGAGTCCTTAAAGCAGCAGATTCAGAAGGCTATGGGAGAAGTAGAGAAGGCTCGGCAGGATGTAATACATGCCTCTAAGATTGCAGCTAAAGCTAAATTTGCATTATGGGATGCAACTTCTGCTCAGAAGAAGATTACTGATTCTATTTCAGCTGATATTACGGCAGTAAACAAGATGCACAACCAGCTACAGGGGAAACGATTAGCGCTGCGTCCAACGCGACTCAAGCTGCGTCCGACGCGACTGAATATGCGTCAAAAGTAGTAGATATAGTATTGAAGATACGAAAAAATGAGCAAGATGCTGTTAAAGAAATCATCATGAAGGCACGTAAAGCAGCTACTGAGCAGGTAAAAGGCCCCAACTTCTTTTAAAATTAGGCCATTGCCTGCAATAACACACATCTTAAGCTATTAATGTTATAATAGCAGCTAACGGAAAGGTGTTGATTTGTTGGAATATGGAAAAATTAATAAAAATTCTGGAGATTTATTATGCGAAATACTAGAACTACCATTAGTGATATAGATGCAAGTTTACTTGGGGCTGTTTTAGACGGAAACCTTGAATATACGAAAATGCTTATAACCCAATATAAAGCTAATGTAAACGCTCAAGATGCTCATGGAGCATCGCCAGCTTTGTATGCTGCTAAGCGCAATGATTTAAATATATTAAAGTATCTAGTAGAAAAAGGTGCTGACCTAAGACTAAGTGATCTTTTAAATAAAACGCCTCTAAGTTGGGCTCAATATAATAAAAATGATGAAATGATAACATTCATAGAAGATCAGAGCAAATCTAGTCTAACACCATAAGCCTGTGGACGCCGCGGTCAAGCGCCCTATTTGCCAGGTAACAAGCCAGGTAACAAGGCTGCATTGCTACCTAGCTTCTAGCTCCTCTTTTGAACGTCATTATAGTTGTTAATTAAAGGGTCATGATATATTTGTACTACACCAGTTCTAAGTAAATGTAGAATTACTTGTGCATCTTTGGGATCATTTTTATCCCATGAATTATGAAGTGCTTCGCGAGTCCTGGCTGCAGCTAATGATGAAACAAAATATACAGTAAATCCTGCCATTTGAAGATGATAAGCAATAGGGCGATGATAATTAGAAGTCGCTTCCAATCCAATATGGCGCGGATATCCAAGAGAACTAAGATATGCAATAAACTCTCTGTAATCATTCATTTTATTAGCTACTTTAAATTTTTTTCTTGTGCCATTAGGTAGTTGCACTAAAACATCATTTTTGGCCTTAGCTATATCGATGCCCACTAGCACAATATCCTTTGCATTGTTAAAATTGATCGTCATAGTTAGATTCTCCTTAAGTTTTATTTTCATCGAATTAACTTAACGATTGTTTCTCAACTATGACATCTATTCAAAGGGTACTATGGCACTGAGTTTGCTGAACATCGTCATATTGCTCAAGAGCTGGACATTGACTTTTTCTTTACTCATCCCTATTCTTCATGGGAGAAAGGAACTAATGAAAATACAAATGGCCTTCTAAGCCAATATTTTCCAAAAGGGACTATTTGGGAAAAACATGTGAATGCAGCAATTTATAAGAAAGTCGCCTGATTACCACAACTAGGATACACTTTCACATCGGTTTGCCGAGAAGGAATTCACATTATGGATATTAAGACAAAAACTACCGCCTGTTTATTTTATTTACAATCACGGTAGTCCAAGCAAAAGGGAATTATTCTTTTATGCAACTGACCGTGCAAGAGTGGATGAATATTACTGCACAACCTAATGCAGAGCTTGTTGGCAGTTCGGTTTCTGGTATTTCCTCTGCCTTTGCTGCGAGCCTTGCCCATAAAGCCTGTCTTCTTAGTGCCAAGAAAAATAAAACCATCAATTGGGAGAAACTAGCGGCCATATCTTTATCCTTGCAAGACCATTTCATTGATATTATTGGAAAGGATAAATTAGCCTTTAGCCAATACCTCAACAGTAAAAATAATCCAGCTCAACGCCTTAAAGTACAACTATCGATAGCCGATAATTTGATTCTGCTCATGGACTACAATATCCAGTTGATCCATTTGTCTGAGCAGGCTTTACCTCATTCCAATATTTTCTTAAAAAGTGATTTCCTTATAGTCTGTCAATTAGCCAAAGCAGGTTTTTACGGCGCTAATGCCTTATTGGATTCTGATCTCAAAACATTTAAAAACTTTCCACAGGGAGCAGAGTATCAACAACAAGCCAATCGAGCGTATTAATGTCTTACTCCTAATTGCAGTTCTTGCCTGTTTTCTTTGTTGGGTAGTCGCTATTCTTGCTAAACACAAAAATATACATCGCGACTTCCAAGCCAACTCTATTAAAAATCGCGATGTCTTATCTAATATCTATTTAGCTTGCAAAATATTTAGAAGAAAGCTTATCTTCCCAAAAAAGGCCTTAACTAAAGCTCTCGCTGCTTTACAACTCTTGTGTGAGAAGCTCAACCATGCCTAATTTGCGCCGATCAAGGCTACATTTTTTAAATACCAGCCGCAGGCGTAATCAAGGTTTTCCTTCCGTGCTTCTCTCTTAACCCAATTGCTTCATAATATCGTTTTGAAACGTATTGCTGAACACGTATAAGCCTCTAATTTTTGCTGAATTCTTTTCAAATATAAAAAGATCCATAAATTTTGCAGATACTTGATGTTGATCTTTATTTTTCCAAGAGTAGTAGAAATAAGCAGTCATCATTTCATTGTTCGCTTTACCCGAGAAGACATTAACTAAAATGGATTTTGGATTGGAAACTGTTTCAGTTAATAAGGTTTTATAAAAATGCTCAGGCTTGTCGGCAATACCAGATGAAGAAACAGCCAACCCATCTTTACCAAAGAGTTTGGCAATTGATTGGTAATTCCCTGTTCCCATCCATTTTACATAATTTTTGATTACTTTAGTGCGTTGCTCAGCAAGGTTAGCAGCACCTGCTGCAACTACAGTAGAACTAAACCACGCTAAAACAATCATCCATAAAATTTTTTTCATTTTATCTCCTTTAACATTCGGTAGAAATTTGCGCGACAGGAAAACAAAAGGATTGCACAACTGTGCGACTTTGTAAAAAAATAATAAAAAACCCAAGTCGTAAGCCTCATTAATAACGTAGTTTGATATAGTTATAAACGTCCACATTGCTTATTGTTTAAGCATGAAAGTTAATGAACATTAACTAAGAAAGGAGAAAACTTATGAGATTTCAATTGCTTAGCTTAGGTTCGCTACTTTTTGTGTCGGGTGGACCCATGTTACAGGCGGCAACGGTGGCTCAGCCCACCAGTTGTATAAGCTCACAATTTTTAACTTCGGGGGATCAATATTGGAAGAACATGACCTTAAAACTAACCAACAATTGTACCCAAGCCATGGATTTTCAAGACTCTACGGTAACTTTTAAAAATAAGGTGACAATAAACACCTCATTTTGGGGTAATTTTGGTTCACTTTCATATCCTGATAATGCATTAGCCATGAGTTCGCAACCTCAAGGTGATGGAAATCATCTGGCAACGTTGAATTTACATTTCCCTAGCTATCAGGGTGCAAATTCAACTTTACCAGTAGGTGGTATTATTCAAATTCAATATGGGGTTGCTGCGGATAACCACATTGATGGCAGCACAAGTGTCTATTTAAGTGGCGGGGCCAGCCCAACAGGCAGTATTGAATTAAGGAATAGAACCGCAAAACCTACCAATGTCGCCCAAACTTATGCATTGGTTCATTTGACCATGAACGGACAAAATGTCAAAGATGTACAAGTACCCTGGAAAACCACACAAACAGTCACTGGCCTTGCTAGCGGCTCATACGGAATCGCGGCTGATGGAGTTAAAGATTCCTCTGGAGGAACGTATCAGGGAACAGCAACCCCCAGCACCGTCAGCGTTGCTCCAAATACGGTGGCTAAATCAAACATCGCTTATGCATTAGTGCAACAAGCTGGACAAATTAAGGTAAATTTAGGGGTATTACCAAATAGTTTAGCGGGTTACACTGGAAAACCATCGGTCATGCTTACTCAAACCCAATCAGGTGCTTCAGTTTCGCAAACGGAAAGCTGGGGAGCTACGACCACAGTATCTTCTTTACAAGCAGGAAGTACGTATCGCTTTTCTACGGGAGCTATAAGTTACAACGGCTACAATTGCACACCGACCTTTTCTCCTACAACGGCTGTAGCCAATGCAACCACGGCCCCCACCACTACATTATCCTATAGTTGTGTACAGGTGGCACAAGACACAATAACTTTGAACGTTACAGGTGCTCCTTCAATCTTGAGTTCATTGCAAGTTACTTTGACGCCTAACAACAATACTGCGCCAGTTACGCAAACTGTATCTCTAAGCAATGGCTCTGGTAACGGTACGGTAATGTTAACCGACGGCGTTATATTTACTTTATCCGCTGCAAACGTTAGTGGTTACAACGTGGCCTTTTCTCCGCAACCAATCACCGCGACTGCAGGCGGTACAGCTTCGATTACCTTGACGCAAAATGCTGGCACACCCGTGGCAGTAAATGGTCAGTTAACCGTTTGTGGAACACAATTGTGCAATGAAAAAGGTACGCCTATACAATTAAAAGGGATGAGCACCCATGGTTTGCAATGGTATGGGCAAGGTGCTTGCGTCACCTCAGGATCTTTAGATGCTTTGAGTAAAAATTTTAAAGCTAATGTGATTCGATTAGCGTTGTATGTGCAAGAGGGCGGCTATGAAACTGATCCAGTGAAATTCACCAATCAAGTAAATTCGCTGATCAATGAAGCTACCAATCGCGGTATGTATGTGATTGTGGACTGGCATATTTTAAACCCAGGAGATCCTTCATATAATCTGGAAAATGCCAAAAAATTCTTTACCGACGTTGCAACTCTAAATAAAAATAAAAACAACATTATTTATGAGATTGCTAACGAACCCAATGGTGTAAGCTGGTCTACGATAAAGAATTATGCCACCCAAATCATTCCTGTAATTCGTGCAATTGACCCTAAAGCACCAATTTTGATCGGTACTCGTGGTTGGAGCTCATTAGGAATGTCAGATGGTTCTAGTTATCAGGAAATTGTCAGTAATCCAGTCAATTTCCCAAACATTATGTACTCCTTCCATTTCTACGCTGCATCACATCGAGATGAGTATCTAGCTGGTTTAGATAATGCCTCTAAAGTTCTGCCTATCTTTGTAACTGAATTTGGTACGCAAACTTATTCAGGCGATGGAGCGAATGACTTCCCAATGTCTGATCGTTACATGCAATTAATGGCCAATAAGAAAATCGGTTGGGCTAACTGGAATTACTCCGATGATTGGCGTTCAGGCGCAATTTGGAAATCTGACACTTGCTCTCAAGGGGGTTGGACAGACGCAAATCTGAAAGAAGCAGGCGTCTACATTAAAAATAAAATCATAAATCCTTAAGGGCTAAATGATTCTTAGACAGGGGAGCGCATGCTCCCTTGTTTGTTCATGAAATTTTGTTTAGTATTTAACTACACATACCACCTCTTGTTGAGTCTCCATGGATTGGAATACTAAACCTGCTGATTATCAAAATAGACTTAGTTGTATTAAACCACTATTGAAGCAAGATAAAATTGCCAATGCTAGTGATATGGTTGGAATTCTAGAAGCCGCTATACGAACGAAAGATAAGGTTTGTTTAGAAGGCGATAATCAAAAACAAGCGGATTTTTTAGCAAAAAGTCTTTGCAGTGTCAACCCACAAAAAGTTCACAATTTGCACATGGTGCAATCTGCAATTTCCCTACCAGAACATCTTGATTTATTTGAAAAAGGGATAGCCGAAGTCGTTGATTTTGCGTTTGCCGGCAAGCAAGCTGCCCGTTTAGCAATTATGATGCAACGCAATCAAATTAAAATTGGCAACATTCATACCTACAATGAATTATACGCCCGGTATGCTATGGATTTAACTCCCAATGTAGCTTTGATCACGGCTGAGCAGGGTGATGCACAAGGCAACCTCTACACAGGGGCCAACACCGAAGAAACTGCAACGATTGCTGAAGCCGTATCATTTAAAAATGGTATTGTTATCGCACAAGTTAATGAAATCGTAGATAAGCTACCGCGTATAGATATTCCAGGCGGCTGGATTGATGTTGTTACACAAGCTCCAAGTCCCAATTATATTGAGCCTTTGTTCACACGTGATCCCGCTTTAATTGATGAAGTTAAAATTCTAATGGCCATGATGGTCATTAAAGGAATCTATGCTCCGTATCAGGTGAACCGCTTGAACCATGGGGTAGGCTTTAACACCTGCGCCATCGAATTAATTCTACCTACGTTTGCTGCTGAGTTAGGTCTTAAAAAGAAAATTTGCAAGCACTGGATGGTTAATCCCTTGCCCACGTTAATTCCTGCTATAGAGGCTGGGTTTGTCGAATCCATCTTTTGCGTAGGTGGAGAGGTGGGAATGAACGAATACGTTCGAGCAAGACCTGACATTTTTTTTACTGGACGCGATGGATCCTTACGCTCCAATCGTTTATTTGGCCAGCTTGCTGGACATTATGGTTGTGATTTATTCATAGGCGCAACTTTACAAATGGATACAGCTGGCAATAGTTCAACGGTCACAAAAGGGCGTGTGGCCGGCTTTGGCGGCGCTCCAAACATGGGATGCGACACCTTAGGACGTAGGCACTCATCCTATGCCTGGCTAAAGGCTGGCAAAGAGATAGGGAGCACTCGACCTGAGTCCATGCCGCGTGGCCGCAAACTCGTGGTGCAAATGGTAGAGACTTTTCAGTCTGCAGGAAAACCTACGTTTGTAGAACGTCTGGATGCTTGGCAGATACAAGAGGATATACAATCTGATCTTCCTGCAATCATGATTTATGGTGATGATATCTCACATGTTGTGACGGAAGAGGGCATTGCCAATTTATTACTTTGCCATAATAGCAGCGAGCGAGAACAAGCCATAAGAGGTGTTGCTGGTTTTACCCCTGTTGGACTAAAGCGTGATCAACAAATTGTGGATTCTCTAAGAGAGCGAGGAGTCATCCAACGACCAGAGGATTTACAAATTTCATTAAACGATGCAAGCCGCGATTTATTAGCAGCAAAAAGCATTCATGATTTAGTAGAAATATCACAAGGCTTGTATAACCCACCTAATAAATTTAGGAACTGGTAATCCTATGGAAAATTACTATTACTCATTTGAATTCCCGGAAATGCAACCGCAAATGAACCCAATTACTGTGGGTGTGGCTGGTTCTGGAAACTTGGAAATAAGTGTTCAGGCTAACCCAAACCTTAACGTTTCAGAAATATGGGTATCTACGGGAGTTGGTGGATATAAATCCAGCTGGGATGCCGTAATCGCGAGATTTATGCAAGAACATCCTTATGGTGGTTTATCGTTTACCTTAAAAGATGCAGGAGCCACACCTCCGGTTGTAGCATTACGACTAGGGCAAGCTTTAGAGACTTATCAAACTGGGTATCGAAAAAACAGTAACTATATAGAGAGTAACAGCCGTACACGCATTTTATCTTTAGTAGACGAGGGCAGTTTTCAAGAGTTTTTAAGCAATGTTGATTGTTCTAGTCCTAACTTACCCGATTTGAATTTACAAACAGCCAGCGATGATGGTGTTGTTATCGGCAGAGCTACATTCCAAGGCATCCCTTGTGCTATTGCGTCACAAGAAAAAGATTTTATTGGCGGCGCAGTAGGGGAAGTTCATGGCGCTAAATTGATAGGATTAATTCGTTATGCAATTAAACATACATTATCAGCCTGTATTTTCTTAATTGATAGCGGCGGAGTGCGTTTACAAGAAGCCAATGTAGGCGAAATTGAAATCTCTGAAATCATCAGAGCTTTGCTGGATGCAAAATCAGCCGGAATTAAATCCATTGGGGTTGTTTGCAGCCAAAATGGAGCTTATGGTGGTATGGGTATTATCAGCGGTATTATGGATTCGCTTATTGTTAATCAAACAGGGCGGATAGGGGTTTCCGGCGCAGAAGTGATTCAGGCTGTCAAAGGTGCTGAAGTTTTTGATAGCAGTGATAGGCCGCTTATTTGGCGAGTTTATGGCGGCAGGACACGATATTTACAACGAGCTGCGCAAAGTTATAGTACCCACGATATCAAGTCCATTCGTACCGCAATCCTTGAAGCCATGCAACCGCAACAAGAACTCATTAATACTACGCTCCTTACTGAAGAGCAACGAATTTTACAACAACGCATTGAGCAAGCGCATGAGTGCAGTGAAGAAGGGGAGTGGCTTGAAAAATATAAGCCACAACTATATGCGCAAGACGTTTTTGGCGTAACCGATCAAGAATTTCAGCACATTGTTCAGGGGGAAGAACATGGAATCTGAACATATTAGCTATACCAATGTCTTACAACAAATATTTACAAACAGTGAAACCAACGTAAACAACAATGTAATTCATGGTACAGGACAAATCAAAACCACAAACTTTCATATTTTAGGCACGGTAGAGAACACCATGTTTGGTGTTGATGAATCTCTGGAAATGGCGAAACATGTTTTATCCCTCATTTCACCCGACAAAACTCCGCTTTTATTACTGGTTGATGTTGCAGGACAAAAACTATCCAAACGTGATGAATGGCTTGGTATGTATGCCTATTTTGCCCACTTATTAAAATGTTTGCATTTAGCCCGCAAGAACGGACATCAAATTATTTCTCTTATCTACAATCAAGCTATAGGCGGTAGTTTTATTTCGTTTGGTATGATGGCGGACCGCATCTATGCATTACCTCATGCGAAACTTGCGGTTATGTGGCTAGAAGGGATGGCCAAAGTAACTAAAATTGACATAGAGACCCTAAAACGGATTAGTGAAACTTCGCCGGTCTTTGCTCCAGGCGTGGAGAATTTTAAGAAGCTAGGAGGCTTACACGAAGTCCTACCGTTAGAAGCCGTTGCTCAGCAACTTTTACAAGTAGTACAAGAGAAAAATTTAGACTTGGATAATCGTGCGTTGCTGGGCAAGCAATTTGGCGGTCGTAAAAAAGCTTATGACATCATATCGCTTATAGAGAATTTATGAAGCCATTGCGCCATCACTTGTGCGTTTTACCGCAGAACTATAGGCCACTCAGTCAACATACCTTGGAAGAGTTCGAATATTTTCAATATTGGCAAAACCAAAGATACCCTTTTGTGTTTACGAGACAACCGCCTGGTATTGAAAACTCGCAGCTACAATTAGCCATTCCCTATTACAATCCTGCCACTCAACAAAAAATTCGCTTAGCGTTTTTATTACCAAAGGCGGGACTTCAGCTGCAAGCATTGCCTACTTTAAACGAAATTTTTCCTAAGGCTGAAAAACACTGGAATACAATTGGCGTATATGGTTCTTTTTGTTGGCAGTATTTAACCGGAGAGCGTTATGTTCAAGCCAATTCTGATTTAGATCTCCTTTTCCCTTACCTAAATCAAAGCATGGTCAGTATAGAGAATACAGTTCAGCAAATTAAATTCAAATTACAACTCACAGTAGACGGTGAAATACGGTTCCCAGGCTTAGGGGATTGTGCTCTATACGAACTTTTAAACCAAAAATCTCAAACCATTCTGTTTAAATCTACTCATGCCCTTGAGTTAGTGCCAAGAGAGATAGTTTATGCAAGTTTTCCAACACTCTTTTGCTAGCGAACAACATCTTGCACGTTATTTTGCGAAGATCGCTGTCCGTGCGCTTTATGATGAGCTCGCCTTATTCCCCAAACCTGGTTTGGTAAGTTTCATCGATAATGGCGCTCATTATGATATGAACGGAACGCTTTTATTCAAAAGTTTATTCGGCTTAAGGCATTATTTTTACAAGGTAGCCTTGAAGTCAGCCCAAGGTACCGATGTGAAAAATCTTGTGCGTTTAGGAATTGAGGCAGAAGAAACCATGAATTCGATCACGAAACAAATAAATACCCATCGTGGAGCAATTTTTGCTTTAGGTATCTTATGCTCATCGATAAGTAAATTAAGTCAAAAAAGACCACGTTTTTCGCTACGTGAATTACAAACTTGCATCATAGACGACTGGGCATACTATCTTACCAACGGTCATCAAATTGAGAATACCCATGGCGCTTGGATTAAGATTGTTTATGCAATCGAAGATGCCAAATATTTAGCTATACAAGGGTATAATAGTATTTTTATTATTTTTGAAGAACTTGTAGCATTGGGACTAAATGACAAGATTCTTTTCGGTCTAACGGCTTATCAACGATTGTTGTTGAAAATTGACGACCTCAATATTTTACATCGCACCGGAATTAAGGGATTGCTCTTTGCCCGCCGTGAAGTAGGGAGTCTAAACTTAACCTCCAATAGAGAAGATTGTATTGCACAATGTTTGAAGGTTCACCATCTATTTTCACAGTTAAACATTAGCCCAGGAGGCGTTGCCGACATGATTAGTTTTATGTATTTTTTAAGATATGTATTTGCTGAGAAATCTTCATGAAAATTTTACTCATGTTTTCAGGCCAGGGGGATGCCAACAGCAACTTATTCCAGATGTTTGCAGACGACGACCTTGCGTTAAATTACGTGAGCCAGCTTGCTACAGCAGCTAGTATTAACATAGCGGAACATTCCGCATATGATTTAAGAAATCCAAGATTGGCGCAAATTCTTATTGCAAGCTATCAATTAACCTTATTTAAATCCATCGAAGATCTGATTTCCACGAGTCAATTAGAGTTTGCTGGCTATAGTCTTGGAGAGGTCAGCGCCTTTCTCTTAAGCATTCAAGCTGAGCCGAAAATAGCTATTGAAGTATTGAGACAACGAACGTTTTTAATGGTTTCCAACATTAATATTGCCAATGAAGCCTATGATTTAGTCTCATTCATAGGAACGTTCGATATTAAAATGGTCCAACAATTAAGTAGTGTAGAGTCTTGCGGTATAGCCATTACAATCTCAAATTCTCATGTAGTTTTAGGTGGAACCATCTCCAATCTTGATAAGCTTCTTAAAAAGCTGTCGGACTTGTATCAATGTCAAATTAAGTATTTAAATGTACAGCTACCATCGCATACCCCAATTTATAAAGAACAATCGGCTGAGTTCAGTAAATTTATCTTATCCACGATTCCGAATGGACGTTTAAGATATCCAATCATCAGTCCTGTGCAACTACAAAAAATATACGATGATCAGCATGAAGCCCAGCTATTAGGAGATGAGCTATGCACCACCTTAGATTGGAAAAGCGTCTCGATGCTAATTTCGGAATACAAATACGATTTAATTTTGGATTTAGGACCAGGTGCAGCCTTAAGCTCATTTCTCAAAGAGGTGCATGTTGATCCTTCGTTGTTAGTCACGGTAAGCAACTTTCAAACCATCCATGGCTTGCGTAATAAAATTACCCAGAAGATGACGCGCACTATTTAGTTAAAAATATGCTATAATGAACCATATGGTTCAAGTGGGGCGACATCATGAATACCAGAACTCAACCTAGTGAGAATTATGTACTCGCTAAAGCATTAGAGAATTTAAAAGATATTCTTCATATGTCCAGTGAGGACTTAGGGAAAATTATTGGAGTACATCGCAACACCATCACTCGCATGTTAAAAAAGGGTGAAATCATGCCGCAAAGCAAAGAGGGGGAGCTGTCCCTCTTGTTGATTCGAGTTTACCGTTCTCTGTTTGCTATTAATGGCGGAAACATTGAGGCTATAAACCATTGGCTCTCCACCTATAATTTACACTTACAAAGTAAGCCATTTGATTCTATGAAAAGCGTTTTAGGCCTATCACGCGTAGTTCAATATTTGGATGCTATAAGAGGTAAAATTTAATGTTGAATCTCTGGGAAGAGGCCAATGGACAAAATGAGATTAAACCAATGCTGGCCACGATATGCCGCTTAGTGGAGTCACAAGAGCAGGCAGCGACCTTGAGTTTAGTCCAAAACGTCTATGAGCAGGGTATTTTAGAAGATTTGCTTGAAACCACAAAAAGCGAACTCCCATCCGCTACGGAATCATTACATTATTTATTAAAAACACCATTCCGTTACCCACCTCTGCAGCATGGCTCCAGGTTTGGTAATACCTTCGAAACTGGTATATTTTATGGATCGTTGTCCATATTAACTGCTTTAGCAGAAACAGCTTATTATCGATTTGTGTACATGCTAGGACCGGAAACTCCGTTTTCTGGTGTAATCTCCAGTGAGCTTACAGAATTCTCAGTTAAAATTATGAGCGATCGCGCCATATTACTAGACCAACCCCCATTTTCAAATTACGAAACGATACTAACCTCACCGGTATCGTACTCGACAACACAATTTCTGGGCAGCAGGATGCGGGCCGCAGGCGTAGAAGCTGTTCGTTATATATCAGCGCGGGATAAAGACTTAGGGAAAAACGTTGCTATATTTACGCCTAAAGCCTTTTATAGCTCGAAACCCAACCATTTCGCAGGTTGGTTATGCCATACCAGTGTTAAGGAAGTTGGTTTTATTGCCAAGGAAAGCAACATGCGCCTGTCGTATTCACAACAACAGTTTTGGGTAGGAAATCATTTCCCCTCACCAGCCGCCTAGGGAAGCATATGTCACGGTATTATAAGGATATTTTAGCTGCCATTCAAAATTTACTCCCTACCTTGTCAGCAAGATTAATGATGATGCCTTTGTATATCAAAATGGGATAGGCGTTATTCCTGAAGTTTTTGAGAACATTATTTTTCCGCAAACTAATGTAGATGAATACCAGGTTGTCCAAACGGATAACGGCGCTTCTGTGCGACTGGTTTCTTCTATAAATATATCTTAGTGACCATTCCTTGAACTATAATTAGGCTAACAGAGGAGTAACAAAATGAGCACAAATCATGAGTACATTTTTACAAACGCACATGCTTTTAAGCCTGATCTTTTGGTTGAGTCATTGGTGATTCTTCCTGATGCGGAAAAAAATAGACTTCTCAGTTTGGTGCCCGATGAAACCATAAAAAAATTCATCTTTGTAAAATTATGTGACAAACTCTTACAAGATGGTCTCACCATCGAAAATTTGATTTGGATAGACAGTACCATAACGGATTACTGTTCTGATGTTGCAACTACAGTAAGCGATACACAACGAGAAGTAGCAAAGCAAAACTTGATCAATCTGATCATGCAAGTGGAAAGTTTATTGTTATCAAATTTAACTAACCAAGACGGCAATGTTGCTAATGAATTACAGCTAATATTAACCGATAAGTTGCAGTTACTGGCCAAAAGTGATTTAAGCTCTGGTGCACAAAAAAGGCTAGAACAAATCCTCAAAGCTAACAGTGCGTTAGCTACACCACAAGAAAAACTTAACCATATTATTGAAATATATGACAAAATCAGTCCACGTGATGCCGCATTAGGTAAAGCTCTTTTTTCAGTTCGAGAAGAATTGGAGCTAGAACTCAATGCTTATAATCGCGCGCAAAAGGCCCCAGTATTTCAACAGACCAGTCATCTCTCTAATTTACCCCTATCACAATTTCTAGGATCGCTACTACAAGCAAATAATAAACAACGTAAAGTCCTGTTGGGGGATGAGGACGAAAGTGGAAAACATGCACAGGCCATTAAAGCCTACCGAGATGAATCTCAATTCAATATTGCAAACACTCGAGAATTTCTCGCCAAAGCACTTTGTCAAAAGCCAGCTCCGACTTCAGATGACATTAACTGGATACACGATTATTTAGAAACTGTAAAACACGATAGCGGGCCTCTTGATGCATGGAATATGATTTTAGACATGCGTTTAGATACTTGCTATCCAAGTCATCGATCACCAGGATTGGAGCGACTTGATCACATGCTGTTTTCCATGCAAAACAACATGAATGTTCCGCAAAAACACTGGAACTTATTTAAACCACAGCAACAGGTCACACTTCTAGATGCTGACTATAAAACCTTAGAAGCACATATATTGGATAAATTTGAGGAGCGGCTTGCTGCATGTAAAACAGAAAAGGAATTTGAAATCGAAATTGATAAATTTCAACACAGTGGGCATGCAAGTAAAATTCGTATTCAAGTTGAATACGAAGCTAGGTATGAACAGTTGTTATCTAGAAAAGGACAAATTATTGCAGTTGCTGGAGAGATAGCGTTAGAAAAACCTGGCTACGAAGATCAAATGATCGACATTCCACCACCACCACGCGATCCAGATTCAGTTGAACAAGCTGAATCGAATGTACCAGGAAAAAAGCTCTAATCTTGGGTATCAATAAATGCCTCCACGTGCTACACTATGCTCAATATACAAGCATATAGTAAATTGATATGTCTAACAAAATAGAACAAGGTCTACAAGAAGAAATTTTAAGAATTCAATCGGCTGTAGGGATGGACGCATTTCAGTTTGGTTTTACCCGCCGTGAAGTTGAACAATATCTAGCCAGTCATCCAGCAACACCATTTATTATTAGAAAATCAAGCCAAGAAGGGCATTATGCGTTAACTGCCCAAGGTATATCTGAATGCATTAATTTGCTGATTTTACCACCACAAGATGAACACTCAGCTTATAAAGTCTATCAACTTAGAGATGGAGTTAAGACTGAAATTAACACGCTTAGCCATGTGATTGGCGAATATTGGCAACAATTTCACGCCCGACAGAAAAATATTGCAGTATTTAGTATTCAATCATTAGATCGAGAAAAAATTGCATTATCTGTAAATCAACTTGCAGAGCATGCTCAAACTCATCACGGTCTAGAAAGAGCAGGTGACGGCCATACTGGATTTGCCATGGCAAAAGCTATGAAAGCTCCATTTGTAGTGATTCGCTCCGCTGAAAACCGTGCAGGCAATAACCTTGCTTTGCAAAATAAAGTAGCGAATGGAGGGCTCTTAGTTGTTACCGGTCATGGTAGTCCTGGAGGAGCCGAGATTAGCGGTAATTATATGTCGTTAGCCGCGGCAGATGAACGAAGCCGTAGTGAAGTCGAACGTGATCCT
>CAMAYX010000033.1 GCA_945862405.1 Legionella genomosp. 1
GCAAATGATGGTGTATTGTTACAAAAAACGCGAGCAATTAGAGCAAGAGCATCCCGAGCTTAAAGGTATTTTTCATGCAGATGCGTATGACTATGCCTATGGTCTTTATGAATTCCCACTGGTAGCAAATCCATTCACAACCTTAAGTAATATAGGGTTTTGTGGATACACCCAGGCAAAATCGCCCTTGCGCCGTAATGAAGGGTTGAAGTTCACCATTTATGAAATTGAGCGTAAACCTGTGTGGAACAAAGAAAAAGAAGCCTTTGAACCTCAAGACATAATGCCAGTTTCAGTAAGTGCTGATCATCGTATATTTGATGGTAACCTTCCTATTCCTAAGTTAGTTATTAAACTATTCCAAGAGAACTTCGAGCGCATGTTGAAGGACACGGAACCTCCAGTGTTAATACCTATGCAGGATGCGGAAATAACCAAATCCTTGGAAGAGTTACTAGAAAAGAATTTAGAGTTGGGATACAAAGCTCTGCTTGCAATGCAGACGGTTTGGGTTGATTTTATGAAGTTTGACGAAGTTCTGGCTAAGAACTTTGCTAGTCGTTTGGCGCAAGCGAAAGCGATATATGAAAAACCCGGTTCTGCTAGCATCGCATAACTGTCATATTTGGTGGAGGTTGAACGATCTCGGGGGTAAAAAAATGCTCACATACCTGGTGTATGCTAAGTTTTTTTTACCCCCGAGATCGTTCAACCTCCACCAAATCTGAGCGGTTATGGTTCCGTGACTTGTTTTTGAGACCTCTCGTTTCGCTTTGCTCACCGAAGGCGGTTTTGGTTTTCCTTGCCCTTGCCCTTGCCCGTGCCCGTATTTTTGGGTTTGGCTTTTGGGATTGAGTTAGACCCTCTCGCCGGATGAGGCGATGGTCGGTAAGTAAGTCTCTATGGAGGGCCAGGAAGAATCGCAAAGTTTTGAGAGGGTATTCCATTTATGCCCGTGAATCTGGTGCCTCCTACGTATACGCTGTTGCCGCAATCACATTGGACCTATCTGCTTTGTTTTTCCGAGCTAATGGTATATTTGTTCAGCTAGATAACTTCTAATAGATAAAGTTAATGGCTAATGCTACAACGGCTGTCAATCCAACCAGTGCAAGACTAACATTTCCCCCGGGAATAAATAGCATGGTGTCTGCGGCCGTATCCAGTATGCGGCCTCTCCAAGCCATCACAGCTGGTAGGAGCAATAATAAGATCACACAACACACACCTGCATAACTTAGGGCGTGTAAGTAAATGCCAGGATTAATTAGAACCACAGCCAGTGGTGGTAGGAAGGTTAAAACCCAGGTTAATTTACCTTGCGCTCCATTTTTCTTGAGTTTTAAACCATCAGCTAAGAAGTCAAATAAGCCCAAAGAGACACCTAAGAATGCGGTGATCATGCAGATGGAGGAGAAGAAGCTGAAAAATCCAGTTATCCAACTGCTGTTTACTGAGTTGCTCAAAGCATCTGTTAAGCCGCTGGTTGCGTGCTGGCTGGTCATTAAAGCTATCAGCCCATTTTCACCTTCGCGTTGAACTACGCCCATAATGACGGCATCCCAAATGATGTAGCAAACTAATGGGATCAAGGAACCTAATAAGATGACTTTGCGTAATGTTTTAATATCATCATTAAAATACTCGCGTAAGCTTGGAACAATTGAAGCAAATCCAAACGAAGTGATTAGAATCATTAGACTGCCGGTAATGGCTCGCGCTGAGCCGCCTTGTAAAGATGGTAATTGAATGTGTGGGCTGATGATGAATACTAGCAGGAGATAAACCCCTAACTTTCCAAACATCAAACCACGGTTGACGTAGTCAACTGTTTTTATGCCATTGTAAATGAGAAAACCAAACACTAATGTAAATAGGAGAGACGTTAGTCCACTGGGGAGGTGGATATTGATACTTGCCAATAAACCATTAAAAACATCACTACCACCAGAAATATAAGCAGCGAGAAGTGTGTACAGTAGAAAGAGATAAGTAATCCATGCAATGATTTGGCCAGGTAGACCCAGGGTCGTTTTTGCCATAGAAACCATATTGCTGCCAGCAGGTAGACGTAAATTAACTTCTAAAATTAATAAAGCCCCTGCGGTCATTGCTAACCAGCAGAAAAACAGAAAAAAAATGGAATTGGTCATGCCAACTTCTGCCGTGGAGACAGGAAGGGCTAGCATTCCTCCTCCAATCGAAGTTCCAACGATTAGTAATATACCACCAATGAGTTTGGAATTAGCCATGCTGGACTCTCATTTTAATTGTTTAAAATTAAACCAATATGATACTAAAAAGTACCGCCCCTTGTCAATACATGCGACTGTTGATTGCCTGCTCAACGATTTAGAGTGCCAAATACAAAAGTACAAAAGAGCATACGATCACGAATATCTGACTAAAGCGTCCTCCAGGTACAATAAATCCTGGAGAATAGCGATGTCGCCCAAATAAGGACATCAGTGCTGGTAAAAGCAATAACAGAATTACACAAAAAAAGCCTGCATAATTCAGTGCCTTCATATAAGCGCCAGGGTAGTAAATCACAAGAACTAAGGGTGGTATGAAAGTCAATAAGAATAACCCCAGGCCTTGTTTGCCCGTCTGTGACAAGTTCAAACCGTCGCCTAGAAAACTAATTAGGCATAAAGAAACACCTAAAAAGGCAGTTAACATGCAAATCGAGGTGAAGAAATGAAACGAGGAGCTGATCATGCTGTTATTCACGCGATCGGACAACATATTTGCTAATGAGCTGGTCGTATGTTCATCGGTCATTAAAGAAACCAAACCATGGTCCCCTTGAGCAGGGAGGCTACCCATGATGACTGCATCCCAAGCGATATAGCATAGCAAAGGAATTAACGATCCTATGAAGATAACTCTTTTTAAAGTTCTAATGTTGTCATTAAAATATTCACGAAGGTTTGGAACAATAATGGCAAAACCAAAAGAGGTGACCAGGATCATGATCGAGCCTGCTACGTATTGAGTACTACCGCCTTGAAAATAATCCCCTTTCATATAGGGTGCAATTAGAACGACCAATAAGAAATAAACGCCAAGCTTAGCAAACATCAGAAATCGGTTAAAAATATCGACTTGACGGATGCCTCCATAAACGATCAAACCAAAAATCAAAGTGAAGATTGAAGTAAGTTGCCACTCACTGGCATGCCAACCAACGAGTTGTAGCAGGCCACCTAAGACGTCCGCCCCTCCAGAAATGTAAGCGGAGAGAAGTGTATAGAGTAAGAAAAGATAACTAAGCCATGCTGCTAATAAACCGGGTGAGCCTAATGTAGCTGCCGCCATGGAAACCATGTTTTTTCCGGGAGGTAAATATAAATTAACTTCCAGAATAAAAAATGCACCTAAGGTCATCACGATCCAACATAGCAATAGGAATAGCGTGGACATCAGAAAGCCGGTTCCGGAGTTGGCAACGGGAAGTGCTAGCATACCTCCGCCAATGGAAGTTCCAACTATCAGAAGAATACCGCCTATGAACCTTGAGAGCATAAAAATATATCTAAATAAAGAGGACGAACGTTCGATAGTAGCAAATGGTTTGTAGGTCGACAATTAGGGAATGGTAATATTTTGACTATTTTGCAGAGAAAGGTAGCCTTGCTGCTACCACCTGTCGTTCTCGGTCGACACCCCGCGCCATGTCCGCGGGGTACAGTGTTTTAGCAGAGATCAGCTGAGGCAAATCTATACGTTGGGACGGCTGGGCCTAGGTGTAATCATCCACTGAATTTCAATTCTGCGATTATAAGCGCTTCCATGAATTAAATGGTTGTCACCGATGGCATGCTTGTCCCCATAGCCTTCTGCGCGGAATCGTTGAGCAGGGATATCATGGGCCCACAAGAAAGTTAGCATAGCTTCTGCTTGTGCTTGTGCAAGTTTGTTCTTGTGGTAGCGAGTTCCTACATTATCCGTAAATCCGGCTACATAAATAGGGCCGCAAGTTGTACTTTTAACCAGTCTGACAATGTCATTCAAACCTTTATAACTGATGTCATTTAGGTGAGCGCCATTAAATATAAAGTATCTATCGGTAGGCACTATCAGCGTTATCGTATCGCCGTATTGGATTACTTCAATCGCTTGCGCCCGTAAATCATTAATGATGGCCTGCTTTCTATTTTTCCATTGTGCGATGCCAATACCTGCAGCTCCACCTACGGCTCCTCCCACAGCGCTTACACCGCTGAGGACCGTACCCGCTCCAATACCAAGAAGACCATAAGTTGCAATATCCTTAGATCTTTTTTGGTCTTGATTGAAATCATTGTAGGGTGGTTGAAAGCAGCCACTTAACGTTAAAGAAAGTAAGCTGAGATAAGCTATGCCTTTAAAAATCCTAAATGGCATCTTTACTCCTGTAGCAATTTGATTTTTCCATTATTAAGCATCCTAGGGAATTGTCAACATGGGGGCTGTCGGCAATTCAACTACCTTCGGCAAAAATATTTGATTTTCTGCGCTCTGCTACTCAAAAATTAACTTTTTGGACTCAGGGTGGCGAGTTGTTAACAGACCTTGCTAAGGTAAGTGTTTATTATTTCAATAATTCTCAGGCTATACTATAAATGATGAATTGAATAAGGACTTTCAGAGTTGCGTAACAATAATAAAACTCGATTTTCAACGGATGCTACCTTGTCCTTAGCTGCTTTGGGCGTCGTCTTCGGAGACATAGGTACCAGTCCTTTGTATGCTATGCGAGCCTGTTTGTATGGCCTTCCCATCAATTTAGTGAACGTTCTAGGAATTTTGTCGCTTATTTTTTGGTCGTTGATCATTGTAATTTCTATTAAATATCTAATTATTTTATTTCGTGCAGACAATGATGGTGAGGGTGGAGTGCTTTCATTAATAGCCCTTTTAAAGCAATTTGATAAAAGCAGAGTCAATATTTTCTTTATCTTGGGGATGTTTGGTGCGGGGCTTTTGTTGGGTGATGGCATGTTGACGCCGGCAATATCGGTACTAAGTGCTATTGAAGGATTGGATGTTATTTTTCCTTCACTGTCCAATTGGGTTTTACCGTTAACAATCGTGATATTAGTTGGAATTTTTTCAGTTCAATCCCTGGGTACTGCCCGTATCGGTTTCTATTTTGGACCCATTATTCTTATTTGGTTTGTTACTATAGGGGTTTTAGGCATTGCACAGATTATTAAAAATCCCATTGTTTTAATGGCATTGAATCCCTTTTTCGCCTTTGAATTTTTTCACCTACACGGATGGACAGGTTATGCATTACTTGGGGGCGTATTTCTAGTTGTCACTGGTGGCGAGGCTCTATATGCTGATTTAGGACATTTTGGTAAAAAACCTATTCGCCTTAGTTGGTTTCTGGTGGTTCTACCTGGCTTGTTGCTGAACTACTTTGGCCAGGGCGCTTATCTACTGTCACATCCTATGGGCATCATAAATCCATTTTATATGTTAGCTCCGGGATGGTTCTCTGTAGTGTTGTTGATCATGGCTACTATGGCCACCATCATTGCATCACAAGCCGTTATTTCAGCTACATTTTCTTTAACCAAACAAGCGGTGTTATTAGGTTTATACCCACATCTACCCATTGTGCAAACCTCCCGAGAAGCAAAAGGGCAGATTTACATTCCGCAAATGAATTTAATACTGGCATTAGGGACTGTGCTTTTGGTGTTATTGTTTAAAAGTACGGATGCGTTAACTCATGCTTATGGAATCGCCGTAAACTTGGACATGTTGATAACCAACATCCTGGTAATTTATTTAGCGGTAAAAAAATGGCGTTGGAATCCAATTGTTTTATTTCTGGTGTTTGGAACCTTAGTTACCATTGATCTTGCTTTCTTAGGTGCCAACTTACAAAAACTATGGACCGGGGGATGGCTGCCAGTACTGTTTGCATTTGCATGTACTTTCATTATGTACACCTGGTATGCGGGAAGATTGTATTTGTGCGAAACTTACTACATGAAAAAAGAAGAATTCTCCAAAATTCTCAAGCAGCTAGATTATAAAAGTCTTTACCGTTTACCACAGGCAACCGCAATATTCATTACCGATATTTATGATAAAAGCGGGGGGAGTTTTCTGCATTTTCTTAAAATGAACAGAACTTTGCCGGAGCACGTTTTAATCGTAAACTATTCCGTGGATAACGTGCCCTATGTGGCGTCGGAAAATCGTTTTGAGGTGTCGTGTCTCAATAAAAACATTTGCGAATTAACTCTACATTACGGTTATATGGATACAGTTTCAGTACCCCAGGCTTTGTATGTGGCGAATGACCGCGGTATCTTACCTTTTGCAATTAATATAGATACAGCAACCTACTTAATTGAAATACCCAACATAGTAGCCTCACGAAAAAAACAAACGATGTGGTTCTATTGGCAGGAAAAATTATTTGCGTTTTTAGTAAGGAATTACTCTACTAATTTGAACATTGAGTTTTATCAGGTTCCTTTCAATCGAACCATGGCAATTGGTACGTATTATATTATTTAACATACTTTCTAGGAGCAGCGATGGTATTTCATGCCAAGGCGATGCAATGGGGTAAAGACATTGGGCTAAAATGGCCAATTATCCAAGCGCCAATGGCAGGGGGAATTACCACACCGAATTTAGTGGCGGCTGTTTCCAATTCGGGAGGGTTAGGTTCACTAGGGGCGGGGTATATGACTCCTAGCCAAATAGAGCAGGCCATTCATGAAATTCGTACGCTTACGACCAATCCTTTTGCAGTAAATTTATTTATTCCTGAACCGCATACCGGAACCGAAGAAACGATAAAAGCTGCGCAAGCCGCTATCTGTGAATCTTGTCCTGAGCTGGAATTTGATATCAATGAAGTTGCTCCACCTTATGTCCCCAGTTTCGAACAGCAAATGGAAGTAGTATTGCAAGAAAGGGTGGGTTACTTCAGTTTCACCTTTGGAATTCCTGATTCCAAATGGTTGGACCGCTTGCGGGAGCGTGATGTATACATCATGGGAACTGCAACTACTACGACTGAGGCACAACTGTTGGCAGATAAAAAGGTTGATGCCATTATTGCCCAAGGAAAAGAAGCAGGAGGGCACCGTGGTTCCTTTCTGCAAAACGGCGAGCAAGATTTATTGGAGTTAAGTGCATTTATTACTTTATTAGCCAAATCGCTTACTACTCCCATCGTTGCTGCTGGCGGTATTATGAATGGAGAGCGTATTGGCTCCATGCTAAGTTTAGGGGCTTCGGGAGTGCAACTAGGGACTGCCTTTTTGACATGTCCTGAGTCAGGAGCACATCCTATGTATAAAAAATTGCTGTTAGCGCAAACTGCAGACAACACTGTATTAACACGAGCATTTTCAGGTAAGCGTGCCAGAGGTTTAAAGAATAAATTTATTGAACGTATGGCTGCAACTGGTATAACCATCGCAGATTATCCCATTCAAAACGCATTAACTCGCCCTATGCGAACAGCTGCTAATAAAGACAATAATACGGATTTTATGTCGCTATGGGCTGGTCAATCTGCCCATTCATGCCGCGAGTTACCCGCCAAAGAATTAGTGCAAATCTTAATGGAAGAGGCGCACATCTAGTCTTGGCGGGGAGCAAGGCAATGACAACACTACTACTCGGTCAATTTCTCATCCACAGTACCTTTCTTACAACCATCTTTAAACGCGGTCGCAGGTACCACAACTTGTACATTAATTCCCTTAATCGTAGGGCTTTGTAAATATTCCCGTAAATATTCAGCCAAAGGAATTTCTACCGTGCGGCCATGGACTGTAGATGCCTCGCTAAACATTAAGACATCGTTTTTCCAAAATCCAAAACCTAAATGCGAAACATTTAAATTAGTGCCGATTTTATCGCTGAGATTCCAATCAGGGCGAATAACTTCAATAATCGAACCGTCCGGAATTTGCTTAAATATAAATTTATTTTCTTTGCCATCGCTACTGAACAATGCAGTAAAAGGGATGTAAGGAATAGAGGATTTGACGTTTTCCAATTGGCTGCCTTTTTCTTTCAAAAGATTAAGCCGCTGGGTTCTTTCTTCAGGATTATTGTCGGTAAGGCGAATGTTGTTCAACGTAAAGTGTTGGTACCATCCTGGTTTATTGATTTGTGCCGTAGCTGTTTGAAAGACCGGCTTATTATATTGATCCTGCAATTGCTCCGTAATGTCTTTAACGAAACCTTGTTGCTGATTATTTCGATTCCAGTCTAAATCGGTAAAGTGATTCCTTGCCAAAAATGAAACTTGTCCACTTCGGTAGCGAATTTGCTTGATGCATTGTTTAAAACCAGATGGATTTTGTGCTAAAGCGATGGCCAAAACAGTATCTACAAATGTTTCACAATCAAATGCATCGGCACGATATAAAGGAAATTGATCAAACTTTCCCTCAACGCCCTCACCCAGTGATCCTAAGAGGTAAGGCTTATTTAACAACTGCTGACTAATGAGATCCAGACGCTTATTCATATCTGACTTCGGCATCGCTTTTAGAGTATGATATAGTTGCGCAATTACTGGATCTGCTTCGTTTTCTTTTGTAACGTCGGCACCAGCTGTCGTTGAAAAAATAGCAACAAAAAGAAGTAAAAATAGTTGATAGGTTTTTAAACAAATCATGTTAATTAATTCTCACATATAAATAGTATGAGAATCATAGCTTATAACCTCGAGCTCTCCAAATTACCTAGGTTTATAGGAGGATAAAACCAATGTTAAATGCCATTTGGCTAGGGATGATTTTTCTTTCCATTATTGTTGGGGTAATCCAAGGAAGAATCGATCAAGTGGTGATAGCTGTGACCGACTCAGCCAAATTGGGATTTGAGTTGGCCTTAGGTTTGGCTGGCATAATGGCGTTATGGTTAGGTATTATGAACGTTGCATCTGAATCGGGGATCATCAAAGCGTTAGGTCGTGCTCTGTACCCTATTATGGGCAGATTGTTCCCCGATGTACCCAAAGAGCATCCTGCTATGGGAGCAATGGTGATGAACATCGCAGCGAATATGTTGGGTTTAGGAAATGCGGCCACGCCCTTTGGTTTACAGGCCATGAAAGAACTGCAAAAATTAAATTCCCAATTGCAAACCGCTAGCAACTCCATGTGCACATTCTTAGCGATCAACACCTCTAGCGTGCAACTGATCCCTGCAACCGCAATTGCCTATCTTGCTGCTAATGGCAGCACCAATCCAAGCGAAGTGATTTTTAGCTCTTTAATCGCTACTAGCATTTCTACCATCGTGGGTTTGGTTGCGGTAAAACAATTAGCTAAATTGCCTCGTTACCGTGTTACTCACATGGACAACGCATCATGAGCATCGCCAGCGCAATTTCCAATGCAATTTTCCTCGGATTTATAGGCGGCATCCCTCTGTATGCGGCGATTAAGAAGATTGATGTATTTGCCGCATTTGTGGATGGTGCAAAAAAAGGTTTTGAGACCAGCATCAGCATTGTCCCGTATTTGGTGGCGATGATCGTAGCGATTGGAATGCTTAGGGCATCCGGATTTTTCGACTTGTTATTCCACCTTCTAGCCCCAGTCTTAGATGCTATAGGTATGCCTCCAGATCTGCTGCCCCTCGCTATAGTCCGGCCATTTTCGGGAAGTGCTGCCAACGGTGTCATGGCAGAATTAATCCATGAGCGCGGCGGCAATTCGTTTATTGGCAAAACCGCAGCTACCATGATGGGCAGTACTGAAACCACATTTTACGTTATCGCTGTTTATTTCGGCGCTATTGGTATCAAGCGTACCCGCCATGCAATTCCCGCAGGTTTACTAGCGGATCTGGCGGGCATCATCGCTTCGATTTGTATTTGTAGATATCTTTTTTTGTGAATCATAATATGAAAAAACAAGCCATAAAATGTCCCACCTGTGGTAAGAAAGACACCTGGAGAGCGGATAATAAATACAAACCTTTTTGCTGCGATCGTTGCAAATTAATCGACTTGGGCGAATGGGCCAATGAAAGTCGAAAAATTGCAAGCAGTGATGCGGTTAATGAAGAGCAGCTCCCCGACGATGAATTTTAGAAAGACGTTTTCTGATGCATATTTAATGCAATAGAGAATATAAAATTTCAGGTAAAAACATCGCTACTAAAATTTCTATGAGCACCCAAACCGAAATTGCGGCATAGGCTTTTTGTGGGCCTATGGCATGTTGATAAATGAATTTAACGATCGACAGTATCCATAATAATATCGTGATAACTATAAAAACTACCCCGCCCAATAACTTTAGAGAAGTCATTGGGGAAAAATCGATCAAATTTACTGCGATGAGTTGTATAAAGTACAAAAGCACGAACAACAGTAAATACAAAATACAAATACTCATTAATACACAGGTTAAGCTTTGTACTAGCCTGTTTTTATACCCAGAAACATAAACCACTCCTGTGGTGTATGTTGCAATTAAGGTCGGTGTAATTGCAATGGCGCTGAATAAAGTCATTACGAATGGACTGAGCAATAAAAGATTCAGCAGCGGAGCATAATAATTTAGCCCGATCACCACCCAAAAACCTAGTGCGATCGAAAGGAGCAGCGACACAATAAGCAATCCAACAGAGTAAGGGCTCTTGTCAGGCGTTTCCTTAAACATGCAAAGTTGATAGAAAAATTGTAGTTGGTTCATAAAAATCTCTTCGATGCCTTAAAATTCACAATCCGTAGGCATAATAACTAGATCGCGAATGCAAATGCGTTGCGGTAAACTCCAGCAATAGTAAATCACTTCCGCTAATTCTTCCGGACTGATGAACGTTGGATTTCCTAGCAGTTCGCAGTATTTTTCAAAGCTAATTCCCATACTTTGATGAATGTTGGTTTTGATCAATCCCGGTGCTATGTTCATGACGCGCACATTATTTTTAGCCTCGGCCATTTGCAGACTTTCGGCAATGGATAATACGGCATGTTTGGCGGCATGATAACCAACGGCTTGCGGGTAGGGCTTTCTATCTCCAATTGAACTAATATTTATAACTGTACCTGATTTTCGCGCTGACATTTGCGGTAATACGGCTTTAATGCCATTGACCACGCCTTTTATCAATACGTCCAGTTCATAATGTGTTTTGGTTATGTCCAAAGCACGAAATTCACCAACGTTTAAAAAACCTGCATTGTTGATAATGCATTCGGTAGGGCCAAATTGTTCCTCTGCTGCTTGAATGGCATTTTGCAAGGCATCGAAGTCTACAACATCGACTTGCTGATACAGAACGTTGTGAAGAGCAAATTCAGGTTGTGGCTCGATCGTTCTGGAAATCAGTAGACAGGGATAATTCTCGTTTGCAAACTTTACGGCTAAAGCATGCCCAATGCCATGACTTGCACCAGTAATAACAATCAGCGGTTTTGACATAATGTCTCTCAAATAATAGTAAGCCTTCATCATAAAATTTTGCAGCAAAAAAAACCATGATTTCAAATGGCGTGCTAACATTATAACACGCAAATATTGAGCAACTTTACGTGTAGTTATGAAAATTGTTATTAAAGTTGGAACCCAAAGCATACTTTCACAAGATGGGACACCATTTGAGCCGGTAATGCTAAGCTTAGTGGAACAAATTGTTCACCTGCAAAAAGAAGGGAATTTTGTTGTTTTAGTAAGCTCTGGAGCAGTAGGCTCAGGTCGAAAAGCAGCTCGTGAATTGCTGGGTCGTGAATATGGAACTTCCCTTGCCGAAAAACAAGTATTGGCCGCCATCGGCCAACCAGCATTAATCCAGTTGTATGCTGCTATGTTTCATTCCCATAAATACTTGGCGGCACAGCTTCTGCTCACCAAACAAGACTTTCACACTCGCCAGCATTATCTCAACATTGCCCGTTTGTTGCGCGAAATTGAGCATCATAAGAATATTATTCCTATCATCAATGAAAATGATAGTGTGGCCATTGAAGAGTTAATGTTTACCGATAACGATGAAGTGGCTGGTTTGATTGCCGCGCAAATCAACGCTGATAAACTGATCATCATCAGTAATGTGGCCGGGGTTTATGATAAGCACCCCAGCGATCCTTCTGCAAAAATAATACCGCTTATTGATCCTGAAATTGAATGGCCTGAGGTTTCCGCTACCAAAAGCACACATGGTCGCGGGGGTATGACCAGCAAGCTGGCAACAGCGCAAAAAATGGCAAACTTAGGGATTACCACCCATATTGCCAGCGTTGACACTTCTTCGGTTATTTTGCGGTTAGTTGCAGGAGAATCATTAGGAACAACCATTCTTTCGCGTAAGAAAAAATCCAACATCAAGCGTTGGATGGCCTACAGCAATGAGCGACAAGCTGGTTCGATTACGGTGAATGGTTGTTTATTTGAAATTCTACAAGACAAAGAGCGAGTGTTAAGCATACTACCTGTGGGGATTACCCATTGTTTGGGGGAGTTTAAAAAAGGTGATTTAGTAGAAATTATTAACCCACACGGTGAAAAGATAGGGATTGGGATTGCCAAATACGATGCCAATCGCTTGCATGAGTATTTAGGGAAAAAAGATAAGCCTGAATTTATTCATTACGATCATTTGCACATATTCTAGGAGGCACACGATGTCTGCTGACGTTATCAATTGTTTAAAAACGGTAAAATCTGCAAGTCAAAGTTTAAACGATATCCATGACGAGCAACGTAACCGCATGTTACTAGCCTTAGCTGATAATTTACGCACATCGTGTGACCGCATTCTCGCAGAAAATAAAAAGGACTTAGCCGTCCTAGAAATTAGCAACCCATTATACGATCGCTTATTACTGAGCAAAGAGCGGATTGAAGGTATAGCCCAAGACATCGAAAACGTAGCGTCTATAGAGTTTGCAACCGGAGCACTTTTAGAAAATAAAATCTTGGCCAATGGATTAAAACTACAAAAAATCTCGGTTCCTTTGGGCGTCGTAGGTGTAATTTATGAATCCAGACCCAATGTTACCCTGGATGTATTTAGCCTTTGTTTCAAAACTGGAAATGCATGCGTATTGAAAGGTGGAAAAGAGGCAGCGCACAGCAATCAATGCTTAACGGACCTCATCCATAAAACCCTGCAACAATTCAATATTAATCCTGATGTTCTTTATTTATTACCCTTAGCGCGTGAAGCCACTCAAATATTACTTAATGCAAATGGTCTTGTGGATGTGTGCATCCCACGCGGCAGCCAGGCCTTAATCGATTTTGTACGTGATAATGCTACCATTCCGGTCATTGAAACCGGTGCTGGAATTGTTCACACTTATTTTGATCAGTCGGGAGATGTTGTAAAAGGAAAAAATGTCATTACCAACGCTAAAACTAGAAGAGTCAGCGTGTGCAACGCATTGGATTGTTTGGTAATTCATGAGTCACGCTTAGCTGACTTGCCAACCTTAGTGGAATTATTAGTAGCAAAACAAGTCGAGCTTTTTGCCGACGAAAATAGTTTTACCGCTCTAAGTGCACATTACCCTCAAGCGCTACTACACAAAGCCGATCCCGAAGATTTTGGCCGTGAATTTCTCTCCTATAAAATGGCAGTTAAAACAGTGCCAAATTTACAAGAAGCTGTGCGCCATATCACCATGTTCACTTCCGGCCACAGTGAGGCCATCATTACCGAAGATCAAACTGCTGCAAATTATTTCGTCACAAAAATTGACGCTGCCGCGGTTTACGTTAACGCATCCACGGCCTTTACTGACGGCGCCCAATTCGGCTTAGGAGCCGAAATTGGTATCAGCACCCAAAAGCTGCATGCTAGAGGACCTATGGCCCTTGATGCTTTGTGCAGTTATAAGTGGGTAATCTACGGCAACGGCCAAATCCGCCAAATCTGAACGGTTCTGGTCATTTGTGTGGTGTGATTTTTGCTGCGCTCAAATCTTCATTTTTGTTATCCGTCATTGCGACTGCAAGCCATGCGAGGCAGGAAGCATATATCCAGTGATTTCTTCCAGAAAGAAGGCCGAAGGGAAGATGAGGGGCTGCATCGTAGGTCGGGATGTTCTGTAAAGCCATAAAATTATGAACGGGACGTTGCAAACTAGCCTTTACTTGTCACTTTGTTGGCATCGGCAAATTTTCCCTGCTCAAACAACTTCATTTGTGCCAGTAGGGCGTTGGAGTTTGCTTTGAACTTGGCAAATTCACGTGCTGGTATACCCGAAGCTAAGGGGATGTCGACGGTGGTGGGATTGCGGGGATGGTTGTTGACGTGGAATTCATAATGGCAATGGGGGCCTGTGGCTAAGCCAGATTGACCAACGTAGCCAATGATTTGTCCACGTTTTACTTTGTCACCTTTTGATAAACCTTTTTGGAATTTCAGCATATGCCCATAAATACTGCTGTAGTTGCCGTCATGTTTAATTTTGATCATGTTTCCATAACCATTCTCATGGCCTATGGTGGCAATTCGTCCGTCACCTGTTGCACGAATAGGGGTGCCGAGTGAGGCTGCTAAATCAATACCTTTATGAGGTCGATTGTAATGCAATATGGGGTGTTTTCTTGACATACTAAATGTTGAACTGATGTGGCTAAATTTGATAGGGTAGCGGACGAATGCCTTGCGGAAACTCTTACCATCCGCAGTAAAATATTCGCTATCACCATCCGAATTGGTGTGTCTAATAGCATGGTGAGTTTTACCACGGGATGTATAAGTTACCGCAATGATTTCCCCAACACCTACTAGGTTATTCTCGATGAAGGAAGCGTTATAAACGATAGTAAATTGATCTCCTGCTTTGACTTCTCTTGAAAAATCGATTTCCCATTTAAGCGTTTCTGTCATTTGTTGAATAAGTTTATAGGGAATATTGGCCCGTTTTGCAGTGCTGTATAAAGATCCGCGTATTTTAGCAGTAACGTATTGATTGCGATGATCAATCTTGCGCGTTTTTAGTTCCGTTATATATTTTTTATCCTTAAGCGTAACAACTATATATTGCGTAGCCGAAATAGGCATGACTAATTGTTCTAAGGTTTCATCACGAATTAAAAACTCGATGGGCTGATTGGTTTTAAGCGTTGAAATCGCCTTAGCATGCGGATTTTTGTACAGAACATCTTGTAGGGTTTTGCCGCTTAAGCCTGCGCGCTTAAATACGCTTGCCATAGTGTCGCCCGAGCGGGTTGTTATGGTTTGCCATTCACTTTCTGGTTCATCTTCATCGTCGCTGTCGCTGTCAACATCTGAATCTGCGAGCTGCTCATTACCGTAAATAGGTTGTAATACAGATGGTTTTGGTTTTTCAGGTAAATTTACTCTAGTGTATTCGGTTGGCGCGCGATGGAATATTTTATTGATAGTATAAGGTAAGAGCATTGCAATAACTAAAATAAACACAACGGCTAGCAAAGCAATTAGAGCTACTAACTTGGATGGCTTTGTAGGTTTGTGAGAGACATTCAGTTTGTTTGCCATTTTTTGCATTTACTGCCGTCACCTTATACGCTTTAACTTGCTGCGCATAGTATTATTGAGTATTGTACTGAAATGGCTAGTGCGTTGATTTCCTGCAAGCAAGTGCTCATCGTTATCACTATCATCCTGTAGAGAAAACCTAACAGACGAGCCTAGCCGGAATAAAATATCCGGGCTAAGATACCCGCTGTAAGAAGTTAGGTCAATCATTAAAAAAGGTTTTGCTGTCATGGTTTCTGAAGAAATATCTTATAAAGAGTTAATTCGCGGCTGCGAGGAAGTTCTCCCTGAACAAGAATTATACAACAAATTAAAAAAAGGTAAACCATTAAAAATTAAAGCGGGATTTGATCCCACCGCTCCCGATCTCCATTTAGGTCATACCGTCCTTTTAAATAAGTTGCGCCAGTTCCAAGAATACGGACACGAGGTCATATTTTTAATTGGTGATTTCACCGCAATGATTGGCGACCCTACCGGTAAAAATATTACCCGAAAGCCTTTAACTCGAGAAGCAGTGCTAGAGAATGCGCAGACTTACCAACATCAAGTGTTCAAAATTTTAGATTATGAAAAGACTACCGTGGCTTTCAACTCACAGTGGTTTTCAGGTATGAACGCAACGTACATGATTCGATTAGCTTCTACTTATAATGTCGCAAGAATGCTAGAACGAGATGATTTTCAAAAACGCTACAGTTCGGGACAATCAATTGCTATACATGAATTTTTATACCCTTTAATCCAAGGATATGATTCCGTGGAGTTACGTGCGGACGTGGAGCTGGGTGGAACCGATCAAAAATTTAATCTACTGATGGGCAGGGAGTTACAAAAGCATTTTGGCATGGAACCACAAGTTATCATGATGCTTCCGCTTATAGAGGGTTTGGATGGAGTGAAGAAGATGTCCAAATCTTTAGACAATTATATAGGTATTCATGAACCGGCAGAGATGATGTTCGGTAAAGTTATGTCGGTATCTGATGATCTAATGTGGCGCTATATAGATTTGTTGAGTTTCAAAACCGGTGAAGAAATTAAGAAGTTACGTACAGGAGTTGAAGAAGGTTTAAATCCTCGCGATGTAAAAATTGAATTCGCCAAAGAGATAGTTACTCGGTTTCATAGCAAAGAAGAGGCTGAAAAAGCTCACCAAGGCTTCATAGAACGGTTTCAGAAGAAAATTGTTCCTGAGGATTTAGAGGAAAAATCAATCACATGCGAAGAAAATACAACAATTTCGCAATTATTGAAGCAAGTTGATTTGACAAATAGCACTTCGGAGTCTATACGTTTAGTGAAACAAGGTGCAGTAAAAATAGATGGTGAAAAAATAAGCGATCCTGCACTTATCCTTCCTTTTGGTAATACTTATATTATTCAAGTCGGAAAACGCCGTTTAGTTAAATTATCGCTGAAATCAAAAGATTGATAATAAAACGCGGAATGTGCGAAAAATGATTTGACAAGCGTCGCGAGTCGAGTAGAATACGCACCACTGCCTACGGGGCGAGATCATTAAGAAATTAGAGACAAACTGTGTGGGCGCTCTGAGAAGAAGGAGTGCGATAGTAGGAAATAAGTAAGTCAGTAGGAATACTGATGACAGAGATTGAACTGAAGAGTTTGA
>CAMAYX010000034.1 GCA_945862405.1 Legionella genomosp. 1
AAAAAATATTCGTCATAATAGTAAACTATTATTCTATTTTATATGATCTAATCGACCTCAGCTCTTTGAGAAATTTCTTCTATTTGCTTGATCTATTGACCCAATCAAGGGGTTTTTCGTAAGTCCTGAGGATATCGTCATTATGCTGACGATGTTGTTGCTGAATTCATAAAATTATCCGCAAAAAATGGAATTGATGTGTTTCGCGTATTTGATGCGCTCAATGATATTCGCAATCTGCAAGCCTCCATAGCGCAAATAAAACGACAAAAAAAGCATGCGCAAGGAGCAATTTGTTATACGACTAGCCCGGTACATACCTTAAATAATTTTGTTACCTTAGGTAAACAAATGGCGGAGCTAGGTTGCGACAGTTTAGCGATTAAAGATATGGCGGGCTTATTAACACCCGTTGCTGCTGTTGAATTGTACAAGGCCTTGTCTGAATCCACAGGTTTACCCATTCACTTACACCGTCATGCTACTTCAGGTTTAGCCAGCATGTGTTTTTACCAAGCTGTATTGTCGGGCTGCAAACATTTAGATACTGCTATTTCTTCTTTTTCAGGCGGGGCGTCTCATCCTGCTACAGAGTCTATGGTGGCGGCTTTTGCCGGAACTCCTTACGACACAGGTTTGGATTTGGATCTGCTTTTGGAAATTGGCGATTACTTTAAGCTTGTGCGTAAAAAATATCAGCAGTTCGAAGGTCAGGCTAGGGAAATTGATCCGCGAGTGCAATTATATCAAGTACCTGGAGGCATGATTTCAAATTTATACAATCAGTTAAAAGAACAGCAAGCACTAGATAAAATGGACGCTGTGCAAAAGGAAATTCCAAAGGTTCGCAAATATTTAGGGTATCCACCCTTAGTAACGCCTACTTCACAAATTGTAGGCTCACAAGCCGTATTAAATGTTCTTACCGGCGAACGCTATAAAACCATCACCAACGAAGTGAAATTATATTGCCAGGGGAAATATGGAGCTGCACCGAGTAAAATAAGCCCAAGCTTGAGAAAAAAAGCGATAGGCCGAACTGAAATTATTGATGTTCGACCAGCTGATTTACTGCCAAATGAATTGCAGCAACTGCACAAAGAAATCAAGGATTTAGCCGAGTCGTCGGAGGACATATTGACGTTTGCGATGTTTCCCGAAATTGGCAGAACATTTCTGCAAGAACGCAAAACGGATGATTTGCACCCAGAGCTTCTAGTTAGTGCTTCTACCGAAAATCCACAATCGTCATCTGAATTTGATATTTCTTTGCACGGTGAACAGTATCATGTGAAAATTGCTGGTTTTGGTGTGCGTGGGCGTGGGAAACAAGCATTCTATTTATGGGTTGATGGTGTGCCTGAAGAAGTTATTCTTCATCAAACGGAGATCGGGGATGAAGGCTCCGCTCCAGTTGTCCATAAGCATGATCCCGGGCCGGGAGACATCCGTGTTGCGATGCCAGGTACCATTGTTAATCTACAGGTCACGCAAGGCGAGCAGGTATTAGCTGGACAAGTGGTATTAATTTTAGAAGCTATGAAGATGGAAACGGAAATCCAAGCGCCTATTTCAGGTACGGTAACTGAAGTATTGTGTAAGAAAGGTGACAAAGTTACTCCTGAACAAATATTACTGCGTTTGTCTTAGAACAAGGCTTGCAAAAGGCTGATAAGTAAGTATTAACTTAACATTTTGCATGATATATGGTATTTTTATATAAATTCCGTCCAGTCCTTAGCTGAATTAAGGAAGCTTTCTATTGGGTTTCTGAGACGTTTCTGTCCACTATGTTTAGCACTCAATTCATAACTTTTTACGGTAGTAGTGAACTGTGTCTAATAACGGGGTAACAAAAATGCGTAC
This sequence comes from Legionella genomosp. 1, assembly GCA_945862405.1. Classification (GTDB taxonomy): domain Bacteria; phylum Pseudomonadota; class Gammaproteobacteria; order Legionellales; family Legionellaceae; genus Legionella_A. The sequence continues at coordinate 1,867 of CAMAYX010000034.1, forward strand.
GAACTTAACTATGAAAGCTATAAGCGCAGCTGTACTCATCGTAGGCAATTCTTCGGTGCAGGCAGCACAAGCAGTAGAACTGCAAAAGGAAACTTATTCTAATTTACAACGTAATTTTCAATTGCTTTCGCCCAATGCCAAGCAAGCAGCCGCATCGACCAACAACTTAAAATTTCTAAGCCAACACATTGATAAAAATCACGTGACGCATACACGTATGCAGCAATATTATTCTGGATTCCAAGTGTTTGGAGGCTATGCAATTGTACATCAAGGCAGTACAACGCTAAGCCGCGGACAAACTGTAAACATGAATGGTACTGTATTTGAGGGTTTGGACGTTGATTTAGGAAATCCACCAAGTTATTTATTAAATAACGCGGACACCGTTTTACAACAATTTAAAGCGCAATATTCCGATGCAAAATTGAGCCAAGGCGTAGTAGAACCTATGGTGTATATTGATCGGTCGCACAAAGCTTTTTGGGCATATAAAGTGAGTGTATTGGCCCAATATGCTGATAAAATACCCGAGCGTCCTACCGCGATTCTCAATGCTCAGACGTTAGTTCCTTTTATGCAGTGGAATGACATTAAAACTACCCGGACCAACGTAAAAGGAAAGGGTTTAAGCGGTAATTCATCAGCACCACAAAAAACCTTTGGCAAAGAGCTACCATTCCTCAATATGCAACGTATTAATGAAACTAATGTGTGTGTGATGGAAAATGCTGGTACGCAAATTGTCGATATGAAGCATCAATACGATGGTAAAAATGTTGTGATGCAATTCCCTTGTAAACCCAGTGGAGAGGCTAGTACCTATTGGACTGGCTATAAAGGTGATGGATATGACCGAAAAAACGGTGCCTACTCACCCGCAAATGATGCTCTTTACACCGGTGCGGTTATCAACGACATGTATCAAAAATGGTTTGGAATACCGCCATTAACGTTAAACTCTAAACCCATGAAATTGATCATGCGGGTTCACTATGGTGAGCAATATCAAAATGCTTATTGGGATAGCGAGCAAATGACATTTGGCGATGGTGCCTCCATGTTCTACCCGCTAGTATCACTTGGTATTGGTGCTCATGAAATCAGTCATGGATTCACCGAACAGCATTCGAATTTAGTATATGCTGGGCAATCAGGAGGCATTAATGAGTCTTTTTCAGATATGGCGGCAAAAGCGGCAGAATTTTATTCGGACAAGAAAATTAAGGATTGGTATATAGGGGCTGAAATTGTCAAGAAAGACAGTGGGATGAAAGCCTTACGATTTATGGATCAACCAAGTCTGGATGGCGAGTCCATTGATAGTGCCGATCAGTACAAAGCCGATTTAGATGTTCATTTATCAAGTGGCGTTTATAATCGCTTGTTTTACTTAATCGCAACTACCCCACAATGGGATACTAAGAAAGCATTTGAGGTTATGGTGAAGGCAAATATGGACTATTGGACACCAAGCTCTACGTTCCAACAAGCTGCCTGCGGTGTATTAAGTTCAACCGCTGATCTTAAATATTCTGTTGCTGATGTTAAAAAAGCTTTGGATAAAGTTCGTATAAAATACACCAACTGTTAATTCTGATTGCCAGGTGTCATAGGCACCTTGCATGATTCTCAGCATGCAATAAGTTAAAAAGCATCCTATGCTTTGTAATATAAAGAAAATCATTAAATTTTAGGGTGAGGTAAATGCAGCAATCTACACAGACCGTATCCCTTATTACGTATAATATTCATAAAGGTTTTGGTTTAGGAAAGGTGAGGTTCTTGCTTCCAGAAATGCGCGAAGCTTTAGCCAACTTAAATCCTGATTTTGTTTTTTTGCAAGAAGTGCAAGGTGAGCATCGCCGCCGTGAAAAACGAATCGAGAGTTGGCCGGATAGCCCCCAGTTTGAATACATTGCCGAAAACATTTGGCCCCATTACGTTTATGCCAAAAATGCAGTTTATCAATCAGGTCATCATGGTAACGCTATTCTAAGCAAATACGCGTTTGAGCGATTTGAGAACATCAATCTTTCCAACATTAACCGCGCCTCTCGTGGCATATTACACACGCAACTTATATTAAATGATGCACATAAAACCAGAATTCATCTTTTATGCGTACATCTTGGTTTATTCAAAGCTGAGCGAGCTGAGCAAAGCAAAGCCCTAATGATGCGAATTAGCGAAGCGGTTCCTGCACATGAACCCTTATTAATGGCTGGTGATTTTAATGATTGGCGTAAAATTTTATCTCAACCCTTAAAGGATGAGTTAGATATTGAAGAAGCTTTTAATACCATAGAAGGGCAACATGCCCGTTCTTTCCCGGCCATTAAGCCAGCTCTATGCATTGACCGAGTTTATTTTCGGGGAATGGAGGTAAATGACGTACAGTGCTTGCAAGGAAAGCCCTGGAGAATGCTCTCCGATCACATTCCTCTTTATGCTCAATTCTCATTAAAATAACCCTGTTATTCAATATTTAATTTAAATTTTACAATAATAAATTATTGATAAACGATAATTAGCGCGTATAATTCATTTTCATATTAACCACTAAGGATCGCTATGAACAAAATACAACGCGCCAGTTACTTACTTCACCTGCTCTTTAAAATACTCTATTGGGCGACACCTTTGGCAACGGTTTATTTGATCGTATTTAATATAGAAGGGATGATGAATTGGGGTGCATGGTCATCCATAATCTCGGCGAATAAAATTCAAAGTTATAATTACTCTCCCGTTCACCGATTGGTTATTTTAGCCATACAAGCAATACCACTTTCCATTACCGTGTTGATCTTTAGAAATTTATCCAAATTATTTGGTTTGTATGCACAAGGAAAATTGTTTGAACAAGAAAATATAAAGCTCATCAAAGGTATTAGCATCTACATGATAGTAGGAGAGTTGGTGCAATTGATGTATCAACCATTAATAACCGCAGCCCTCAGCTTTGCAAACCCTGCAGGACAACGATTTGCAAGCATTACTCTAGGCACCACCAATGCGACCACCTTGATGACCTCCGTGATTATTCTGGTTGCCTCGTGGATCATCAAAGAAGCCAATCAACTAAAATCTGATTCGCAATTAACAATCTAAGAGGGTAGGGCTATGCCAATTATTGTTAATTTAGACGTGATGATGGCAAAACGAAAATGCAGGTTGAAAGAATTGGCCGAAGCCATAGGAATCACCGAGGCCAATTTATCCATCTTAAAAAATGGAAAAGCCAAAGCAATACGTTTCTCAACCCTAGAAGCCATATGTACCTATTTAAACTGCCAACCGGGAGATATTATGGAATACGTTATGGAGCCTAATGACAACAGAGTATTATTACAGGAAGTTTAAGAAACTAGATATTCAAACTGATATCTAATTAATCCCTTAATAGACAAACTTGCAGAAGTATTCATTAAGCGACACCCAAAAGGGAACTACTGATATCCTTTTTGCTTGTTTCGATAGGAGGAAAAATCCAATGAATTATCTCCTCCGTGAGCAGCTATCGACCAAACTAATTCTGACAAATTTCATTGATTCGGATTAGGACTATCATCCATCATTTCCTCACTCTCGTCATTATCCTCTTCAGGTACTGGAGTAAAGAACTTCGAACGTTTGGATGAATGCTCTTCTGTATTTTTAGGTGCTAATGCAAGTGTTTGCCGTTTTCTTGAGCTCTTCTCATCACATTCTGCCTAATCCCCGCGTTCCAGCCGCTGGGGAGTATGTGAACTCTGCTAAACAAGTGTACTTCGAATTTATTGAGGGTAGGGGATGTATTTTTTCCTACAACCTGTCATTCCCGCTTGCGCGGGAATGACAAATCTTATTCCATATCAGAGTTATATTCACCAAAGCAAGCTTGGCCGTTCAACTGAGCACGTTTTAGCAATGCTGCTTGTGCTGCTTCAACGTTGCTGGCTTTCCCACCCCATGCGCGTAAACAATCTTCTTGTAATGCGCGGCCGTATGAGAAGCTTAGAGACCATGGTTGATAACCTTGGCTGTTAATAGCATTTAAGTTTGCAGTTGCCTGTTGTGGCGTTTGTCCACCGGAAAGAAAATTGATGGTAGGTACAGCAGCAGGAACATTCGTGCGGAAAACGCTCAGAGTATAAGCAGCTACCTCTTCAGGAGAACTGAAAGGTTTAGTGTTTTTTCCGCTAGTAACCATGCTTGGTTTTAAAATAATATGTTCTAATTCAACCTGATGAACGAAGAGAGAGCAAAACAGTTCATGTAAAACCATCTCACAGGCTTCTGCACATCGTTCAATGGTGTGATCCCCGTCCATTAATACTTCAGGCTCAACGATAGGAACAATACCAATTGACTGACAAGTAGCAGCATAACGGGCTAAAACCTCAGCTCCTGCACGAATTGCAGTCAAGCTGGGTGTGAATTCAGAAATGGAATAAACATTACGCCATTTCGCAAATTTGGCGCCCAATTCTTTATAATGCAGCAAGCGCTCACTTAAACCGTCCAGACCTTGGGTAACTTTCTCCTCGTCAGTATTTGCGAGCAGCGTTAAACCTTTGTCTACTTTGATTCCAGGAAGAATGCCTTTTTCTGTGAACAATTGGGCAATGGGTGTTCCATTTTGATCTTTGTTTTGAAACGTTTCTTCAAACAGTATTACACCATTAATATAATTCTCTAAATCGGCAGTAGTGGCCAGTAATAAGCGGTAGTCACGACGGTTGTTTTCATTGTTTTCAACCCCGATTGTATCAAAGCGCTTCCCAATCGTACCATTGCTTTCATCCGCAGCAAGGATTCCTTTTCCATCTTGCAGCATATGATCCATGGTGTCAGATAATTCATCGAAATGCATGGTTAGTTCTCCTATTGTGCGTCTCTATCGTGAAATGTACTTTTCGCGAATAATTTGTTGCATTGCAAAACCGTTATCTTTTAAAAATGTAAAAGAGTCGTCAATCATACCTGGATTTCCACACAAATAAATCAAATCTTCTTGTGGATTAAGATTGAATTCAGGAAAGGAAGTTTGTACGTAGCCGCTTCGTTGATGTTCGAGTAAATCATCAGATTCACGGCTTAAGTGGACTCGAAATTGAGCTCGCGGGGATTGTTTGGCAAATTCCAAAAAATCTTGTTCGTAGAGTACGTCTTCCTTTTTCTGTACTCCCTGCAAAATTACAATTTCAAGCTCGGGATGTTGTTCCAGTCGATGCTTTAATTCGGGGATCATGGCACGATAAGGTGTCACGCCTGTGCTGGTGGCTATGAGCAGGTACCGTTTAGGATTAGGTTCTTTCAAAATAAGACGACCAAAAGGACCATTTATTTGAATAGAGTCCCCCGGATTAAGATTAAATAACAAGTCAGTTCCTGGACCGCCTTCAACATAACCTGCAGCAAATTCTATTTTGTTATCCTGTAAGGGCACATTGGCAATGCTATAACTGCGGCGTAATATTTTGCCATTCACTTCAAAATGAATTGTAATGAATTGACCTGGTATATAATTAAAAGGAGGGGTTTGGGTGGATTGAAACACAAAATGTTTGACTTGAGGGGAAATCATATAAGCCTCCTCCAAGACAATAGGAAATGTGTTAACTTGCATAATTTGCTCCACCTGTGCCAAAGTACCTCAAATATAGGGGTAAAATTATACCTTGCAAGGCAGGTTTAGCCTATTAAATTATCATGATTTCGTAAAGATTCTGCAATTAGCCGGATCCCTATATAAATAGGTGTATAATTAACTTATGAGTGCAGACTTAGTCAAAATGATCGGGAATATAAGTAGTGCTTTAGTTCCCGTACAAAGCGTAATTACTGGCCTGGCGTACATGGTTGGAATTTTGTTTATCATTCATTCCATCATGAAATTCCTTAAAATCGGAAACGCTAGGTCTGGTGGTGGCTCGCAAGAAAAAATGTTCGTTCCCATTGCTTACCTATTGGGTGGAGCGGCTTTAATCTTTCTCCCCACATCGGTGCAAACTTTATCGGATTCAACCTTTGGCTTGGGAAATGCGTTAGAGTATACGCAGTATAATCCTTACAACATTTACAGCGCTATGAAGGTGGTGATTCAAACCGCAGGTATCGTTTGGTTTTTCCGTGGCTGCGTGTTGCTGACCCATTCGAGTGAGCCTGGAGTTCAAGAGGGCTCTAAAGGTCTGACGTTTTTGTTTGCGGGGATTTTGGCGATGAATTTTGAAGGGACTATAGGTGCATTGGATTATACATTGAGTCATCTGATAAATTTAAGCTTAAAAATTGGCACATAGAAAAACAATAAGGAGTTAGAAATGAAAGGGATTATTAGTGCGCTGGGGGCTGGTATGTTCATGTTATCAAGCCTTGCTTTCGCCGCAGATGAAACGACACCAGCACAAGACACGCAAGATACAATCAAACCAACTCTTATATTGAATCATATTAAGTTCGGCCAATCCGGCGAGTCCGATGGTGACGAACTTTATCTTTCACTCACGGTATATCGGGCAAATCAACCTGCCAAATATAATCGTATACCAGAAAAGCCCATACATTGGACTTCAGAGGAGGTTGATAAAGTAAAGCAAATGCCAGTATGGTCAGGGCCTATTAAAAATGGTGAATCGGTCCTTCTACTTATCGATCTTATGGAAAGTGATGATTCTCCATTAAATCCCGATGATATCATTGGTACAGCTAGTATTAAGTTTAAGAATAATAACGGCGTACTTGAAACCAAATGGGGCATGCCTAATCGTATGGGTGGACCTACCTCCATTGATGCAAAAAATGGTAAGGTGCAACGATTTATGTTTGTAGGTGAAGGGTCAGTATATGAAGTGTACCTTTCTGAGCTATTAAATTATAACCCAAATATGAATACGACAGTGTCTGCTAGGCGTCCTTAATATTGGGCAATGAGGGTCTGTTAACAATTTTTTTAATCAACAGACCCTAATCATCTTCTCCGCAAATCTTTAAATTATTCGCTTTAGCAAAATCTAAAATGGACTGATAAACTTCTGGACTGGATTCTTTTAGCTTAGGATCCAGCAAAACGCATTTATAACCTTCGTGATTGACGCTTGGTTGTAATAAAGGTGAGTAATGGATGCGGCTATTTTTAAACGTGGCCATAGTACCGCTCATACGCTCTGCCCAATCGCTAGGTCGAAAGGGTTTGCCTTGTTCGGTTATGCCTTCAATTACAATTTTTTTGTCGTCGGAGTCGGTCATTTTTATATTGAAATAGATCAGTTTGTTTATTATAGCATCATATTGTTGTTATCTAAAAATTGCCGGTGTCTATGCTACATGTTAGCATGTCTGCCAATGAAACTGGTTGGATTTACGTGTGGAAAAAAAAGAAAGTCATTCAGGTATTTACTTATTGCCTAATTTATTAACCACGGCGAGTCTTTTCGCAGCATTTTATTCATTGGTTGCATCATTAAAAGCTCAATACGAGCCAGCAGTTGTTGCTATTTTTATAGGGATGGTAGCCGATGGCTTGGATGGACGAATTGCCCGATTAACCAACACCCAAACTGCTTTTGGTGCAGAATATGATAGTTTGTCGGATATGGTGACCTTCGGTGTTGCTCCAGCGCTTTTAACGTACAGTTGGATATTACATGAGCTTGGAAAATTTGGCTGGCTGGTTGCTTTTATTTATACGGCTGCTGTGGCTTTAAGGCTTGCACGTTTTAATACGCAACTTGAAACATCCGATAAACGTTATTTTCAAGGATTAGCGTGTCCTTCTGCAGCTGCAGTGATTGCCTCATTTGTTTGGTTATGCCATCAAAATAATTGGGAGCAGCCTGCTATAGCCGTTATCACTGCAATTTTGATGGTATTTTGTTCCGCTTTAATGGTCAGCAATGTTCGTTATTATAGTTTCAAAGAAATGGATTCTAAGGGGAAAATTCCATTCCTCCATGTACTCATCATCATTGTACTGTTCGTGGCCATAGCCTCAAATCCAGCGCTGATTCTATTTATAGGCTTCTTAATGTACGCCTTATCGGGTCCAATACAAACCTTAGTGGCGTTAAATCGAGTGCGAAAACAACGCAAGAAACTCACCAACAATCGCGACAATAAAGAATAAGAACAAGGCGATATAAAACGCGTAGCCTTGATGCAGCCAAAGGCGTAATCAAGGTTTTCGAACAGAGGGGCTACAAGCAAACAGGAATCAACAACAGACCTCACTCACCCTCATCAAAGCGATTATTAATCAATTTTGTCAAAGCTTCCTCTAATTCCTTTTCATCCGGACCATCAATTTCTAAGGTGAGTTCGCTGCCTTTATTCGCGGCAAGCATCATCACTCCCATGATGCTCTTACCATTCACCGTTTGATTATCTTTGGTAACGTCGATATGGCTTTGATATCTTGCTGCCGTTGAAACGAATTTTGCTGATGCTCTAGCATGTAGACCTAATTTATTAATGATGGAAATTTTGGTTACGATCATAGGATGCCTTGAAAGGTCTAGAATAATTATCGTATATCATGATCTAGGGGATAATTCTACGGTTTTAAGCAGTTTCCAGCTCATCTTCAACAAGTAGGTTATAAAGAGTGGCGCTGTCTTTAGCCGCTCTGCAATTAGCACGAAACCGTGAATCACTGAAACGTCTAATAATATAAGTTAGGGTTTGTAGGTGATGGTCCGGTTGTTGTTGCGGGATTACCAAAGCAAATACGAGATCGACGGGTTGTTTGTCTTGAGCTCCAAAATCTACAGGATGCTGCAGTTTCATCATAACCGCGCAGCTTTTCTCAATGGACTCCGAGCGAACGTGGGGAATGGTTATGCCATGGCCAATAGCCGTGCTTCCTAAACGTTCTCTTTTCCAATAAGCATCAAATAATGCATCAGCATCAAGACTGTTATGACTTTGCTGTAAAATTTGACTGACTTTGAGCAAGACTGCAGTTTTACTTTGCGCAGTAGTATCAAGGCAGACGGTTTTCTGTTGGAGCAGTTCGCTAAATAACATAGTTTTTTCACACGTTACCAGAAGTAGGGGGGGATGTTTTGCAATCAACTACGAGCGTCATTGTAATCTAAATTTTATTTAATGTACAACCTGTTCTTAAATTGGTCTTTTTGCAAAATAAAATATATCGTTATCCCGCGAAGGGATAACGATGAAGTGATGATTAATTTGAAATTTCAGGAATGGTTATTCGCGGTGATCGCGCAATTTTTCTTTATGTTTTATAAGTTGTCTATCGAGCTTATCAACTAAGATATCTATAGCAGTATACATGTCTTCCGATTCGGAGCTGGCATGCAATTCGCCTTTAGCCACAAGAATAGTTGCTTCAGCAATTTGACGTAATTTCTCCACATCAAAAACCACATTAATGGCGGTAATTTTGTCGAAGTGTCTCTCCAATTTATCAAATTTTTCTTGTGCAAATGCTCTTAAGGCCGGAGTAACCTCAAGTTTATGGCCAGTAAAGTTAATTTGCATAATTCTCTCCTTCAATTGTTTTTTAACTACGAAATAGTTTTACGCTCGTTCGAGGGAAATATTCCCAGGGTTTCGCGATATTTAGTTACTGTACGTCGGGCAATTTTAATGCCTTGCGTACAAATTAGTTGAGCTAGTTTACTATCACTCAGCGGCTTTTGACGATTCTCCGCGGCGATTAATTTTTTAATTAATGCTCTAATCGCTGTAGAAGAACGTTCACCACCCGCAGAAGTAGATAGATGACTGGAAAAAAAATATTTTAATTCAAACAGTCCATGCGGCGTGTAGATAAATTTTTGTGTAGTTACCCGGGAAATCGTGGATTCATGCATGTTTAAAGCATTCGCTACATCATTTAAAATCAGAGGCCTCATGGCTTCATCGCCAAAACTAAAATACTCTTGCTGATAGTTTACTATATACTGGGCTACTTTTAATAATGTTTCCTGCCTACTTTGAATGCTTTTCAGAAACCATCGTGCTTCTTGTAGATTATTCTTTAAAAAAAGGTGATCCGATTCACTGTGAACCTTCTTTACTAGTGCCGCATAATTCGAATTAATCCCCAAATTGGGTAAGACATTCTGATTTAATACGGCCTCCCAGCGATTATTTACCTTTCTCATCGTGAGATCTGGAATTACGTACTCAGGATTTTTAGGGGCAATCGCATTTCCTGGTTTAGGATTTAAGTGCTGGATCAGATGCAATGCATGTTCTAAGGTTTTGTCATCCACTCTATAAATCTTCATCAACTGACGATAATTGTGATGGCCAAGCAGCTTAATATTTTCTTTAATAATGTTTTCTGCCAATTTGAGACAAGGGGTGTCAACTGATAACGATCGAAGTTGAATCAATAAAGTCTCGGTCATTGAAGACACGGCACAGCCAACAGGATCAAATTGTTGAATACGATGCAACACAGCTTTAATTTCCTCAAGTTCAATTGGCATCTGGGGCGAGTTTAGGCTGTTGCGTAACTCATCCAACCCCATGGTAAGAAACCCGTCGTCGTTAATCGCATCAATGATGGTTAATGCAATTGCTTTATCAATGTCCGACATGGGTGTCAAATCAGCTTGCCATTGTAGATGTTCCTGTAATGTGGTTGTGGTGCAATGCAAGGTTTCATAAATATAATCACTCTCGTTAAAAGCATTCGTTTTGCTTTGATTGAGATATAAATTAGACCATTGAAAATCTTCAAACTCTTCCACTCGGTTAACTTCAGTTTCAAAAGACTCCTCCTTGTCTTCATTGGCCGAAACTTCAAGCATAGGATTGGATTCTAATTGTTCTTGAATTTCCAGTTGTAGGTCTGTTGTAGAAAGTTGAAGCAGACGTATCGCTTGCTGAAGTTGAGGGGTAAGGGTGATTTGATGCCCCAAGTTTAACTGCAGAGATGATTTCATGCTCTCCTCCCTTTGTATGCACCTTAATTTAAGTCTAATCCAAATCCCCAAATTAGCCAGGCGACGCTGCTTATAATTCTACTATCTTGAAAACGCTGATTGGAATAGGCAAGGAAGGTTTAGTTTCTAGTGACGAAAAAAAACACCATGAGCTCATGGTGTTTTTTTTTTGAAAAGAGGTAAAGTTTAATTACTTAACTTTCTTCTCTTTAAAAAGAACGTGTTTACGGATAACGCGATCGTACATCATCAATTCCATTTTTTCTGGATGATTACGTGGATTTTTTGTAGTGGTTTTATAATAACCAGTACCTGCGGTAGACTCCATTTTAACTTTAACGGTGACAGCTGCCATGGTAATTCCCCTTATACTTTCTCGCCGTTAGCTCTGATTTTATCGAGCACGGCTTTAATACCTAATTTATCAATAATACGCATGCCTTTCGTACTTACTTTCAGCGTAACGAAACGATTTTCTTCTTCAACCCAAAAACGGTGAATTTTGATGTTAGGAAGAAAGCGTCTTCTTGTTTTATTGTTGGCATGCGACACATTGTTTCCGGTTATTGGTCGCTTACCAGTAACCTGGCATACTCTTGACATGATCTTACTCCACGCTTGCTGACATTAGATCAGCTTTGTTCAACTAAAATTTATGAATTACAGGTGGCGTTTTATAGCAAAAAATTGGTGAATATGCAATTAAATTGTTGAATTATTTTATGGTACAGCCCGTTAGAACCTATTATAATTCACAGTTTTTGCAAAGAGAATTTCATGCATCGCCGTATAAAAAGTTTTGTTCTGCGCGCGGGTAGGACGAGCAATCGACAAGAACACGCGCTTACACACCATTTTCCCAAATACGCATTATCCAATCAAGAGGAAGTTTGGGATTTGACGAAAGAGTTTGGCCGTGATGCAGAAACCATAGTAGAAATTGGTTTCGGCATGGGCCACTCTTTAGCCGCAATGGCTCAAACTCAACCTGAGATTAATTTTATCGGTGTTGAAGTTCACCTTGCAGGCGTGGGAAGTCTTGCTGCGGATTTAGAAGATTTAGCCCTATCCAATGTGCGCATTGCAAATTTTGATGCAGTGCAAGTATTTCGTTCGCATTTGGCGGATTGCTCTCTAGAAGGTATACAAATATTTTTCCCCGATCCTTGGCCAAAAAAACGCCACCATAAGCGCCGCTTAATCCAATCGGAATTTATTGAATTGATGGTTAGTAAATTAAAAATTGGCGGCTTTATTCATTGCGCAACGGATTGGGAAGATTATGCGATGCATATGTTGGAAGTATTATCAGCCAATAATAAGTTACAAAACCAACAATCTGTTGGCGGATTTTCCCCAAAGCCCGAGTCACGACCATTGACCAAATTTGAACAACGAGGTCAGCGTTTGGGGCACGGAGTATGGGATCTCATCTATAAACGTACTCAATAATAAAACATGTTCAAAAATTGCTATAATCTTTCAGTTGGTGTACAGTCAGTTGGTATAACAGTCTTACTACATAACTACTATGATTGAATACTTTTTCGAAGAATATTTGGATTTGCTGGATACTTTCCGTCGCAAACAACTTTCCAAAACCGTAGCGAAAATAAAAGAAGGGATTCTCTCAGCTGTTCAGGGGGATAAATTTAATCCCAAGCTACAGGCTTATTTAAAAAGCATGAATCAAGTCGGGGAGCCATTCACGGAATTCTCCGATGAACCTGCACAAGTTTCCCAAATTAAGAAAATATTCAATACATTATACCACTTGGAATTGGCGCTGAAAGATTTAGAGGCGGTTAATTTACGCAATGGCAACTCGAAGACAAGCGATTTAAGCACGTTGTGGTACCACACCTTACATCATATATATCAAGCTGGATTTTATCTAACGCACATGGATGTAGATGTAAAAGATGTGTTTAGCGATGAGCTCGCCGCCTTAACGCCTGTTTTGCAAAGTTTTTATTCATATACAGCTGTTTTATCCAAAGAAAAGGATGAAGCTCTCGACAAATTGAAAGCTGCGAATGCTCCTAATAAAGTAGGAGTTATTGCTGGAATTGGCGTAGACCAGATGCAGCCAAATGGCGGGCATGGAACTATGGATTACGAGTTTCTAACGCAATTTACTGCTGTAATTCCTAGTCATCTCGATAAATTAACGCAATACATTCAAGGGTTTTCGTCAACGATGTCCGCACGTGAACCTAATGTGGATAAGCGTACCTTAGATGCTTTGCAAAATGAAGCTTTGCAATTATTGCAGTCCCTAGAAAAGGCGCAAGTGAATAACTTTTTAATGCCCTTAAAAGTAATTCAATACATCCGGGTTGTACGTCATGCCACCAGTCTGACGTTAAGCATTATGGACCAAATTAAACACGTTGGAACCTCAAGCCAGGAAGTAATCCGCGAAAATTTAGCAAAGCTCAAATACGAAGTATTACCTGAACTTTATGGATTTGTTGATAAAGTAGAAGAGCAATCCATGGTAAAACCTGGAACTCTGGTGGGGCCTTTGCGCGCACAAGTTGAGAAATTGTATAAAGAGTTAATTTACTATGCGGAAAATGTTGTAGATTTCTCAAAGAAGAGGCAAGAGTTAACTACCGTAAATGATGGCACCTTCCTTAGAAAACGTTTGGAATTTACCTACAAGCGTATGGCTCAGCATGAACAGAGCATATTTGATGTGGAAGGAGCGGAGTCTGCAGCGGTCAAATTCTTTATTATATTAAACAAATTTAATACTTCGCGCTTGCTGGATTTGCCGCAAACTACCCGACAAATTCTAGCTACGCATTATCAGCAATTGCAGCCATACATGGCAAGAATTAATCCCGAGTTGAGCAATCAGATAATTGGTGCGTTGACCCGTGATAAAACTTGGGGTGATACCTTCACGTTTAGCCCCGTAGATAAAATAGCTAATCTTATGCAATACGAAGAGCAGCTTAAACAAGTGATGGCTAAAGAAAAAGTCTCATTGCAGTTTCAAATGGGACTGGATGCTGACATTTTAACTGGGCAACACTCGCAAGTAACCGCAGTATTTCTTGTTCCTTTTAAGGGCCCAAATGTTTTGCAATTGGATGAGTCAGCTATCCTGCAAGATCCGACCGAAGACCACACCGAAGAATTGCAATTTGCGGAACGAAACGGCAATAGGGTCGTTACGAATTTGCATGGGTTAAATCTAGAGCAGGCTAGGAGCTTGTTTGCAGTATATAGTCAGCGGCAAATGAAATTAGAGGACGTTAACAATGCTTATTTAACGTTTATATCGATATTACAAGAGCGTGCTAATCAAGGGGTAGTATCCAAATTAAAACCTGATACTTTACCGCGCCTTGGTCATTTGTATGCTGTATTCCAACCTTATATGTGTAATTTATCTGCTCCTAATGTGGGGGCGGCAAGAGATGAGAAAGTTGTTGCAGCGTTAATGGGTAAATCTTCAGTGAAAGCAGCCGAAATTCTTGCGGTGATTAATCCACTAGGGCCCTTGCTGACAAACCATCAGCAAGCTATCGATCAACGGACATTGGCGGTTAAAGACGTTATACTTACTATTACATATCGTGAACATCAAACCAAAGAATTTGTACTGGATCCGCAATCAGCAAGAGCTAAATACGTCATTAAGCATACACAGCATTCCGAAGCGATTAGAAAACTTCATGCTTCAGTCGCTGAGATGGCTGAAATGTTTAGGCCGGAAATACGAGCCCAACTACAGCCGGCTGCCACTGGAGTTCCTTATCCAGATGCAGATGGCTTCTTCTCCGCTCTTGAAGTTGGTCATCAAGTATTAGCGCTGAAACGTTTGTTTAACTGTTTGTATTATTTAGAGCAAGCCAGTCTACAATTCGAGTTGTTAGAGGATAATAGTTACGAAAATACCTATGCCAAAACGGTTATCAAAGCAGCAGCTCATCTCAAAAATGCTATTGATATGGCGACGGGAATATATGCGGATCCACATTTCAGTGCTATAGGTAAGGATCTGTTACAAACTTTACGTGAAACGTATGACAAAATTCAAGACGTTCGCGAAATCTATACACCGCAAAAAGTCAACCAAGAAGAACAATACGCCCCAAAAACTGGAATGCTCTATGCATTAAATGCTCTACGCATCCTGCCTGAACAAATTAAAGCGTTTCGCGAT
>CAMAYX010000035.1 GCA_945862405.1 Legionella genomosp. 1
CATCCCCAATGACACTACCAAATCCCATATAAAAGCTTGGTGAAAGTTTTTTTAGAATACCTTCACCGTTACCAATCACAACTCCAAAACGCGTGGTTGTTACATTCAAGCCATAATCAATTGCGGGTTGCAGTGCTTGCTGCCAACGAATGCCTATCTCACTCATAAAATCACGAGGATGTTCAAAATCAATGGGGCTATCCTCATCCAGTGCTGCTTTATCTGTATTGTCCTGCATTCCGTAAATTCCCACAGCGTTTGCACACATAAAATGTGGCTTGGCTTCCTGTTTGATGGCCCAATCAACCAACGCGGATGTTGTTTTAACACGAGATTGAATGATTTGTTCTTTAACACTGTCGCTCCATCGCGAAGCAGCAATGTTATAACCACAAAGATTGATGACAGCATCATACGTGCTAGCATCTAAATTAGGCAGGCTTTCCCAAGTAACGGTATTGACAGGTTTGGTAAAATGGCGATGGATGTTCTCCATATTCCGCCCTAATACTGTAACGGTATGGTTTGCTTGTAAAGCCGTTACCAATTTTTTCCCAATGAATCCGGTGGCACCTGCAATTAATAGGTTCAAGCAATTGCTCCTTATGTGAGACATCTAATTTTATAGGGGCCGTTGACACTTACTCAGATTTGTTCATAAATAAATTATTGCCAATAGACTCAAAGAGTTTCTGATGATTTTCATCTTGTGCAATTAACTGAACCAGATGAACAAGACCTCCTAAAATAACGGCCTTATTGTAAACATCCATTGATGACTTAATCACTAGACCACCAAATTCAATCTTACGCCGAGTATCAGCTTTGCGTTTTTTAAGTTTTTCCAGCGAGAGTGATTTTTCACATCGGGCAATGAGCTGCTTTTCCTTCCCAATTTGCTCAAGCGTTGTCATGCAGCAACTCCCCAGCAAGTTTCAAAAACGCTGTATCCAATCGCTTAATATCAAATTGATGAAGGCCGTGTTTGTAGGCAAGATGGCCTATTTCGAGTTTGTGTTTCTGTTGAAGTTTATCCAGCTTGATTTTAGCTTTTTCGATTCTATCCAAGAGTGCAGCTTCCATTTGCGATCCTGTCTTCTTAGACATAACCAATCTCCGCAAATTGCTGTTGACATTGGAAGCCTAGCCCATTGTATCCGCTAAATCAATCAAAATATAAAAAAATCGTGAGCATAGCGAACTCCGCTTATCCCACAGAATTATTCAAGGGCGCAATATACATTCTATCGAATGTTTGCTAGAGTTGTGCTGTGCACACTCTGAAAATCCTTCATGGATAGGATTTTTATTTAATCAACACAGCAACGATGGATCACTGACACCAAGGTGTATCCATGGCTATCGCTTTTGCCCATGTCTCTGTTCATACTCGCTCAAAAGGCCATAGTGCCGTTGCTGCTAGCAGTTACCGGACAAGCACTAAATTATTTCGATGCTCGTACTGGAATTACGCATGATTTTTCTAACCGAAATGATGTGGTGTTTTCTACAATTGTCTTACCAGAAGGCAGCGCGCCTGAGTTTGAAAATCGTGAATTTCTATGGAACCAAGTAGAGCTTGCGGAAAAAAGACGAGATGCGCAGGTTTGCAAAGATATTGTTTTAGCGCTTCCTAAAGAATTGGATTTAATTCAGCAAATAGAACTGACCAAGCGTTTTGCCCAAACCCATTTTGTTGAAAATGGATTGCCTGCTGATATTGCTATTCATGATCATGGTGATGGAAACCCGCACGCGCACATTCTTATTACCACTCGTCGGCTAGAAAAAAATCGCTTCTCAAAATATAAAGCCCGCGATCTTAATCCTGTTTTTGCCAACAAATTTATTGTTGAAAAGGATTACTGGGGCGAACAGTGGCGTGACTGTCAAAATGCATTTTTTAACGAACATCAGTTGGATTTATCAGTTGACTTCAATCATGTCATAAGCGAAAAAAACACGGGGCGCTTACGGGATGATGCCAACAGTTATGTACATGAAGAAAATCAACTAATAAAAGCCGCGCGAGTAGAAGTAGCTCTATTAAACCCAGAGGCTTTAATTAATCAAATGTCGCTTACACATAGCGTATTTACGCGCCGAGATATAGAACGTCTCGTATTTAAAACGTTTGATAAAACCGATAATGCAGCTCATTACTTACATGTCGTTGCCGAAATTTTAGAAAATAAAAACATCGTTAAGTTGGGTGCTAATGATCGGGGTATAGAGGCTTACACAACGCGCCAGCATTATATTCAAGAAGGAAAATTACTTCATGATGTAGAACAATTATATGCTCGCAAAAATCATGTGGTTAGCCAGTCTCTGGATGGCCTGATTACACAATACGGATTAAATGCAGAACAGACAGATGCTGTTCGCTTCATAGCAAACGGCGAAGATATCAGTGTATTGATAGGTCGCCCTGGGGTAGGTAAAAGCTATTTGTTAAAACCATTAAAAGAGCACTATGAATCAAATGGCGGTGTAGTATTGGGCGCGTCTCTTTCGGGTAAAGTAGCGAAGGCATTGCAAACTGATACAGGGATCGCTTCTTCTACGATAGCCTCTCTCACCTATCGTATGAGCACACAAAAATTAACCCTTACCAAAGATCATGTCTTGATTATTGATGAAGCAGGCATGGTTGATTTCGCTAATATGGCTTATCTGTTAGAGGCCGTTAATAAGGCTGGGGCAAAAATTATTTTAGTCGGCGATCCCGATCAGCTTAAACCGATTCATAAAGGGGAAATTTTCAGGGGAATTGCTGCGCGTACAGGGTATATTGAATTAGACAATATCAAGCGTCAACGAGATGAGGGCGATAGAGGCGCAAGTCTTGCTTTAGCACGTGGCCAAATTGATGTCGCCATTCAACACTATGCAACGAAAGGCGCTATCAAATTCTCTGATGGTCATGACGAGGCAGCAACCGCGTTGGTGGATGCGTGGCAAAAAGATTTGAATGCCGAATCCATTAAAGAGCATATGATGCTCGCTTTTAGCCGTGCAGCCGTTGCAACTTTAAACACAAAGGGACGTGAGGTCATGCAAGCAAAAGGACTTGTACAGCATGATGGTTTTGAGTATTTTTCCGAAAATGGCGCACGTACTGTCATGCTTTCAGAAGGTGAGCGCATTTTATTACGTCAGAATGATAAAGGATTAGGGGTTCGCAATGGTGATTTAGCCACGATTACCGCAATCAATACCACCGCGTTTACGGCCATTCTGGACAGTGGTGAGCAAATAACGATTCCCAAAACCTACCAGTTTATTGAATATGGCTACGCGTTAACGGTTCACAAATCCCAAGGAATGACCGTGGATAATGCCAGCGTACTCATTGATAGTACTTACTGGGATAGACATCTTGCCTTCGTTGCCATAACACGCCACAGAGAAACATTAAATATCTATGCCAACACAACCATTCATCCAGACTTAAAGTCATTAACCAGAACGTTATCGCGCACCTCCACCAAGGATAACGTTATCGACTGGCCGCTTGATTTTGCAATGCGTGCTGGTTTTGAATCAGATAGTTTGATTGGTAGAGCCATCAAGTGCATTTCAAAAACAGCCGATACGATCAAAGATAAATGGAATTACGTGGTGAATTACGAGGCTTATTTGAACGCGCAAGATATCAAAACAAAATTTGCTGAACGACACGCTTTGCGTGCAGTCGCGCAACAAGTAGCGGGACTTATGGATGAGGCATCTGATTTGGGGAAACAGTTTAAACAGCTTGAAAAAGAGGCTGCTCTTCAAAAGGTAAAACAATCCGAGTTGCCGCAATTTGATGCACTTTACAAACGAAGTCTGATGCGGGATGAACAAGCAGCACACTTACTCATAACGCAGAGAGAAGCATTAGAAAAAATGACCCAAATGCCGAAGGCGATTGAATCCATCAAAGGTTATGGTGAGCGCCATGAACGTTATAAGATCATCATTGCCATAGCAAAATTTTCTGAAACGGACAGCCCCCATATCGAGCTTGCCAAACAAGCAACAACGATCGATTTAAAAAAAGATTACCCTCATATCGTCCGATTAGCTGCTCAGCATCATAAAACCCCTGATAGTTTAAGAAAACAAGTAGAAACCCTACAGCAGCAATATAAAAAACAAGTATTGGCGCAGCTATGTAAAGCACACCCTATGCTGGCGGGATATGAGCAATCAACTCAGCTACGTGCGCACGTTAGCGGTTACAAGGGTGAGCAGCTCGATAAATCTATACAGGTTGCTGCTAAGGCCATTATAGGAAACCAACCATTGATGAATACTTTAAAGCAAGAGCTGCCTCAAATGGCCATTAAGGTGCAAAAACAAGTTCAACATCAGCATGACCGGGATCGGGGGCTTTAGCCTTAAAAAAAGTATTTCGGGTACGAACCAAAGTCTGTATTGCAGACAAATCTTCAATTTTGATTTTCGGTTTATCTTCATCAATGTGTTGGCTGATGAAGTGGTTAATAAGAGATATCGACAACGCAAGCGCTGCAAAAATAAAAGGCACAATAGGGTTGCTAGCAAGTGCAATCGAAACCGATGGAATTATTGCAGCTTTTAAGATGAAGAGCGCTGTTGTAGTCAACGTAACACTCAAGTTTAAAACAAACTTCTTATACGTGTGAATCAGCATCGCTTCCGTATGAGCCTGTAATAGGCTTAATTCTGCGATTTCATCAGGGTCTAACGCTGGATTTTCCAAAGCATTACTAAAAGCCGCGTTAAAACTAGATAAACGGTTGATTTCAATCCAGGCACGAATTGCGATCAACCCTAATTCTAATACCATCAAGAGACATGATACAGCGAGATAGGTGGAGGGCGTAAGGGCAGAAATAACCCAAATCATATCATTGCATAGCTCAAACCACGTGCGTGCTATATGCTGTTGGATTCCATCAAGTGCAAACCCTTCTGAAAGCAGAATTTCTAATGACACAGCAATATTAATCAATAGCCGGAGTCCATGCATGATAAACCCCAGATACCGTAAGGCTAGGCGTGTTTGAGTGAGAATTTCGTCTATTAACTCCCAGTGTCCAGACTCTATAAGCGGCAAAGCACTATCAATTAATAATCGACATCGCATCACTAAAATACGTGGCCAGATGGAGCGTGAAATCACGCGTTTTAACTGCTTTTCTAGCCAATAGGGCGTGCGCTTGGAGTGTGTCGCGCAGATATACTCAAAGGTCAAAGCATTTAGGAAATCTGACCGTTTAAAATGATGGTGGATATTTTGTTCATCCCCCTCGTTCAATCCATGCATCGGATCTAACAGCCACTCGTCCATGTTGAGCTGTTGGGGTTGTTTCTTCATGTTAGGTTTCCATAGCCTCACTGATTGATTGTTCAGGTGTTATTTGACGTATAAAGGGGTAGTGGATAATGGCCTGATGAGGCACTTCCGCTTGACCGCAGGGTAAATTTTTCATATCGGCTGCTTCATACCAAATTAATTGCCCAGCTTTTACAGGTGCATGGCCTGTTCGCATAATCAAACTTTGATGCTGGGGTAAACGCATGACTTCATCTGGTCGTAGCAATGCGATAGCCTGATAGTTGTAGCTTTTAGACTCGGAATAGCCTTGTGTTTGATTACTCACAGAACCCGCGGCAACGCGCACCGTGCGTGTACCTAATAATTTGCTGACATATTCCGCATCGTGAAGATCCTCTGTTGCAAAAGCGATTTTAGTTTTGATGTTGGTAAAGGCTTTGGCTTCATCATGAGAATATTGCTCGTAGGTTTGCGCGATGTATTGCATGATGAGGACACAACGGACGCGATACTCACGTAACAACTTCAATGATCGACGCAATCGCTCTATGCGACCTAACGATGAAAATTCGTCAATCAAACACAATAATGGAAAAGGCTCGTCCATAGGGTCGGGGATCTGTTTGATCATCACCGAAATGAGTTGTTGCCAGAATAAGGTTAATAGTGGAGATAGACGCTCCATATCATCATCAGTAAACCCGACATAGATGGTTATTTTTTCTCGCCGTAATTGCCGCAAATCAAAATTTGATGAGGTTGTTGCAGCATCAATCGTGGGATCATCAAACAACTCGAAATAGCCTGAGAAGGTTTCAAGAATAGAGCTTCTGGTTTTTTCATGGTTATTCAAGTAAGAAAATCCATTACGATAAAATTCAGGGTCAAGGTGATCGGTTTCTTCTAATACAGAGGCCAGCCAGTCATCAAACCCAGCTTGTTTAACCAAACGATTGATTTCTCCCAACGTGGTTGGTCTGTTTGGTGTATCTAACAAGTAGAGCACCGCTACTTTAAATAACTTACGCGAGGCTTGTTGCCAGATGGGATCGGACTTTTTGTTGTCAGGAATTAAAATGTGAGCAATGCGTTGAATGTCGGTAAGGCGTTGAACTTTATCAACGGATATCATTGATAAGGGGTTATAGCCATGCGTTTTCCGATCTTCACTGGCGGGTGCCCAGCAATAACATTGATGACCTAATACTTGTTCACGGTATCCTGATGTGGTTTGAAACATAGTCAATTTCACATCGTTACACACGATGGAATACGGATATTGAAACAGATTGGGTATGCCTATGCTGCGCGTTTTACCGCTACCTGTTGGCGCAAAGACCAACACGTGTTCAAAGCCATTGGCATATAAGGGCGCACCATATTTTTTGCCAATAATAATGCTTTGATCTTCCCGCTTAAAAAAACCTACCTGGTTGATTTCAAACCCATTAGAAAAATGGGCATGGCCTAATGTTTTACGGGCTGGCCTTAAGCGCTCAAATAAATGAACGATTATTACGGCTAAAACAATTAAAAGTAGAATGCATTCTGTTTTAACAAAATTCGCCCATAAAGCCGGAGCTTGATAACGTTGCCAGAACAAGTTCGTTAATGCTGCAAGCCCCTGAAAACGATCTAAATAAATCCAAGAGAAAATCACATAGCCAAATAAAAAAATCCCCGTGATGATGACTAATGCGCCGATTAAAAGTAAAGATGAGTAACGATAAATTCCCTTTTTTGAAATACCAAGGACGCTCATCGCCACAAGCGAACCAATGCAAAACGCCAATCCCGTTTCAATCAGAAAACCATGAGATATCAATCCAACTAAAACTACAGGGGTCACCCATTGGGGTACACCAATCACGAATGTTGCAAGTTGGCTAGTCAATTGAAGATCGAGCGCAACGATTAATATGAGGCAAAAAATACGCCCTCGATCCCATGCGTTTTTATTTTGCATGTTTATAATACACCTCCACCAACCGACGGCCTTCATTGGTTTTTTGTAACTGCACAATGATATCAACGACTTCATGCAACACCGTGTATATGTCTTCTTCCCCCATACCAGCAACGTTGTTCAGTTTATAAAGTTGAGCCATGCGCATGAAGGCTACTTTGGGATTGTTAGCATGAATGGTGGCTAATGCGCCGCTATGCCCTGTTGAGCAGGCAGATACAAAATCAAAAACTTCCTTGCCTCGTATTTCACCCATGATAATTCGATCAGGTCTTAGTCTTAACGAGGCTTGTACTAAATCTTGCATACTGATGCCGCGAGCATTATCACCGAGTTGTTTTAATGCTTTTAGCCGTACAATATTGGAATGGGGTACGTTTATTTCAAACGTGTCTTCAAGTGTGATTAAGCGTTCATTCAATGGGATATGTTGAGTACAGCTATTTAAAAAGGTGGTTTTACCAGAAGATGCCCCCCCTGAAATGATGATGTTTTTCTTCAATCTAATGGCTTGATCTAAAAATTCCGGCCAATTGTTGGTGTGATGAAGGCGTTGTAATGTGTCTTCATCGGTTTTCTCGATTAACGAGCCTGAGTCCAAATTGACACCTTGCGCCTTGGCAAAAAACCCACGGCTCGCATAGTCATCGAAGGTAAGGTTTTTTAGCGTGAATTTTCGAATCGACAATGTTTCATGTTGCGCGGCGGGTGGAATCACTAACTGCACGCGTGAGCCATCATGCAGATTACCCGATAACATCGGTGATGATTCAGAAAGGCATTGTTTGTTTTCATTAGCAATCAACGTAAATAAACGCCGAAGGTATTGCGTTGTTAAGACCGGTATATCAAAGCGAAGCAATGCACCTTGTCGCTCAATAAAGACCTCTTGCGGTTTGTTGATCAAGATTTCAGATACTTGCTCGTCATCCAAAAAATCTTGCAGTGGCGCTAATAACCCCACTGCACCTGATGAATAACATGCTTTCATGGCTTCCATCATCGTCTTCCTGCAACACGATAAAAGTCTAAATCATGTGCCACAAAGACATTGATAGATGCGCCCTGATTCACCTGTAACGTCGGTCTTGTTTGCATGTCTTGTTGTAGCGTTTGATTGGCGGCCTGTTGGAAACTACCGGCAACATTCATACGGTATTGCGACATGGAGTTGTATTCATCTTGGCCATGAACCCCACCTGTTGCCGTATAAGCACCTAAGACGGACAACAATGCACCGCTGCCAAATCGCTCAAAGAAATGGCGGTCAATATAATCAGCCGCTTGCCCCGACCGGCCTATGGAATCGCTACTTGGGCTATTCAAAGTCACAATAACGCCGTTCGTCATTTGTAAACGATTCCACACAACAAAGACTCTACTCTGGCCTTGGGTGATTGCCGTATTGAATTGCCCTACTAAGGTTGAGCCTTTTGGTATAAGTAATTTATCGCCTGATAGCGCATAAATATCTCTCGTCGTAATGGCACGCACCATGCCTGCGAGCTCAGAATTAATGGCCGTTTCAAGTGTTGCCGGAATCATTTCTCCTGCGGGTACGGTCATGTTGGGATGGGGTAAACGCTTCGCAGATACAGAGGTAATATCATCCTGCTGGTTCAAAAACTCTGAATTGGCATCATGCCCCATGAGCGCCTTGTCTTGACGGTGGCTAACTATTTTGGATTTAGGTTGTGACTCACTGCCACTGACACTAAAAAAGGTGGATGGTGCGTTCATCCTTGCCAATGTTTCTTTGGTCAATGCATCCGAATTTTGTTGAGTTCTTAACACCGGAGGATGCATTGAGTCACCGCCTTGGTATCCAGATGAATTGGTTTTATTCTTCTCTCTCATGGCAGCAATCAGCGCCATATTTTGGTTTAATTGCAGAGATGTATTTTCTTTACCGTCCTCCTCAACGACCTGGCTGGTTTTGCGTTTAGGCATTAAACCACTTAAGCCAATGCCGACACAGACAAGTACAACCCCGACGAATAGCATTTTATCTTTGAGCCTCGCGTACTTTGGGTTTTTAGCGACTTGCGTTCTGCTACCAACGGATTCTTGGATATTGTTTTCATCTGATTTCATTGAGGTCTCCTGTTTGCAGCAATACGATTTATTTCCTGTGTGTTAAACACAGACGTCGCAAGCTTGCCTTGTCGTAGCGTAAACTGAGGTGCGATGCGTTGAACAATAAGGTATTTGCCTTCTCGTCTGGTGTTCACCGTTGATTCTTTACCGCTTTGATCATCAACGGCAAAAATGGCAGGAACAGCACCATTGAGCGCTAATTCAAAATAGGTGAACTTGCCATCATCAAATACATGTAGTGGCACTAATTGCGGACTGCCACTAAAGCGATAGGCCGTATGGAGTGCCTTGGGATGAATAAACGGATTCAACTTTCGTGGAGATTGTTTCGTGACTGGTTTCGCAGGACTATTGGTGGGTTGATAAACAAACTTCACCGCATAGGTTTGTTGAGTAGGTTTGTGCTCCAATTTTTTGTTACTGGTTAAATGGAAATAGTAGGCATGTTGATTTGTAATGACCGTCAGGTTGGTACTGGAATCCAAAATGGTTGGTTTTACAAACACGGTATTCGATAATTCTGGGTGATACGTCACCATCCATGCGGTACTATCACCACCTTCGATATCCAGTATTTCCTCTTTATCACCAAATTGAATTTGTGTGGTGGTGAAGGTCATCCCCTGAATAGGAACCACGTTATTGTCTTGATAGACTACCTGCTTGATACGTGAATCCGTAGAAAAAGACATCGGATTATTTTGAGCGTGTAGCCCTGTCGCTAAGATGAGGGTTGCTGTACCGATTAATATTTTTTTCATGCGTGTTGCTCCACAATACGAGGTTGTTTGCTGTAGCGGATGACTTCAAAACCATCCCAATTTTTCCAGCGACGATCGGGTGAATCAGGCGGGTTCGTATAGCGCCATGAAATCATCGCGTTAAAATGCGTGGTGGTACTTTTGCCGGTTGATTTATCGGTATCAACCAGACTAAAAACAACTTCTGCTAAGGCATGGTGGTCTTTGTGAATATCGTGTTCATTGGCGAGTAACGAATCCAGAAAATTAATACTGTAGATATGCACTTCCCGTTTGTCGTGATTAGCCATGGTATGAATAGGTGAGGCTGAATTTGATGCATCATGCTCAGTCAAATACTCCTTCCCAACGGTATTGTTAGAGAGAAGGTTGACCAACTCAAATTGAGCACGATAACTCGATACATCATAGGATTCGCGTAACTCGATATAGTGCACAATATCGCTTTCAACTTGCGCCTGATTAATCGGTGTTTGCTCATTGTTGATGGGATCAATGGTGGTGACACCGTTATCGTAATGATGCACCAGCATGGGTACTAATGTTTGATAATGGGCTAACATGCCGATGACAATGAGTGCCGCCACATTAAGCCCCATAGCTGATAGAAAGGCCGCCTGATAACGGTTTCGAGACTGTTCTAACCGACCAAATTGATCATCTGCCCAGTGTCTTGCCTGTTTAAAATAATGATTTAAGTCTTTGCTCATGCCTCACCCCTTGCGTAGATTTTTATGCAATTGTTTCCATAGATTTTGACTCGCAGCGCTCACCCGACGGCCTTTTTCAACTAAACTGAATGAGCCGCCTAATCCTTGGCGAGAAATACTCATGGGCTTTTGCAACATGGTTTTTGACATTCCCCATGCGCCAATACTGCCGCCAATAAACCCACTCACCATGGATGCACCGCCTGAGGTACACAGTGACCCACCGATGCTTTTACCGATTGCCACAGCTTGCGTGATCCCCATGACACAAAGGCAAGCCACGATAAAAATGGGCACCCAAATAGCTGCGGTGAGCTGCTCGGTGTTACCCGATAAGGCATAGGTGACCCAATGCAATAGATGAACACAAAGACCGACAACGCTTGAGACAAAAATCAGCACAAAGGCAAATCCGGTTAAAACGCCTAACCAGCGATCGAAAAAAGATTTGGTTTGATCGAACAATGTAAAAATGATGAAGAGTGGCGCAGTACAGAGCGTGATGGCTAACATGAGCTTTGCAATGACGATCTCTATAAAAGCAAGGCCGATGGTGATACTGCCTGATAAGAACACCATCATGCCTGCAAAATAAGGTGTTAATTTTCTTAATGAGCCTGCATCAAATAAGGTTGTACCCAACTTTAAAATTTCATTTAACACATTTTGAAGACCCTGATTTACAGAACCGCCCGTAGACTGCTTATGTACCGCTTGCATGAGCGTGGATGCAATTGATTCGCTGCCAACAACAAACAGATCACGGATGTGTGAGGCAAACCAATCCCAGTTCATGGCTGCCATATAAATTAAGCCCGCTTTGATGCTAAATTTCAGTAACTTGTGTTGAGGTCGTTCAATGATGCCGCGAGCGATGGCATAACCTGTGAGTACGATATACAGCACAATCATGGAGCCAAGTGGCGCTTTCAGAAGTGATGCAAGCGCACTGTAACCATCAAGCACAAAGTGATTCGTCAATTGATCGACCTCATTGGCAAGATGAACAATGAAGTTGTCGAATTGTAAGCTGCTCATGATTGACTCACAGGAAAGTAATGCGGCCACGTGGTTGCTGCAATTTCCGCATACTCATCGCCTATTTTTTCAAACATAGCCTTATCGGTGAGATCGGATAAAGTGATCTGTTTAAACGCAGGGTAGTGATTTTCTTTGGCAAACTGCACCATGCCATTGAGTAAATCAGGGCAACGAATATCAACGCTCTTTTTTCCTTCCATGCATTCTAAATAACCATAACCGAACGCATCTTGCTGAATTACAAAGTGCAGGCGCTTTTCAACATTTGCAGAAGCATTCATTAAAAATAGGGCAGATTCTTTGCGTGTGTGCTTTGTTAATGGGTTATCATGATGGCAGCCAGCCAAGAGCAATACTGTTATAACGGCCGATATTTTCCAGTAGATACTCATGCCTTTTCTCCTGTGATTAGTTCGTCATTAATCGGGTATTGCGGGCAAAACTGGCCGAAGTTGTGGCAAGGCGCCTCTAGGTCTGGAGTCTTTGCGCATCCACTTAAAACACTTGCTACCAATAAAGCGAAAAACCATTTGTTTGTCATGCAACTGCTCCTATCAGTGATTCGGTAATCGGTTGAACTGCGCCATCTCAGCTCGGTCTTGAAGTTCGGATAAACTTTCTTGGGCGATTTGTTGGCTCGTTAATGCTTGTAGTCGCAAACTCATCAATTGGATAAACCCCAGTTCAGTAACGAGCCTTGAGTTCAAATCAACAGCTCCTTTGGTATTGGCGGTTTTCTCAATCTGAAGGGATAGTTTGTGTAACGCCGCAATGTGTTGATTGATTTCGTTATAGCTTTGAGTGGTTTGCACCTGCACTGCACGATTCACCGCCTTATCTTCTTTAAAACGAGCGGCCTTTTCAGGGGTGGTGTAACGTGCATAATCGTTTTCGCTTAAGTTCGGGTGATTCTTCTCATAAGCATCAACCAGCGCTTGATAACGCTCAGGATTGCCACCGGATAAATTGTGTAGTGCATCCTGCCAAGTACTGACGGGCGATTGCCAACTTTGCAGGGCATCCACACCATTATTGAGATCACCAAAACCATAATGACCACTGTTCATCGATTTTAATTGGTTGAGGCTATCGACTTGGCTTTTGGCCGCTTGATAGGTGTCTTTTAGTACGCGATATTGGGTTTGTAACTCGTTCAATTGCTTGAGTGCGACCGTGATCATTTCCGCGTCTGCAACACCGATAATATCCGCATGAAGGGTAGGACTGATGCCGATCGCGACGATGACAGCAAAGAGTGTTTTTTTCATTGCTTGCTCCTTTCGAAAAAAATCGGCAACCAGTGATTGGGGTTATCACCTACTTCATTGATGATCTCATCCAGCAACTTTGTTGAGCGGGTATTCCCTGAAAGCACGCGGATGTAATTGCTCAAGCCACTTAAATCAAGTTTACAAAGCATCGCTTCGTTATCTTGCTTATAAAGGAATATCCTTGATTCGGGGCTATTCTCTTGAATGGCTTGATACTGGGATTCGGTTAGTTTTAATTGCTCGATATAAGTCTCACGATCTGCGAGCGGATTTGGAAAAACAAGCATAGTCGCCAAGTTATCAAAAACAACATGTTTAATGGGGGACGTTGTCACTGTTTTGGGCGATTGAGTCATAAAAATAAAGTGCCCGTTTTTCTTTCTGATGGTTGGCAACCACTCTTTCAAGCACTTTTCCCAGAAGGGTGAGGCAAACAATTGCCATGCTTCATCAATGACAAAAGAAGTGAGTCGACCATCCATGCATTGGCGCATGCGGTGAACAAGGTATAAATAAACGGGTGTTGCAATGAGGGGATGCGTTTGATCCATGAGAAAAGTGACATCAAAGCCTACTTTGTCAAAGTTAAGGTTCAGCGCGTCATCGACATTATCAAACAGCCAGTGGAACTCGCCATCAATCCGCGCGTGATCCCGCTTGAGCCATTTGCGTAAATGCGGCCAACGGGGAAAATCGATGGGTAAAAACTGGCTCACATGACTTAACGTTCTGTATGCAGGCGCTAATTGCTCAAAGGCATAATCAATGCAATCGTTAATGGTTTCAGCAATATCGCTAGGTGTAACACTCTCTCCCTCTGCCTGCACCAGTGCTCCAAACCATGTTTTTAAAAATGAACGATTTTCTGGGGAGTCCGGCAATTGCAGTGGATTCATGGCGACTGCATTTGCGGGATCAATCTTCATATAAGCACTATTGCCACAAGCCTGAATATAGATTTTGGAAGATTCATCGCGATCGATGTAAAAACTACGCCCTCCAAATCGCATCATTTGGGCATCTAAAAAATTAACCAGCGTAGTTTTACCGGCGTTATTACCGCCAAAGACCGCAGCATGTCCTTTTGAGGGATTCGTGCGCGACCCTTTTGTGTGGTAATTAAAATAGACTGGCGTTTTGGAAGGTGTTTCCAAAAGCGTCACCGCACCGCCGAGAAAATTCTCATTGTTAAATCCTTGGCTCGCATTATGTAACGGGCAAAAATCAACAAAATTAAGGGAGGTAATCAACGATGCGCGTGCAATGAAATGTTGATTGCAAGGCAACTGACTCCAAAAGGCAGGTTCTAAGCCAAGTGTTTCTCGAACCACGACAATGCCACTGCTTGCATAACGCTTAGTTGCTTCAAGCGTGAAAGCATCAAGCAATGCTTTGGTTGGCGCTAATAACATGATCGTATGGTGATGTGCGCCAAACAATAAGGTTTCACTGGCAACCCCATCTTCTAGATCCGTCAATGCATCCGTTTGGCTAATCGCCTTGTCTTCTGCACTTAATAGCTTTGTGCGCTTGTGATCAATACGCTTAAGACCGGCATCTCGACCAATTGGGGCAAATGTATGGGTGGCAATAAATTCGCAGTCCAGTGACAAGAGGTGGTCTAGTAAAATACTGACGGTGCTTGTTGGGTATTTCTTCAATGAAAGCATGGAACCGAAGCGGCAA
Source organism: Legionella genomosp. 1 (assembly GCA_945862405.1). Classification (GTDB taxonomy): domain Bacteria; phylum Pseudomonadota; class Gammaproteobacteria; order Legionellales; family Legionellaceae; genus Legionella_A. The sequence goes on from CAMAYX010000035.1 coordinate 14,844, forward strand.
TCATCATGGGTATTACCTTGAAACTGGATGTACTCACCAAAGAGTAGTTGATACCGACTAACGTATTGTCCTAAATGACCATGGGGATATTTGGCTTCAGTTTTAAACGTATTGGGAATAGTGTTGCTAACCGCAGGACTGTAAATAGACGCATTAAAGTGCAATGATTGTCCGGCATTGACAATCAAGCCTAAAAACTCAATGAGCTCGCTAAAACCAAGCGTCTCATCTTTTTCACCTAATATCGAAGCACCAAAAGAGGCTAGGTTCGCTTTGAGCTGTTGCATGGTTTGCGTAAGAGTTGTGATTTTCACTTCACGTTGATGCGACGCGATTTCAGCATGATTTTTTCCTGAAATGCGTTGTGCCCATTGCAATAAAGAGCCTGTTTTATTAGTGTCATCGCCTTTTAAGACCACCGTGATGTATAGGTGATTAGTGTAAATATTTTGTTCTTGAAAGCGTTGCTGATACTGTTTATCCAAATCATTAGCGAATCCTGACTTAAAGGATCCCGTTAATGAACAAGTTGTTTTTTGCCGATGCGTGGTCACATAAACAATAAAACGCGCATCCAATCCAAGAAGCGCTTGATGCAGTAAAAATTTCTGGTGATTTAAAGTATCTGGATCTTCGATTTCAAAGGGTACACCACTAACACGGAGCACCGCCTCTATGATCCCTGACTGCGATTCAAAAATACTGGGTGTATTGAGGTGCGTAATCGGAAACAGATCGGATATTTTGGCTTCCTGATAAACCCGCTTGAGCACTTTAGAGAGGTTCGTAAGCGCGAGCCCTCCATATTGACGCATTAGCGACTTGTGGCAAGGCATAGCGTTTGACACAAAGGGTAAAAAAGTGTGAGTCATAGCGACAAACCACCCAACCGAAAATGTGAAGCGGTACAAAAATCAGTCCATAAAGTGGCGATACCCCAATGAATGCACACATCGACACAATCAAATTAATCATGTGGTATTCGAAGGTAACCCCAGCTGTCATCGCCGGTCTCGTTAAGGCATTAAATAGCGGACTTATTTCTAACTCGCTCATATGGTATCCCCTTAGCCAATGATGGTTGAATACAAGGAAGAGCCACCAAAGATGATGCCCATGCCGACCAAAATCATGACGAAATACTCCTTGGGAAATTTTTGCAGTGCCAAACACAGATAGCCCGCGATGATGATACAAAAAACACCCACCGTTCTGGCGAGCCCCCCCTGTAAATAAGTGATGGTTCGGTTAATGATGCTTTCAATCGATTGTGCTTGTGAGATTGAAGGCACCATCAAGCAGACAGCCATCCAATAAAGATGACACGCGCACTGTGGCCAGTTTTTTAGTCGTCTCATAGCACTACCCCCGCCTTTTCTTGCTGCAATTTTTTTAGATAAATTTCCTCGCGGTCAATGTCGATATGCTGTGGGGCTTTGATGCCAATGCTGATAATGTCGTCTGTGACTTTCAGCACTTTCATTTGAATCAAACCCTTACCAATCAATATCTGTTGCCCGATTTTTCTAGTTAAAACCAACATAGTGTTCTCCTGTGTTATTTGGCTAAAAATTCCCTACATTGCTGCAAACAAGCCCTAACAACAGCCGGATTTGCAGGTACATACATTCCTTTCGCAACATCAACAAACGTTTGTTTTTTAAGTTGCCTACAACACTGAATGACCTGAGGCAGTGTAGGTGGCATCTCATAAAACTCTCGGCAACTCAGTATTGCCTTGGTGATCTCCTCATCCGTAAACTCAGTTAGCGCCTCTTGCCACTCTTTTTTGGCAAACTTAAAAAACACCTCGTCTTTAAATTGGCTTCGCCAAACATGCCCATAAAAAGCAGCAAATTTGGAGAACAGTAAATCAATGCGCTTCTCAACTTTGTAACACCTCGTTGCTAGTTTGTAACGGATAAAATTTTGATTTTCCCATCTTTCTATTTTTTATCAGGATATGCCGTAGCCTATTTTTTGATTCGTTAATTTTTTGCACTTATGTCATAGAATTAGACCGTATCAGGTGTCCTGTGGCAAC
>CAMAYX010000036.1 GCA_945862405.1 Legionella genomosp. 1
CAAACCGTCGCCAAAACCTTGCTTACCGGAATGGATTGTCAGGTTGATATTGCAATCTGTGGTAACGATGCCTTAGCACTTTGTGAACAACATCACTATGACTTGATTTTCATGGACATAGGGTTAGGCGAAGGCATGGACGGCTACGATGTGACTGAGTGTATTCGCCTGTCGAAGCTCGATACCACGCCCCATATCCCCATCATTGCCCTCACCGCGCATGGTGCTGATGAGAGTCGCCAGCGCTGCATTGAGGCGGGAATGGACGCCGTCTTAACCAAGCCACTAACGCAGGCACATGCCATTGATATCCTGAAAACGTTTATTCCAGCCCGCCGCGAAGCACCTATCGTTGAATCGACTCCATTGCGGCAAGACTTGCCGGATAAGGACGAAGAGATGTTTCAATTAGGCCAATTTTCCCTCCTTAACCCGGAAGAAGCCTTAACAAATTGCGGTACGCAAGGGTTGCTATTAGAGCTGTTGGGATTAATGCTTACCGAAGTACCCGCTGATTTAGAGCGTATGAAAAAATCTTATGCCCTTCAAGATTATCGTGCTATTGAAGAAATAACGCATAAAATTAAAGGTGGTGCGGTCTATCTAGGAACCACCCGCATGAAATACGCTTGTCAGTATGTTGAGCGCTATTGGAAAACCGGTGAACGTGCATTAATGGATGCGCTTTATCAGCAGGCTGTAGGAACTATTGAAGAAACCATTACCTATGTTGAAGGATGGATACACAAGCATGACGCATGAGTCATGCTCTCATCGATTTTTTTCAAACCTGGCTGTCTATTATATTATAAGTTAGTAGACAGTTAAAAAGACCCTGAAAAAAGTGTCTATTAAATCGAAAATCGGCATATAATAGAATTAATTTCTATTAATCGATATAAGAGACAAATTATGCGACTCTTTGGCTATGCCCGCGTTTCAACTAACCAACAATCCCTGACTATTCAAATCGAAGCATTAAAAAATTCTGGTGTCGCAGCGAATCGAATTTTTTCGGACAAAGCCAGTGGTAGTCATACGGCCAGGGATGGTTTGCAGTTATTGCGTATTAAGGTTGAAAAGGGCGATGTTATCCTGGTAACCAAGCTAGACAGACTTGGCCGGGATACGGCTGACATGATCCAATTGATTAAAGAATTTGATCAGCTCGGGGTTGCCATTCGGTTTTTGGATGATGGCATAAGCACAGAAGGTGCTATGGGCAAAATGGTAGTGACTATTCTTGCCGCAGTTGCAACCGCCGAACGGCATCGTATTCTGGAGCGAACTAATGAGGGGCGTCTTGAAGCAAAAACTCGTGGGATTCAGTTTGGTCGAAAACGAATAATTGACAGAGATAAAATTAAAGCCCTACATCATACAGGAATAGGTGCAACAGAGATTGCCAAACAAGCCGGTATTGGTCGATCTACGGTGTATAAATTAATTAAAGAGGTGGTTTGATTCATATCAAAGATTGACATACAGCCCCATTGGGGCTGTATGTCAATTATGAAAAAAATAACAACATTACAAACCGTTGTGGAGCTTCCAGAGTTTATTAAAGAAGCAAAAAATTGCATGGATGATGAGGCTCGTAATTTATTTATTAATTACGTTGCTGAGCATCCATTGAAGGGAGATCCCATTGTAGGTACTGGCGGTGCTAGAAAAATTCGTTGGGCTGCGGATAGTTATAGTGGAAAAAGTGGTGGGGTACGCATCATTTATTATTATCATAACCAATCTATTCCTGTTTTTTTGTTTACGGTGTACGAGAAAACTAAAAAAGTAAGCTTAACACAGGCTGAAAAAACATGCTGAAATCAGTTATCGATAAAATTGTTAAAGCCTATGGGGGTATTAGCTATGAGTAATATAGGAAAAAGCATCATTCAAGGAGCCATGGAGGCACTGGATTATGTTAACGGGATTCAAGAAGGATCGATAGTTCATAAAATTGCCGTACCACAGGAAGTTGATGTTGTTGCTATACGTGATAGTTTGCATATGAGTAGAAAGAAATTTTGTGATGAATTTGGATTTAGTATTCGCACATTAGAGAAGTGGGAGCGTGGTGAGCGTTTGCCAGAAAGTCCTGCGCGAGCCTATTTGACTGTCATAGCACAGAACCCTAAAGCTGTTATTGAAGCGCTTCGGCGGGCAACTTAATCGTCAGCAATTCTCGGCTAGAGCTATGATCGTGGAAAAAAAAGGGTTACTGTAATTCTACAGATGGCATAGGATCTACGTACAGCCCGATATATGTTGGAAGAAGGACTTGATCCTGCCTCAGTCTCTAAATTTACCCGATTACCGCTTGAGCAAATTAGGTCTCTTATCAAGCAACCGAGTGAATGAGTTGCGTGCGACGCCACCTATTACTAATTGATTCCAATGCCTTATTTGATGACGTTAACTGTTATTGATGGTATGGTTTTCCGGTAGTGCTCACGACCCCCCTTAGAGATAGTGTCTTGAACACAAGGAAGAGGCATGGGTTTCTTAAAGCAAGGATGCCTCTTTGCTCTAAGACACCCTGCTATAAAATATCACTGGCATCTGAAGAAGACTCAAATCGGGATTAAATAGTTATGAAGCGATACCAACTTTTGGTAGTAGATGATTCTAGTATTGCACGAGAAGCGGTTAAGGCAATTTTAGCCAACTTTCACTGTGATGTTGTAATCGCTGAGTCCGGTGAACAGGCGATAGAGCAGTGCAATCTTATGCAGTTTGACCTTATCATGATGGATTTAAGCCTACCCCGACACAATGGTTTTGAGTTTATAGAGCTCATTAGGGAGAATAGCATTCTAAATAAAAAAACACCGATGGTGGCTTTGACCATTCATAATGAAGGGTATTTTACGGCTCAAATACAAAAAGCCCACTTAAATGGCTTTATTACCAAACCACTTACCCGAGTAAAGGTTACAGAGTTAATAAATCAGCTTGACCAGGAAACGTTGTCATCGAGCAAGAAGGAGCTTAAATAAATTAAGCTTTTGTAAAGCGTCGCAAGTTTTTTTAAGCATAAGTTTTCCAGAAGATGTTTCTTTTCATATTGGGCAACTCTGAAGCTAGCAAAAAGATGCTCAGTCATTTATGATGGAGCGCACTCAGGACGGCACTTTGTTATTATTACTAGGATGTAATATGAAAATTACACTGTCTTCTCTTGCACAAGACTCATCGAGAAGCATTCGCTCTAAATACGCTAATATTCCTACGTATACCTACCAGTTAACATTGTGTGATGATTTTGCTCAATTTCCGGGAAATAAAAAAGATAGCGCGACAGCACTGCGTTACTTACCGCCCCATGTTACAGCGATTGAATTCAGAGGATTTTTTAAAAGAGAAATTTGTCATGAAGCAGAAAAGTTAAGTCATGATGATATAACTTATAGAGAGTTTGAAAGAATGATGCTCAGCCATTTATTATGGCACTACATTGCCGCCCTTCCCAAGACTATAACACACGTATCCTTTGCTTTTTCAGCACGTCAGCCGGTCAGCAAGGACTGCGGCTATAACTTATTATCCTTATATGCAGCATTAAATACCTTACCTAGCTCGGTTACTAGCGTCGATTTATCAGGTGTAATTGCAAGGGATCACAATATTCAAATGGCTCTAGACATCCTTTCAAAAAAAAATTGCATGATTACCCTAAAAACTAGCGCAGAATCGATGTATGGCAGACTGTCTTTCATGCGCGAACAATTGTTGCATATGACTCTTACCGGCCCTGTTGATGACTCGTTTATCCTTCTTAGCCATCTCCCGGGGCACCTAGGAACTTATCAGCAATTACGTAGTTTAGATTTAGGTGGCGTTTTAAACCCAACCCAAAGCGAAGGTGATAGATACTTTTTACAAAAATTTCTAAAAAAATTAGTTCATGCTCTACCCCCAAAGCTGCAGCGTTTAAAGTTAAATGCTAATCACTTAATAAAACTAGACCTTGATGATTTAGGCGAGATATTAGAATCCTTACCGTCTAGCCTAAATTATTTGGATTTGGGCGAAAACAATCTTTTCCTATTGCCAATTAGCGAATTTAAATCATTACTCTCCAGGCTTCCAATATCCATTACGAAGCTCAGGTTAATCGATATTAGACCTACTCTTTCTCTGCAAGATTGGTCTGTACATTTACAACAACTCCCACCGCACATTACGCATTTGGACTGGAGTAATTGTCAATTATTCGGCCTCCCTATTAGTGATTTTTGTGATTTAGTAAAGGCTATCCCGGAAACGGTGGATACTTTAGACTTAAGTCACAATTCACTATTTACTATAAACGCATGGCCGGCGATTCCCAAGCACATCACCACAGTTGTTCTTAAAGGCAATAAGTTAAGTCATTTACAGCCAACCCAATTAGAACTGCTATTTAAAAAGCTGCCTGCGCATATTGAACAACTTGATCTAAGTGATAATGGCTTTAATCGCTTATTAACCACAGCTTTTAAGAAATACTTTGCCAGCTTACCGGATGTAAAGTTAAATTTTTTGCCGGATATGCAGTTAGATGGTTCTAAAGAATTTTCTCAGTCGCCACGTTCTAAGGCACCCTCATTTTTTGTGCCCTTGACGGCCAAGCGTTTATATAAAAGTGAGATGGTCGGTAGCAAGCAACAAACATTTGCTGACTTACTCTTAGTAATGCAGGCGGTAGATAAACAACACTTCTCAAATCATAAAATAACCTGGCATATTTTTTCTTACTTGTGCCCCCGTTTGACACCGCGCATGCACGAGCGCTTCATAAATCCTATTTTTTCGCAAACTCGTCCAGAGAAAGTATCCAATCAGTCATTGCAGTTTATTGTAGATAATGCAAAGAGACGCGTTCTTAAAGCCGTTGAGGAGGGGACCTCGCATGTTGATTTGGGTCGTTGTGGATTAAACCGTATTGAAGAGGTGAATTTATTTAAAAATATATTTGCAGACATTCCTAAAAAAGTTAAATCTTTAAGCTTAGTAGGCAATGGCTTTAGTCAATACAAAAAATTCTTACCGTTCTTCTTGCAAGCACTAAAAAAATTGCCTGAACATATAACGCACGTAGACATCAGTCATAATGGTTTTGAATTATTAAATGCATCGGCTTTACATAACATACTCGATAATCTACCCATGACGGTTACTCAAGTAGCCATTGGCAACAAACTGTTAAGCCCGTCTATCCACGTAGGTGCGCGGTATTGGCCCGCTTCTTATCACGCATTAACGATAACGATTGAAAATTCTTTATTGCAAGCCCGCAGTTTATTAGACGATTATACCAAAAGTGATTCATGGCTATGGCGTCTATTCTATTTGCATTGGAATCGTAATTATACCCAAGAGATAGCCAATATAGTATTACGCATTGACAAAGGAGCTATTACTACTATTGAAGATTTACTGGGCGAATTAAATGATATTGAATGCACCAAGGAAGAAGGCTCATTAAGACGGCGTCTTAGCTTCTTAAGTACGAACGAATTGCGAGCTATGCACAAGGCATCAAAGCCTTGTGCAGCAGAGATTGAGGAAAGATTAACTCGTGAGGAAAATGAAATTATAGCAAGAGAGAATCAAACCACGTTAGGCCTTTCTTAAACATTATTATTTTCTATTGGAGTGAGAAGCATGCGCGAGCGTTCTGAAGACTTAAAATTATCGACAACTACTCTTACTGCTGCTGAACAGAGAGCGGAGCGCCGTAAAAATCGTCTGACTAATTGGCTAAGAGACCGCCCCGCTTTTCCGCGCAGTCAGCCTCTTGCTACAGCTTTACCATTAGATGAAGAACCTCGTACAGAAGCCTATGTACTTAATCCTAACGGCTATATTGAGCGCTACAGTCGTCAAAAGTTATACTATAGACTCCTTCCTAATCCCGAAAAATTAAATCTTTATGCCTACTTTAATGCTTTGTTTGGTTTGAAGGGAGAAAAAGCATTAACCCCTACGAGTCCCGAACAACATGATACCCATTGGGAGATGTTGAGTTATGTTTTGACGCGACTGTTTGACAGAGAGCAGTATTTAGAGTTTCGCGGTACACCTCTTTCTGCGGCAGAGCAAGAAGAATTGAGAATCATCGACATCAACACCAAAAAAATTGGCTTGGTTCTTGATGTCATTGTAGCCTCACCCCATTGTGATAAACGGCTCTATGATGTGGCCATGGGCTTTGATAATTCACCAGAAATGCTCGAAGTGGTGCGCTTATTAGGTGGTAAAGCTCAATTATTAAGCTTTATGAAAGAACATCCTAATTTTGTGGGTTCTGAAATTATTATTCATTTGCAGAACGTTAATCTACTCAATCCAGAAAATTTTCAGCAGTTAATTGGGCTGACGGATGAAGAGCTTTCTGATTTACATTTGTCAATTAATGACCTAGTGGAAGGTAATATATTAACGCAAGCTAATTTCAATCGTTTAATTGAGAAAAAGGCTTATATATCTCTTATTCAGTTAGGTTTAATGCGCCTGGACGTAGTTGATATAGTCACTCAAGAATATTTTGATTTGGTAGTCAATGCAGGTTCTGAATCAAAAAAAATAGGGTACTATTTAGAATCATTAAAAGATATCAACATGCTAACGGTTGAAAATATCAACAATATCACGCAACGTACACTTAAAAATCATATTTTTAATCCTTTATTAGAAATGCAAGAAAATAAACAATTAAACGACCAAACTGCAAAAGCTGCCCATTGGCAAGGCCCTAAAGAAATACACGAACTAACCAATCAATTGGATAAAATGATTGCTTATGGTTTGTATTTGCTAAGCTGTGATACAGATAAAGGCAAAATGGCATTACTGCACGGACTACATCTTAAACAGCAGCTAAAAAACTTTTTTGAGTCACCTCAAGTAGAGCATATTCAGCAATTAGAACAATTTAAAGTTTCTTTCTTGCGTGAATTACATTGTAAAGATGAAGAAATGGGTGCTCATCGTCAAGCGTGGAAAATATTAGTCGTAAATGTGGCATTGGCTCTAACTGGCATCGGTTTACTTGTCGTAGGCATTAAATATGCTCTAACTGGCCAATGTTTTTTTGCTAACACTCACCGTCAGGATTTAGTAAAAGCCGTGGATAATAATGAATGGCTGCAATCGATTAAAGTAGAAAGCATCCCAAATTCATATCTTTCCGCTACAATTTGAAGTTTATGCACAATAGTTGGCCCCATTTTATGGTCCGTGCCACGAGGGGCCACTTATAGGCCTGGGACTAAAGATTGTTCGATAAACCGCCATTTTAAAGCTGTTTTTTAATGACCGACCCATAAACACCTGTTTTGGAATGGGTTTTTCCTGGCTTGTTTTTTAGGGAAAATTAGGCAAAAATTTGTTCCTAAATTAGTTCCAGAACAAAAACGCCAGAACTGGGGGTTCTTTTAAGTTTTTGGAAGCTGTTCTATTGTGTTTAAATACAGTCAATGGATTGGATAAGTGGTGAGGTAAAAATAGTTTGGTAAGTTGCAATTCAAAGACGGGTGTTGCAATCCTTACATCATCCCAGGTGAATATCCCTATTCATAAACTCTGTTTTGCAACTTCCAAGAACAACAGTATAACTAGCTTCACCCGGTATAGATGCAGGAAAAAACAGGAAAGGAAGCCAAGAGATTTCTTAATTTACTTCTTAATAAATGTTGGCCCTACATTAAGACCTGTCGGATAAGCAGCGACCGTTACCGGCCGCCACTCTCCTAAGAAGGCCCTACATTAAGACCTCTGCGCTGAGGGGCCACTGAAAACACATTACCACACAGAGTGCGCCTTATTTAATCATTGGGGTTTGAAGTCCTTGCGACCGAAAACGTACGACAAGCAGTAACTATATGATTTATAATAAATTAAAATATAGAAAATAAACGGGATAAGGCCATTTAAATAAGCTTGGAAAAATATAAATAAGCCATATTGATTTTATTTAGCACTTAACATTCGCTTAGCGTACGTTTTCGGTCGCAAGGACTTCAAACCCCATCTACTGAAGCCAGGTGTTAAGTGGTTGACAAATAAGCATGTATTTCTAGGCAGTACAATCTAGGTGGGTTTATTTCTCATGCTATAATAGTTGTGTGTTACTAAATAAATTCATATAACAGGCCAAAAAACCAATTCATAATAGTTGCAAATATATTAAATACGAATGTGGTTGTTTTTAAAAAACAACCACAGAATAGGCGGAATACTGTGCGAGATAGAGCCCCATTTAGCTGTTATATCATAGGCGATGACAATATAACCCTGCAATGCGCTTCTATTATATTAGCAAACAACCATCAATTACTGGGTTTAATATCCAAATCTAAAAAAATAGCCAAGTGGTGTACAACAAACAATGTGCCCCACATTCTTGATCTTATTGAATTCGAAAAAAATTATTTAAATGATCCGTGTGATTTCTTATTTAGCATTGCTAATGGCGATATTATTCCCAAATCAATTTTGAATTTCCCCCGGGTTTATGCCATCAATTATCATAATAGCCCCCTACCCAAATATGCAGGCTTATATGCCACTTCATGGGCAATTCTGAACCATGAAACAGAACATGCAATTAGTTGGCACATTATTCAAGAAAAAATAGATATCGGGGATATATTGAAGCAATCTTGGTTTCCCATTGATGAGGATGATACGGCTCTTAGTTTAAATCTAAAATGCTACGAACATGCTATTCGGGGGTACGGGAGTAATGGAACGTAAAACCGGGTTAAGGATTTTTTTCAAACCTCCTCTGCCTGTTTGGCGTTATTTTTAAGTATTCTGTATACTGTTGCCTCGCCCAGTTTCAATTTTTTAGCAACACTGACTTTGGATGCTCCATGGGCAATGAGATCTCTAACCTCTTGCTGCTTATCCATTGATATTGGTTTACGACCTTTGTATTTTCCTTCCGCTTTTGCTTTGGCCACTCCTTCTCGCTGACGTTCCAACATGATTTCTCGTTCGAATTGCGCAACGGCAGCTAACACAGTTAACATCAGTTTTCCAGTTGGGGTTTGTGTGTCCATTCCCAAGTTGAGTATGCGTACTTCAACTTTTTTTTTCTTTAATTGTTGAATAATGCTTAGCAAATCTGTAACAGATCGGGCTAACCGATCTATTTTAGTAATAATAAGCACATCTCCATCACGAACAAAATCCATCGCTGCTTGAAGTTCTGGCCGCTTAATAACAGAAGATGATATTTGCTCATTGAATATTTTTTCACAGCAAGCAGACTGAAGTTCTTTCAACTGCGCCTCTAAACCGGCAATTTGCTCCGTTGTCGACGTCCTTGCGTATCCAATATTCATTATCAATCCTTAGAATCTAGAACTTGTGATAGAATGCCTATCATATTAAAAAACAAAACCTATTGATAGATTTTTTTGAGTTTCTGACCTCCATCTCTAAACCAGGGTCTAATTGTAAGGGCTCGCTTTCATAAACACATGGGCTCGCACTTATCGCAAAAAATGGGCTCACATTAATTGACTCTATCCGAAAATCTCGGCTCACATTAAATGACTTTATAAATTTCATGGCTCACATTATTTGCACTTGGGCTCACAATAATGATTTTATCGCCATGCCCCTCCCGCCAGAGAAACGTTCGTTTTCTTGGCGGTTTTATTTTTCATAAAAAATCATTCAAAACAAATCAAATAACCGATAGAGAAAATCAATATAAGCTAATAGACTAATCTTGAAGTTTCCTTGTTCGCACTGCCGATGGGAGTATGTTATACAGAAAACCCATAGTGAGTCCCATTGGGAAGCTCTATATCAAGACGCAGCTTCCCTCCTGTCGCCTCAACATAACGTTTGAGAGACGAAAGTTTCAAATCTCTGCCATGTTTTTCCATTTCCGCCACTGTGGGCTGCTTAATTCCAAGGGTTTGAGCAACTTCTACTTGAGTTTTTTGCACAAGCTCGCGCAGCTCAGCTAAATGAATATTAAGCAGTATTTCCGTCGCTTTTTCCCGCGCCCCTGCAATAACCTCTGGCTTTTCCACTGCCAAAATCTGTTCAAGCGTTCTAGCCATAATAGTTACTCCTTTTTAAGACGTTCCAGATGCGCTGTAAACTCACGGTCAGCAATCGGGATCATCACATCATAAAATCGTTTCTCGTTACCCACCTTGTTGCCAGCACAAAGCAAAATTCCTCTCCTTTTAGGATCGAAAGCAAAGAACACCCTAATCGGGTCGCCTTTGCTTTGAACCCTAAGTTCTTTCATATTGCTATGGCATGAACCATTAACAGTATCTGCATATGGCCTGGACAGCATAGGTCCTTTCTCATGAAGCACGATGATTGATGCCAGTACGTTAGCTCTGCTAGCATCATCTAAGACATCAAACCATTCATCAAAAGTATCCGTCGTTTCAATTACCCACATGTTATATCCTATTTAAAATATAGGTTATATGCTATATAGATTCAAGACTATAGTCAAAAAATGTGTTGTGATAGTAAAGAGCGTATATAAAACGAACGTTTTTCTGGTGAAACGGGCATGGCGATAAAATCATTATTGTGAGCCCAAGTGCAAATAATGTGAGCCAGGTAATTTATAAAGTCATTTAATGTGAGTCGAGATTTTCGGATAGAGTCAATTAATGTGAGCCCATTTTTTGCGATAAGTGCGAGCCCATGTGTTTATGAAAGCGAGCCCTTACATCTAATGATAGATACAAAGTGGGATTTTGTTTATGCCTGTAAGTTTTTTGACCGAAGATCAACGTAATAATTATGGTCGCTACATTGGCGCTCCAACAGATAAGGAATTGGCGTGTTTTTTTCATATGAGCGATGATGATCAAATATTACTTATGCGTCGACGCGGGAACCACAACAAACTTGGATTTGCTCTTCAGCTTGGAACAGTCCGTTTCCTTGGAACATTTTTAGAAGATCCAATGGATCTTCCGGATCTTGTTATACAAGCAATGGCCGCTAAATTAAATATTAGTGAGCTCGAAAATATTCATGAATACCGTACTGGGGAACAACGATGGGATCATGCTAACGAAATTTGTGAGTACTATGGTTATCGCGACATTACTGATCCAATAATTGGATTCCGTCTGAGCCGCTGGCTTTGCGAGCTTTGTTGGACAGGCACAGAACGCCCAGGAGTTCTGTTTGACCGAGCTAAAAATTGGTTGTTGGTGAATAAAATATTACTCCCAGGAATCAGTACTCTTGAGAGATTAATTGCGCGCGTGCGTAGCCGTATGGAACACCGTTTATGGAATATATTGGTTAAAGATCTAACAGTTGAACAGAAAACACGATTAAATGAATTGCTTGTCGTTGAAAAAAATAGCGGCATGTCATTCCTTGAGCGATTACGTACAGGGCCTGTAAGGGTTAGTGGAAATTCGTTGCATCGTGCCATTTCACGCTTGCAAGAAATCCGTAACATTGATATTAATCTCCCTGATAAAGCACGCATTCCACCAAGTCGTTTAGCAACCCTGGCCCGCTTCGCAGCAACAGCTAAAGTTACAGCGATTAGCCGCTTAAAATCTCCAAGAAAATTGGCTACCCTTGTTGCATTTATGCATGGCTTGGAAACTGCTGCACAAGATGATGTACTTGACGTACTTGGGATGTTATTACGACAATTATTTAATCGTGCAAAAAAAGAAGATAAAAAAACTCGACAACGAAGCCTGAAGGATTTAGACCAATCAGCAACAAAATTAGCCGATGCTTGCCTGTTTGTTTTGGATGTAGAATTACCTGATAATAAAATACGTGACAAAATATTCGAACAAACCTCTCGAGAAATACTTGAACTAGCTTTAAACAAAGTTATCGAACTGGTTAGGCCGGAAAATGATGTCTACTTTATGGAGTTGAAAAAAAATTATCGCGGTGTACGGCGTTTTTTACCCGCTTTGTTAAAACATGTTGAGTTCGAATCAAACCCAGCAGGTAGGCCTGTTGTTGATGCTTTTGAATGGTTAAAAGCGAAAGAAACGGGAGTAAAACCACTCCCTGCTGCTCCTCGCGCGGTTGTACGAAAAGCATGGGAGGCGCATGTCATCAATAAAGACGATACAATTGACCATTGCGCATACACGTTTTGTATATTGGATGAATTAGAGCTGGCCTTACGCAGGCGCGATGTGTTTGTAAATTCAAGTTGGCATTATAGAGATCCACGCGCTGGATTATTAGATGGGCATGAATGGGAAACAACTCGCCCTATCATTTGTCGAACCCTGGGGCTTTCAGTTGATCCGGGGCCTACTCTTACTGAGTATATAAAAGAATTGGATCAAACTTATCGTGCTGTAGCAGCGCGGTTAAGCAATAACCCATCCGTTCGTTTTGAGCAAGTGGATAATAAAACCAGCCTTATTTTAACTCCTCTTGATAAGCTGGACGAACCAGACACATTAATTGCTTTGCGCAATGAAGTCGAAAAACGGCTACCACAAGTTGATTTGCCGGATATTTTACTGGAGATGGTTGCTCGTACAAAACTTGCTGATGAATTTACTCATATTAGCGAAACAAAAACACGAATTGATGATTTTGATATTAGTTTGTGTGCTGTATTGTTGGCTGGAGCATGCAACACTGGAATAGAACCAATGGTAAACGAGGCTGTGCCGGCACTTAAACTTGATCGGTTACTTTGGGTTGATCAAAATTATATTCGTAATGAATCGCTTAGCAGCGCAAATGCGGTTCTCGTATCTGTGCAAAGTAAAATTCCTTTTGCACTACAATTGGGTGGTGGGGAGGTTGCTTCTGCAGATGGAATGCGGTTTGTAGTTCCTGTTCAGAGTGTTCATGCTGGATTCAATCCAAAATATTACGGCCGGGAAAAAGGTGTGACGTGGTATAACATGATTTCAAACCAATTCAGTGGGTTAAACGCAATGTGTGTTCCTGGTACACTACGTGATAGTTTAATATTACTTGCGGTAGTTCTTGAACAACAAACTGAATTGCAACCCACACAAATCATGACAGATACCGGTGCCTATAGCGATGTTGTTTTTGGATTATTTCTTTTGCTGGGCTATAGATTTAGTCCGCGTATTGCTGATACAGGTAGCACGAGATTTTGGCGAGTTGACGCTGAGGCTGATTATGGTTTGCTGAATGATATCTCAGAAAACCAGTTAAAGCCTGTGTTAATTACGCAAAATTGGGATGACATGCTTCGATTTGTAGGTTCACTTAAATTGGGTAAAGTTTCAGCAACAGGCATTATGAGAACATTACAAGTTGGAGAAAGACCAACTCCATTGGCTAAAGCGATCGCCGAGTTGGGACGAATCGCAAAAACAATACACGTTTTGAACTATATCGATGATGAGTCTAAGCGTCGAGTAATATTAACACAACTCAATCGTGGAGAAGGAAGGCATAGTTTAGCTCGAAAAGTTTTCCATGGTGAACGTGGAGAGTTACGTCAAAAATACAGAGAGGGCCAAGAGGATCAATTAGGCACGCTTGGCTTGGTATTAAATATAATCATATTGTGGAATACTATTTATATCGATGCAATACTTACCGAACTTCGTCAAGAAGGGTTTTGTGTGTTGGATGAAGATGTAGCCAGACTATCCCCATTAATTTATAAGCACATCAACATGCTTGGTCGATATTTCTTCATTATTTCAGAAGCTATTAGCAAAGGTAAGCTGCGTCCACTACGAAATACTTCAAGATAATTCCTTAACCCGGTTTTACGTTCCGCTACTCCCATACCCCCAATAAAGAGCGGATCGGACAACGAAGTAAAACACGCAAGTGTGGGATCAAAAGCGTGAGCGGACGATCTTCCTGAGAGCCTAAACTCGGGTAAGCGCAAGGTAGTGAATAGGCCGAAGGCATCTGAACCTATGATGAAAGGCCGTGATGGGGAATGCACGAAAATAGGCTGTTATCGTGTAAGTGGAGGAAGGAGAAAGTCGGGGGTTAGCTTTCTCGCAGTCAATAATGCCTCCCGGTCTATAGTAGGCGGCTAAGTTCACGTGCTTTTATGGCGGAACGTGGTAAGCCTGTATGGCCCCTTGGAAAAGGAAAGTGAATCGCGAGAAACACTATAGCCATGCAGGTAAAGGAGGTTCGATGAAGCTAATGCTGGTTTGTAATGAGCCAGATACGAATGTTAATCGTTCGGCACGAAAGTGAGCCTACTTCGGACCGGTCCAAAATGGTGAGATAATTTGAAGAACCTAAATAAATGAGGAAACGCAAATGACGGCAGGTTACACTGCTGGTGCATCTTCAGCAACGCGCTGTAGCACGTGGCAAGCAATAGATTGGTCAACGGCGAAAGCACATGTATTCAGGCTCCAAATGCGTATCGCCAAGGCAGAACGGGAAGGACGGCGAGGTAAGATGAAAGTCTTGCAGCGACTACTGACCGCCTCATTTTATAGCCGATGTTTGGCAGTAAGACGAGTTACAAGCAGCACAGGTAGCAAAACACCGGGTATTGATGGTGCGATTTTAAGCACACAGAAAGAAAAGATGAGTTGTGTATTGCTGCTTAAAAGACGGGGTTATACAGCCTCGCCTTTAAGGCGAATCTACATCCCAAAGAAATCGGGTAAAATGCGTCCTCTCTCTATCCCGACGATAAAAGACCGAGCCATGCAAGCATTATGGCATGCCGCTCTGGTTCCTATTGCCGAAGAAAGGGCTGATCCAAATGCCTATGGCTTCAGACCAAAACGATCTACTCACGATGCCATAGAACAGTGCTTTAAGCTGCTAGCAAAACGCACATCAGCTACTTGGATTTTAGAGAGGAGTATCAAGATGCCTAATCAAAACATGCTTTGATATCACCCTCGAAGATGAATTGAGCAGAACCTGGTCTTGCAAGAAACATGACACATTGCTCAATGGCATCTGCCGTTGAACGATATGGCCGAAAGCCATACGCGTTCTTATCGGCTATCGTTTCCGCCACAGGTTCTAGCGCCAGCAAATATAGCGCTTGCTGGGCTCGACACGCCATAGCAGGAATGGATAGAGGACGAAGTTTCCCTGTTTGTTTCTTCGGGATGTAAATCCGTCGCAACGGCTGGGGTTGGTAGCCATGTCGTTTTAAGGCCGACACAGCCTTCATCTTTTGGTTGGCCGTGCGCCAAACCACTTTATCAACGCCGGGCGTTTTTGCGCCACGATTTTCTGTCACTCGTTTTACTGCCAGTAATTTAGCACTTTGCGAGTGTGTGAGGAGCCATTGCAAAGCTTTTACCTTGCCCTGCTTTCCATCACGATAAGCCTGCGCAATACGCATTTGTAGTCGTCGTACGTTTGCTTTGGCACGGAGCCAATCAATGGCGTCCCATGTTAGCTCGCGCATTTTGGGGGCACCAGTCACGAGGGTTACCTGTGCTGTCATTTGCGATCCCATGTTAAGGTCGATTCTTCAAATTATCTTGCGTTCAACACCAGCTGGACGTCTGCACACTTTCGTGTTGGGCACGTGCCCTATCTTACTCGTTACAAGCAAGCATTCGCTTCTTCCAGCCTCCCACATCCGCATGACGATAGGCATCCCTTACGGTTTGCTGTCCTAGACTAAGGCATCATACGGAGTTACCACGTTCCTTTGGATGAACGATGAATGGGTTAGGTTTGCCAATTCCACCGGCAGTCTTATTGACCGTGATATGCTACGCGCCAATTCATATCCCGACTGCTTACCTTTTGGTTGAAGCCTATCAGCATCTTTGGCTTCTTGTAACTCACGGCGTTTACTCAGCATTCACATATGTTAACCATACCATTCCTTCCTAGCGCCTTACCGCTTGATGCTAGCAGTTTCGGTTGTACCTCACGATACTTCCTATGGGTAACCCATGGCTACGTTGTCCCTGACGCTTCAGACCCTCTCGTTACCAAGAACGCATGGTCAGGTAGGAAACCGCTGACGGTACAGCGGGTTTTATCTCACTTCCTTGTGTGTAAAACAGTTCATCCAACGACATCGTGTCGCAGGGCCCCATTTTACGGTTCGTGCCACCAGGGGCCACTTGCGGATAATTTGTATTATTTTATTGTTGATTGATTTAAAACGACACAGCAGCAGATGCAATACAAATACGAATGTTCCTGGTTTTAAATTGCGACAAGAAAATCACCCAAGCATCAATGAAAAATTAAGCACATATCGATTAAATTAAGCTCATTTAAATGCCGTTATTACCGACTCTTGGTCTTCTAAGAACTTATTTTAAAGTGGCCCCAAAAGGCACGGACCGTAAAATGGGGCCTAATAGCTGAGCGCAGGTTATCAGGCACCACAAGAGCCGGAACCCCACCATAAAATTCAAACATACGTCGTTGTGACCCTATGAAATCGGGCAACTGCTGAGACCATGTAGCTTCTGCAAAGGTATATTTTGACGCGCCTAATACCCCAATAAAAATCTCAGCAGATCGTATTTGGTTTGTTTCAGGGTCAATAATATCCATCGTGAGACCGCTGTAATCGATAAAAACTTTATCACCCGCCTTATGTGTTTGGCGCATGGAACGTTTTAAACTTTTCTTATACAGCCGATAGTAATGGCAATAGCGAGAATAGCTCAGGGCGTTTTCCTGCTCGGATTGGTACTCATCCCAAAGCAATTGCAGGGTAACCCCTTTGCGGCATAGCTCTTGATGAATCTTTGCAAAGTTAATGGTATCTATTGCGTGATTTAAACAGGATTTAACTGGCACGGTGGGTTGTAACCGCGCCAGCAATGTTTTTTCATCCATATCGTTTGGCAGAGGCCAGGATATATTGCTATCTAACGCCCGATTAACATATTTACTGAC
>CAMAYX010000037.1 GCA_945862405.1 Legionella genomosp. 1
GTCTTGCAACTTGGCGCCATGGGGTATCTCACCAAAGAATCTGGAGCCGAAGAAATGGCTTCTGCTATTCGCAAGGTGGTTAAAGGGGAAAAATACCTTAGCGCTGAAATCGCTCAGAAAATGGCAATTAACAGTTTGCAATCGACTCAAGGCTCACCCTTTGATGCATTATCTGAGCGTGAAATGCAAGTGATGCTTATGATTACCAGTGGCATGACGGTACAAGAAATTGCCGAACGATTGTTTTTAAGTACAAAAACCATTAATGGTTATCGTTACCGTATGTTTGAAAAATTAAATATAAAAAATGATGTGGAACTTACCTATTTGGCCATCAAGCATGGCGTGATTGAGTTACCCCAGGATGCACTGCAATAGTGATTCGAAACACATTCTTTCTTAAGCTATAATTTGCACAAAACCTCGACTGTTTACGTCTTTTTCCATATATGAATGACACTGTGCCAAGTAACGATATCAAAACCGTTCTAGCTCAATTACCAACTGAGCCAGGAATTTATCGTATGCTCGATAAAGAGGGCGTGGTTCTTTATGTAGGTAAAGCTCGTGATTTAAAAAAACGCGTCAACAGTTATTTCACCAAAAGCAACGTAGGGGCTAAAAATCGCTCATTAGTGAATCAAATTGATAGTGTACAAGTAAGCATTACGCGCAGTGAAACAGAAGCCTTACTTTTAGAAAGTAATCTAATCAAATCGCTGCGTCCCAAATATAATGTACTCTTGCGAGATGATAAATCTTATCCTTATATCCATGTCAGTGCACATGAACAATACCCTCGTATTGAGATGGTAAGATTTAAGAAAAAACCCCAAAAAGGTCAATTCTTTGGACCTTACCCCAGTGTAGGTGCTGTGCGCGAGACCTTAGGTCTAATTCAAAAAGTGTTTAAAATTCGTAACTGCAGTGATAGCTACTTTACTGGGCGCTCGCGGCCCTGTCTGCAGTATCAAATTAAACGATGCAGTGCTCCCTGCACCAACTACATTAGTGCAGCCGATTATCAACAATCCATAAATGATGCTGTTCGATTTTTACAAGGAAAATGTCAGGACATCGTCGAAGAGTTAACCCGGCGCATGGAAGATACTGTGCTTAAATTACAATTTGAAGACGCAGCACGTTTTCGAGACCAGATTAAAAGCTTACGTCTAGTTCAAGAACAACAAAGCATGGTGCAATTACGTGGAGATGCGGACGTTATTGCCATTGAAGCGTGCCCCGGATTTGCGTGCATTCAATACGTTACAGTTCGAGATGGACAAATACTTGCTAACCAAAGTTATTTCCCTTCAGTACCCGAACAAATATTTGCAGAAATTGCTGCCGAGGATGAACTTTGGCAACAAGTATTTTTGGCGTTCGTAGCTTATTTCTATATTGATACACCTGAACGTATTCCTGCATTAATTTTAACGGATCATCCCTTAATGGATCAGCTTGCGTTACAAGAAATGTTAACTAAATTGCGTGGTAAACAGTGTGTAATTCAAACTAAGCCTAGAGGCGTGAAGGCTAGATGGATGGATTTTGCTTGTAACAATCTAAAACTCGCTATTAGCGAACATGCGCAGTCAGAAATAATTTTACAAAACAGGTATGAGGCCTTGCAGCAAGCCTTAGATATACCATCCATCCAACGCATGGAGTGTTTTGATATCAGTCATACTCAAGGGGAAGCCACTGTGGCTTCCTGTGTGGTTTTTGACAGCAAAGGACCTCTTAAAAGTGAATATCGACGTTTTAATATTCAAGGTGTGACGAAAGGGGATGATTATGCTGCTATGGAGCAAGTACTTATGCGACGGTTTAAAAAAGCAGCTGATGGTGGATTGATGCCCGACCTAGTGATTATTGATGGTGGTAAAGGTCAATTATCTATCGCAGAGCGGGTAATGGCTTCTCTAAATTTATCTGAAGTTAATTTATTAGGCATTGCAAAAGGTCCAACTCGCAAAGCAGGGTGGGAGCAGCTTATTTTAGCAAATACTACAAAGGAGCTAATACTACCACAAGACTCTCCGGCTTTGCATTTGCTACGATTCATTCGAGATGAAGCACATCGATTTGCCATAACATTTCATCGACAAAAACGACAACGTGCACGTTTGGATTCTTCCTTAGAAACCATCGAAGGAATCGGTTCAAAAAGACGCCAAGCCTTATTGAAACGTTTTGGTGGTTTACGCGAATTGGCAAAGGCGCCTATTGAGGAAATTGCAAAGATTCGTGGAATAAGCATTGATCTGGCGACCAAAATTTATCAACATTTCCACCCATAATGCCATAATTTTCGTCAGTTAGATTATCCAAATAGCTAATATAAAACATTTTTTCATACTGTATTGGAGTTTTTATCAGTCCTGTTATGATAAAACTAAACTTTTATTAAATTTGACCGAAAACAAACTTAGAAGAGACTTTTTTCTACTAGCAATTGGGACTGACCATGAAACTAAATAAATTGTTAATAGCCTTTTTAACCCTTACGATTTCTGTGGGTGTTAAAGCTGCAGAAGTTCCTCTCTATTACGGTCTAGGGTTATGCAGTTACCCAGAATATAAGTGTCTTAAGGTAGGTTCTGGAGAAGCCTGGGAACGTTTATTTCCTGATGAGCAACAACGCGATTTAGTGCAGCGTATTAACCGCAGTTACAACTATATTTATCCTGGTAAGGAAATTGTGGTTCCTGTTGATTTGCAACATGCAACAATTTTTTCTTTATCTCCATTTCCTTTAAAAATTGCATCGGATGAAAAGGAAATTATTGTCGATCAGGATAAATTAGCTTGGGCCGCTTACGACGCGAATGGCAACTTGGTTAAGTGGGGGCCAATTTCTTCAGGCGCTGACAGATGCTCTGATAATAGCAGTCCAACCTGCCGATCGCTCACCGGTATATTCCGTGTATTTAGCCGTGAAGGGGTAAATTGTAGTTCTGATTTGTTCCCTCTAGGAAGGGGGGGCGCAAAAATGCCCTATTGTATGTACTTCCATAAAGGAGTGGCATTGCATGGATCGGAGGATATTCCCGGCTATAGAGCAAGTCACGGTTGCATTAGAATGTTTACCCGCGATGCTAAATGGTTGAACGAGAACTTTGTAGAATCTTCAAATGCAGAACGTAATCATAATCTAGGTACTAAAGTGGTAGTTCGCCCATTGACTGCACCGAATACGCAATTTGCAAGTAAAAAGGGAGCCCAAGATGAGCAAAATTAATAGTAAGACCGTTGCTTTATGTGCTCTCAGTTTTCTTCTTTTGGGAAACTCCTGGGCGGTTACAAAGGCAGATGAACAAGCTGCCAAAGAAGAGCAACGTAACCCTCTGGGTTGCCAGGATTTGGGTTATCAATTCCAGCTCAAAGTATTAGAGTTCATTCCTGATGCTGCTGGTGAACGAAATTCAATTTATTTTGTTCTAAATACAAAGTCTGAACCAGTTAATTTATACAACATGCGCGGTGATGATAGTACTACCACCATGTTCTTAAATAACGTTATTCAACCCAAACAATGGGGCGTTTTAGCCACCAATGAAAAATATTTGAAGTATATTTGTACCATTAATAACGGTAAGCCCTATGGAAAAATAGTGGATTGTGCAGATACCGTGAGAGTGTGTGAATTTGTTAATGTTAGATTTGGATTAAACAATCGCGGTAATCTCTGGATAGTCAAAAGTAATTCCAGAAATGGCGCGGTTAGTGATGTTGTTCATTACGGTATTATTCCTCAATAGATTTTGCGTGAACTTAAATCTAAGTATGGAATATTGAATAAAGGTTATTGATAAGGGGACTCAAATGAAATCGCTCATGCCATGGTTCTATCTGCTTGCTGCTGCGGGAGCCCAAGCTGCATACGCAGGAGATGGTCTTGAGGATTATCGGCTGGGAAGCTATGTTCAAGCGGCAACGGAGCTATCGCCCAACAATGATCCTATCGTGGATTATTATCTAGGGCGAATGAATCTATATGGGTATGGGACTTTAAAAAATAATACCCAAGCTTTAAGAAATTTTGGGCTAGCAGCGGAAAAAGGATATCTACCCGCGCAAAAAATTATGGGCAGTTATGCGTTGTTGCGAGATAATAACCCTGAACAAGCATTGAGTTGGTATAAAAAAGCAGCCGATGCGAATGATAGACAAGCTCAAATGTACTGTGCTGCAGCGTATACATTCGGACTTGGCGTAAAGAAAAACGATGACACCGCGCGAAAATATTTAATTGCGGCTGCAAGAAACAACGACTCCATTGCTCAATACGCCTTAGCAGAGCATTTTCTAGATAGCCGCCAAGCTGCTAATAAAAAATTAGGGTTAATTTGGTTAAACAAAGCCGTTGGCCAGGGCAACCCTAAAGCGATAACCCTATTAGGGGAGCTGTATGCTGTTGGTAATGGTGTAGTACCTAAAGATTTAGTAAAAAGCAAAGAATTGCTGGATATGGCAGTTGCCAAGAATTACCTACCTGCATTTTATCAAATGGGTGTCCTTTCTCAGCAAGCAAATAATCCAGCAGCAGCCAAAGATTGGTATACCAAAGCTGCTAAAAAAGACTATCCCCCAGCTGCAATAGCACTTTCTAAACTATTAACTCAACCTAATACGCCTGACTATAATCCTAAACAAGGGTATTTGTGGTTATTAAAATCAGCGCAAAATGGTTCAATGGATGCGCAACTTGCATTGTCTAATCTATACCAGGTCGGTCAAGTAGTTCCTAAAGATGACTCATTAGCTAATGAGTGGAAAGAAGAGGCTGATGCCTCGTTGCAAAGACAAAACTCTTCTCAGGGAATTCAACGTGCTGCGGCCGAATGGTTAACTAATGGGGAAGCACAAACATTTGCTAATACTGATTATCAGTTGCAGGGTATTCTAACAGCGTGGAGTAATAAAAACGCCTTAAAGGAAAATAATTATAATCCAGCACCGCAGATGGTATCGGTTACTAGAAATGAAATTTATCTTCCGAAATTCGCTCTGGTTGAACCAAATACTATTGATATCAGTGAATTTTATGATGCGTTGTCAGGGACTGTTAATACCAAAGAAGCCTTTACTCATATTCCCAAATATCCTATAGACTTCCATTTGGATTCAAGTTCTGCCAAAGTCCCAACCCAAGCGACGAATGAGCAAACGATTCCTTTAGTCCCTAATAGTCCTGCACTTGTTACGTTATATCCTAATTTTGATGACTTACAGGACTTTGACTACTTTGCCGAGCTGGACACTGCTGTAACCAAAACATTACCAAAGAATAATGCGCTCATGCGCTTACATAACCAAGCGGTGCTTGGAATTCCGGCGGCGCAATTCACTCTGGCACAGCTATATCAAGAGGGGATTGGGGTAGATAAAAATGTGCAGCAAGCAATTTATTTGTATCGTCTGGCAGCTGACCAAAAAGATTTACGAGCTGAATACAATTTGGGATTGCTGTATCTTGAAGGTAAGGTTACTGAGCCAAATTATGAGAATGCAATTGGATGGTTAACCCGCTCTGCCTTCAAAGGCAACGCGCACGCTCAATTTGCTTTAGGTTTGATTTGGGAGAAAGGCTACCGTGATGCCAAAGGCGTGGAAGTCATTCCGCCCGATCTTGAAACATCTGAATTAATGTATTATTTGGCTGCTGATAACTATTATGGTCCAGCGCAATATCGTCTAGCAGAAATGTTGTTACATGAAAAACCTGCTGATATTAGTGTTATGGCCAAAACCAAACGAAATCAACTGATCAAGAGTTTATATCGCGGCGCAGTGGTCGAAAATGTTGCTCAAGCCGAGCTTCCTTTAGCATTCTTCAATGCGATGGAAAATGATAAAGAAAAGCAAGCACAGGTTTTCGCAGTTGCTAAAAAGGAAGCCAGTAAAGGGAATGGTCAAGCTGCCTTGTTGTTAGGTATTCTTTATGATCGCGGAATTTCAGTTGAAGCTAATCCTGTGCAAGCAATGTACTGGTATCAACAGGCAACTGCAAATCCTGTAAGTTCATTTATCTTTGGAACTTACTTAAGTGAAGGTAAGAACATCAGTCAAGATAAAGAACGTGGGCGTAACCTATTACAACAATCCGCTAATGCTGGATTTTCATATGCAAATCTCAATTTATCAGTGCTCAAGCGTGATAATAATGAACAATTTTTACCAGAACTGGATACAGCACTGGCTTTAGGAAATAGCAAAGCTGGATTATTATTGGCCGACTACTATTTATCATTAGGTAATGACCAACAGAAAATGCAACAAGCGCGAGATATCTACAATCGTTTTGCGGAAAAAGGTGATAAAGAAGGCCAACTCAAATTAGCGTATATGTATGAACAAGGGCTAGCTGGTCCCGTTGACAAAATTTCAGCGCAAAAATGGTATACAATCTCCGCTGAACAAGGCCAACCTATCGCCCAATATCTTCTAGGACGACTCTATCAACTAGCATGGACTGCTCCACAACCTGATTATGCTCAAGCTAAAAACTGGTATGGTAAAGCACAAGAACAATACGCTCCTGCAGCTGTTGCATTGGGCTTTCTATATGACACTGTGGAAGATAACTATGAACAGGCTAAATTAGGCTATGAGTTGGGGGCAAAAGCAAATGATCCCGTTAGTAAATACAATCTTGGCTTAATTTATGAGAAAGGGAAGGGTGAGCCTGTAAATGCGGCAAAAGCAAAAGACTTGTACTTGCAAGCTGCTGAGGATGGTCATACCCAAGCTATGGTGCAATTAGCTGGTTTCTATTTTAATGGAATAGCTGGCCCTCGTGATCATCAACAGGCTTTAAATTGGTATAGAAAAGCAGCTGAAAAGGGTGATAGAGACGCTTTATATCAATTAGGTTTAATGTCAGAAACTGGCGTAGGAACTAAACTCGATTTTGATGACTCTATCAAATACTATGAGCAATCTGCGCAAAAAGGTGATGCAAAAGCAATGATGGCTTTGGCGAGAATGTATCAGTATGGAATAGGCGTAGACATTAATCATCAACGTGCAGCTGAGCTGTATAAAGCGCTTTCAGCATTGAATAATCCCTATGCGCAATATCAACTGGCTACCTTCTACTTTGAGGGAACCGCAGGAGAGCGATTGCCGGCAGAAGGCAAAAAATTACTGCAACAAGCAGTAGATAATGGCAGTCAACAGGCAAAAGTTGCGCTGCAACGTTTAGATGCGTCGACTCAAGAGCGGGTCAGTTTTATAGAGCCACTTCCAGCAAATCGTTCACCTGTGCTAGCCGATCAAGAACCGGATCTTCTGTATCTAGATGCGTTGAATGAGTGGAATCGAGGAAATGAAGAGTTATCTCGTGTGATTTTAAATCAGATAACTACTCAATTCCCTCAATACACACCGGCTAAGCGTGCTTATGAGCAGTTGAATTTGAACCTTCCCCAAAACATCCTCAGTTAAGAACCGCCATATTTGGCGCATCTTGCACGATCTCGGGGGAGAAAAAATGCTCACATACTTTTGTATGCTGCGCTTTTTTCTCCCCCGAGATCGTGCAACCTGCACTCAAATCTGACGGTTCTTGGTCTCTCCGTGATTGGCTTGTGGCTTTCGTTTCGCTTTGTTCACCGAAGTCGCCTCGATCTTGGGGGATGGCTTTCGTTTCGCTTTGCTCACCGAAGTCGCCTCGATCTTGGGGATGGCTTTCGTTTCGCTTTGCGCACCGAAGTCGCCTCGATCTTGGGGATGGCTTTCGTTTCGCTTTGCGCACTGAGGTCGCAGTAAACAAAGGATAAGATGTTTGAAGAGGGGGGGAAGGGTTTGGTAGGTTGGGGTATTGACCTGAAGGATTGTGTTATATTTGAAAATATTTTTTTAAGAATCAAGACAACGTCCGTGAAATTCATTGCAGCTTTCTCACCATCAATATGGGCTCAGATTTTTCAGTTAGCATCGATATGCTCCCTCTCCCGCGCAAGGAATTTGAGTAGTATGATAATGTCCTTCGCGGGAGAGGGAGCAGATTGAAGTGAAATTAAAAATTTGAGCTGAGTCCATGTGCGAATAAACTTCACGGAACTAGTAAAAGAAATATTTTCAAATATGGGGCGATCCTGCAGATCATCAACCCAACAATATATTTTATCAAAATCCTGGCTTCTATGGAATTGACATGTCCATATAGTTAATTACTGCAATATAATAATGTGCAGTAGTGCAGCGTCGTATGAAATTTTGAAACTCGTAGCTGGGGAGTAAAGTACTGTATTGATGTTAGTACTATTTGGATTTGCTAATGTAGATAAGAAAATATAGAACCGAACCGGATATAAATCCCGGTTCGGTGTTTTACGGACTTAGAGCAACGGAAACGCTGGATTAAGCAGCCATGGCTTTAACGCGCGCTACCAGGCGGCTTTTAATACGGGCAGCTTTGTTTTGATGTATGAGGCCTTTACATGCAGCTTTGTCAATGATGGGTTGAGCTTTAGCGTAGGCAGCTTCAGCTGCTTCTTGATCACCGGCTTCTACTGCTTTAAGTACGTTCTTAACGAAGGTTCGGTACATTGAACGCGCACTTGCATTATGTTGACGCAGTTTAATATTTTGGCGCGCACGCTTGATAGCTGACTTAATGTTTGCCACTTACAATCTCCACAAATTCTAATAATATCACAAAAGAGATTAATCATGCCTAAAATAGGATAAATTGTCAAGGTTCGACTAAACATTAAATCACAAAAAAAGTATCAAATCTATTTAAAAAAGAAAGGAAATACTATTGCCTAAAGGCATAGATTCCCAGGTGTCTCAAAAAAAGACAACGAAACCAACAAATACGCTCAGCGCCCATAAATGCACTGTAAAGTGTAATGTACTTGCAGTGGATTCTAGAAAATGTCGTAAGTTTCGAGGTTTGGGTATATTATTATTGTTTTGTATTGCTACTAATTATTATGTCAGTGTCTGAACCAACCTTAACTCACAAGCGGCAAAGCTTATTAAAATCCACTTCAATAGTATCTGTGATGACATTTTTTTCACGGATGATGGGATTTGCGCGCGATATGATCATTGCTAATCTGTTCGGCGCCCAAGCAGGGATGGACGCTTTTATTATCGCATTCCGAATCCCCAATTTTATGCGGCGATTATTTGCTGAGGGTGCTTTCTCACAAGCTTTTGTCCCTGTGCTTGCAGAGTATCAAAAGACGCGAAATGCAAACGAAGTAAGACTTTTTTTGGCCAGGATTGCAGGGACCTTAAGTGCTGCTCTATCGTTAGTGACCGTAATTGGTGTTTTACTAGCCCCTGTGATCGTGTTTTTATTTGCTCCAGGATTTGGTGAGGATACGGGTAGATCTGCTCTTGCCAGTGAAATGCTGCGAATAACATTCCCATATCTGATGCTAATTTCATTAACCGCTATGGCCGGCGCAATTCTAAATACG
This sequence comes from Legionella genomosp. 1, assembly GCA_945862405.1. Taxonomy (GTDB): domain Bacteria; phylum Pseudomonadota; class Gammaproteobacteria; order Legionellales; family Legionellaceae; genus Legionella_A. The sequence continues at coordinate 9,444 of CAMAYX010000037.1, forward strand.
TATGGTTATTTTGGTGTGCCTGCGTTTACGCCGGTGTTGCTCAATATTGCTATGATTGTAGCAGCAGTCTATCTGAGTCCACGCTTTTCAGTCCCAATTGTAGCTTTGGCATGGGGTGTATTACTTGCAGGTGTTTTGCAACTTTTGTTCCAAATTCCATTCCTTTACCAGCGAAATTTGTTGGTAAGGCCGCGCTTCACGTTGCAAGATCCTGGGGTAAAAAGAGTTCTCAAACTCATGGTTCCCGCTTTGTTTGGCGTTTCAATCGCACAAATCAACTTAATGGTCGACAGCATTTTTGCTTCCTTCCTTAAAGTTGGTAGTGTTTCTTGGCTTTTTTATACTGACCGATTAACTGACTTTCCTTTGGGTGTTTTTGGTGTGGCTATTGCTACGGTAATTCTGCCGCATTTATCTCGTCAACATGCTGGTAATAGCGGTATCCTGTTTTCAAGAGCTTTGGATTGGGGATTGAGACTGTTGCTATTGATAGGACTTCCCTCTGGCTTAGGCTTAGCTTTATTTGCAATGCCGATAATTGCTAGTTGCTTTGGATACGGGCATTTTTCCGAAAATGATGTGATCCAAACCTATAAAAGTTTATTTACTTATGGTTTGGGCGTGCCCGCGTTCATGCTGGTAAAAGTTTTAGCTTCAGGTTTCTATGCGCAGCAAAATATCAAAACTCCCGTAAAGGTTGGCGCTTTGACCATGGTGATTAATACCATTCTGTGCGCTCTATTAATTTGGCCTTTAGCTCATGCTGGTTTAACACTGGCTTCCTCGATTGCGGGGTATGTGAACTGTGGGATTTTATTATATTTACTCTTGCGACGTGGTATTTACCAACCCTCTGCAAAATGGGGGCGTTTTGTGTTGCAACTAATTGTTGCCAACGCTGTTATGAGTGTTTATTTAGTAGCTATGGTAGGCGATGTATCCTATTGGTTGAGTATGCGTATGGTAACTAGGCTTAGTGTGTTAGTAGGACATGTAGCTGTGGCAGCTCTAATCTATGCAATGACATTATTGATCTGCGGCATGCGGCCGGGACAATTTCGCGGACAAATTAAGGAGTAACGATGCAAGCTGAGATTTTTTATCAAACGAATAGTGAAAATGTACTTCTTGTAACCTTAATCAGTGAAGCTCACTGCGAACAAGTGAAGGAGACATTATCTTCATTCGAGCGCAGCGTAATGAATACTCAGCAGTTCAAAGGGAAATATGGCGAGACTGCTTTCATTTATTCTAGCGAAGGTGTTCTAAGCAAGGTTCTGGTTGGCGGTGGTCAAGGAGATGAAACTCTAGCCCTGGCCTCAGCTATTAATCGCTTACCTCCCGGAATTTACAAAGTGAGTGGTACTATTTCACAAAGAACTATGGTGGCTTGGTCTTTAGCGCAGTATACCTTCGACCGCTACAAAGTTTCCGAATGGGCGCCCAGAGTTTTGTGCGTACCTGGAGATCTGATGAACCACGTTCTCGACGAAGCTAATGCCATATATTTAGTACGTGATCTTATAAATACGCCGCCAAATCATCTTAACCCCCAAGCATTGGGTGATGCTTTATCCAATCTTGCAAAGAAGTTTGATGCGGAATGCCAACAATGGGTAGGTAAAGAGTTATTGGAGAACAACTTTCCTGCTATTCACGCGGTCGGTGCAGCTTCTGCAACAGAACCACGTTTATTGTCATTAAAGTGGGGAGATCCTAGTCATCCTAAAGTTACTTTAGTGGGCAAAGGTGTTTGCTTTGATACTGGCGGCTTAGATTTAAAACCGGCTTCAGGAATGCGCTTGATGAAGAAGGACATGGCTGGGGCCGCTCATGTTCTCGGTTTAGGACAATGGATCATGAGCCGTAATATGCCAATTCGTTTACAGATTTTAATTCCCGCTGTAGAGAACTCAGTTAGCAGTCAATCTTATAGGCCAAGCGACATACTTACCATGCGCAATGGTCTTACGGTTGAAATTGATAATACGGATGCTGAAGGCAGACTAATTTTGGCGGATGCTTTGGTGAAAGCGTGTGAGGAGAAACCTGATTTAGTGTTCGATTTTGCAACTTTGACAGGAGCGGCACGCACGGCTGTAGGAACTGAAATTTCAGCGATGTTCACCAATGAAAATGATTTGGCACAAGAGCTCGTGAGTTGTGGATTGGAAGTAGATGATCCTGTGTGGCAATTGCCATTGTACAAAAATTATGAAAGCTTGTTGCTTTCAACTGTGGCTGATATTTCCAATGCAAGCCCGTCTCCTTACGGTGGTGCCATAACAGCTGCACTATTTTTGAATAAATTTATCCAACCAAATATTAGCTGGGTTCATTTTGATATCATGGCATGGAACCTTGCGACGAAACCAGGAAAGCCCGAAGGTGGTGAAGCCATGGGTATTAGAGCCGTAGCGCAATATTTGTCACAACGCTTTAAATCATAATTATTAGACAATTTGCTAAAAATTATACCATACTAAAGGTATGAATCGTTTTGTCATAAGGGATGGCAATAATGAAAAAAATTATAGCAATTGTTTGTTTATTATTGATGCAATCAGTTTTTGCTGTCCAAATACAAGAACAGCCGGGAGCAAATTTCGGTTCGAATTATAAAGAGGACTCACCTCCACCGGAAGATAAAACTTGGGGATGGAACAATGACTCCGATTATAATTTAACGGTTACTACTCATATGGATAGATTCCGTGGTCCAGGTTCAAGTGTTGGTCCGACCATACAAGTTAATCGTGGTACGCCAATTCGTGTTGATCACAGTTACAAACCTATGAGTGAGCCGCCAGATGTGAACTCCGGCCTAACCGAACCCACAAAATAACAGCCATATTTGGTGCAGGTTGCACGATCTCATAAGTGAAAAAATGCTCACATACTGGTGTATGCTGCGCTTTTTACACTTATGAGATCGTGCAACCTGCACTCAAATCTGACTGTGATTTACTTTTTTTTTGTTGTTTTCGTTTCGCTTTGCTTACCGACACTATTAAATTATTGGTCTATCTGACGGTTATTTACTTATTTTTTGTTGTTTTCGTTTTAGCTTTGCTCAACGACACTATTAAACAACTGGTTCAATTTGATGGGTGTGTAGTGTGCAGCCGTTTGCTTTGTATTCGCGGTAATGTTGGCGGCTGATTTCTTTGGCCGATTCTAGGTTGGCGACTATTTCCATAACTCGGCGGAAACGGTTGTAGAAGGGCGGTATTGTCGTGGACAAATTTAGTAAAATGTCACTAAAACCCTTTGGTTCGCTGAGGCCTATTTGGATTGGGGGAGGGGGCTCTGGGCCTTCTCCTTGTAGATGGTGGGGAATGAAGCTGTCATCTTTGAAAGTCCATAGCAACTCATCTATGTATTCGGCATCTTTTTGTGAACTACAGAAAACAAATACGTTGTGTTTTAAGTGGTAGGCTTTTTCTAGTAAACGGCAAGCAATAGGCCATTTAGCTTCAGTGGTTTCATCTTTTAATAAATAAAAATCAATTCTAGGGGGCATAGCTAATAATCATTAGTTGTATAAACTGATTATCCTAGAAAATTAAAGCGAGCGCTACTTTGCGCGAGCACCAAATAAAATCGATGCTCGCAGTATTAGAATCTAATTACATTATGCAACTTTTTACGATGTTCTTCTTTCACGTTCTTACTCGCTAACTATTACAAAGGCCTAAATTTTACCTACTGCATAAAATATATTCAATGTGTTTTCTTTTCTTCTGATCTTGGGGTAGCTATTGCATATAATGTTCTTTTTATGGTCTATAATGATTTTTATTAACTTTATTATGTATTTTATTAATTTCCTTGCCCGGATCCGGTGCAAATCCAGATATAATACTGTATAATACGCGACTATTTTTAACCCATTTTAAGTGTATATGACTGCTATGAATGATTTAAACCTTTACAGAAATATTGGTATCTTCGCCCACGTAGATGCTGGAAAAACTACTACGACCGAGCGCATTCTTAAACTTACTGGTAAAATCCACAAAATGGGTGAGGTTCACGAAGGTGAGTCGACAACCGATTTTATGGTTCAGGAAGCAGAGCGCGGCATCACCATCCAATCAGCTGCAGTAAGCTGTTTCTGGAACGGTCATCGTTTCAATATCATCGACACACCAGGACACGTGGACTTCACAGTAGAAGTTTACCGTTCTCTCAAAGTACTCGATGGTGGTATTGGAGTATTCTGTGGTTCTGGCGGGGTTGAGCCTCAATCAGAAACCAACTGGCGTTATGCGAACAATTCTAAAGTATCTCGTTTGATTTTCGTAAACAAACTTGACCGCATCGGTGCTAACTTCTTGAAAGTTACCGACCAAGTGAAAAAAGTATTGGGCGCAAATCCATTAATTATGACCTTGCCGATCGGCTTTGAAGATACCTTCGTTGGGGTTGTAGATTTATTATCCCGTAAAGCTTACGTATGGGATGAAACTGGACAACCAGAAAACTACAGCGTTACCGACGTACCAGCTGATATGAAAGACGATGTTGAAATGTACCGTAGCATGCTCATTGAAACAGCACTTGAAATGGATGATGAGTTACTGATGGGGTACCTAGAAGGGAAAGAGCCTTCGATTGAAGACATCAAGCGCTGCATTCGTAAAGGTACGCTTGAATTAGCGTTCTTCCCAACTTACTGCGGTTCAGCTTTTAAGAACAAAGGGATGCAGTTATTATTGGATGCTGTTGTTGACTACTTACCTGCTCCACATGAAGTTAATCCACAACCATTGACGGATGTTGAAGGTAAGCCAAACGGTGAGTTTGCTAAGGTTTCTCCTGAAGAACCATTCCGAGCATTGGCATTCAAAATTATGGACGATCGTTTCGGTGCTCTAACGTTCATACGTATTTACTCTGGAAAATTGAATAAGGGAGATACCATTCTTAATTCCTTTACAGGTAAATCTGAACGCGTAGGCCGTATGGTTGAGATGCAGGCTGATGAGAGAATTGAATTACAAGGTGCTGAAGCAGGGGACATCATTGCTATTGTAGGTATGAAAAACGTACGTACCGGTCAAACGCTTTGCGATCCTAATAACGAATGTACACTTGAAGCGATGGTATTCCCAGAGCCAGTTATCTCTATCGCTGTTTCACCAAAAGATAAAGGCTCAACTGAAAAGATGGGTGTTGCGATTGGTAAAATGGTGGCAGAAGATCCAACGTTCAGAGTAGAAACAGATCCTGATTCTGGTGAAACTATTCTTCGCGGTATGGGTGAGTTACATCTGGACATTAAAGTGGATATTCTGAAGCGTACTTATGATGTTGAGTTGGTCGTAGGTCAACCACAAGTTGCTTATCGTGAAACCATCACCAAAGCGATTGAAGACAGCTATACCCATAAGAAACAATCAGGTGGTTCTGGTCAATACGGTAAGATTGATTACACCATTGAGCCAGGCGAACCAAACAGTGGGTTCACGTTCGTAACATCCGTTGTGGGTGGTAACGTACCTAAAGAGTTCTTCCCTGCTATTGAAAAAGGTTTCCGTTCTATGATGGGCAGCGGAACATTGGCTGGTTTCCCTGTATTGGACGTTTCAATCAATCTTAGAGACGGTGGTTACCATCCAGTTGACTCGTCAGCGATTGCGTTTGAGATCGCTGCTAAAGGTGCTTTCCGTCAATCCATACCAAAAGCTTCTCCACAGTTACTTGAACCCATCATGAAAGTTGACGTTTATAGTACAGAAGAGAACGTAGGTGACGTAATTGGTGACTTGAACCGTCGTCGCGGTATGATCTCTGGACAAGAGCCCACCGCAAGTGGTGTACGTGTTAAAGCTGATGTACCTCTTTCAGAAATGTTCGGTTACATTAGTACTTTACGCACACTCACTTCTGGACGTGGTCAATTCTCCATGGAGTTTTCTCATTACTCTCCTTGCCCAACCAGCGTTGCTGAAGCAGTGATTGCTAAAGAGAAAGAAAAGAAAGCAGCAGCTGCTAAGTAAAATAATCTGTAACATTTCATTAACCCCGTTAGTTTATGCTGACGGGGTTTTTTATTAGTAGCGGTTACTCTAAATTTGCTAGGGATGCGATTTCTAATATAATGAGAAATTCACTTTAAAAGGCATATCGATCCGCGTGCTTATTTTTCGCTATTTAGCCAGAGAAGTTTTTATTACTCTAGCTGCATTAACAACCATTTTAATGTTCATTTTCATGAGCAACCAATTTGTTCGCTATTTAAATCGAGCGGCTAGTGGACAAATTCCTGGTATGTTTATCATGAAACTCATGATGCTTGAGTTGCCCAACCTTATGGGTTTATTGTTGCCCTTAGGTTTTTATGTGGCTTTGTTAATTGCTTATGGGCGCTTGTATGCTGAAAGTGAAATGACGGTTTTACAAGCATGCGGCTATGGTCCTCGTCAGTTATTAAAACATAGTTTTATTATGGCTTCACTTGTTGCTGCCGTGGTGATGATGATCATGTTGTGGGCTAGTCCTCTTATCGCTGTTGAACGAGCAAAATTGTTACGAACTACAGGCGTACAAACACTGATTCAAACAATAGTCCCAGGTCGATTTCGTGAAATCCCAGGTGGAAACCAAGTTTTCTATGTTCAGGATATGAATCGTGGGCATACCGTTGCCAATAATGTGTTCATGGCTCGTTATCTAGAAAAAGATGGTAAGCCACAGTGGGATATAATGTCGGCGGATAAGGCTTTTGCGGAAACTGACACTAAAACATATGAAGATTATGTCATCTTTAAAAATGGAAAAGTGTATCAGGGAATGCCGGGGCATTCGAATTATCAGGTTGCGGAATTCGAACAATACAAAGCACGCTTACCTCATCCTATACTTGGTGTTAAAAACGACGTTCGTACAGCGGATACCTCAACATTATGGCCTATCAATAACGCTGATCCGCGGAAGGCGGCTGAGTTACAGTGGCGTCTTTCGGTTCCACTCATGGTGCTGGCCCTAACGCTAGTGGCAGTCCCATTAAGCAGGGTAAACCCTCGTTCTGGAAAGTATGCAAAATTATTACCCGCGATTGTGATATACATCATCTACGCTAATTTTATGTTTGTTGCTCGCGACTGGATGATTTTAGGCAAAATTCCTGTTTGGTTAGGAATGTG
>CAMAYX010000038.1 GCA_945862405.1 Legionella genomosp. 1
GCAACAACTACAATAAAATAAGGGTCATCTTTGGTGTATCTTGCACGATCTCGCAAGTAAAAAAATGCTCACATACCTGGTGTATGCTGCGCTTTTTTCACTTGCGAGATCGTGCAGCCTACACTCAAAGCTGAACCCTTATTGGCCCCGTGAGTTGGTAACCTCTCTAATGTCGCTTTGCTCCATTAGAATCGGAAGTTAAACATGCATTTTTTCGTGGTCAATTAGCCATTGTTTTATCGCTAGACCACCTCCATAACCACCTAATGTCCCATCACTCGCAATGACTCTATGGCTTAGTCAACGGAAACCTTGATGCAGCCAAAGTGTCACCAAGGTATCCGCCAGGATAATTTATTGAAGACCTGGTTTGATTCCCAGAGCAGTCGGCAATTCATCAGCCATTGCAGTGCCGATATTTTTCCCTATTCGTTCAATAACGCTTTCTTTATAAGTGTAATCAACCGTTTTATCGACTTTCACGACGTCTCGAGCTATTTGACCGGCACTGGCAAAACCATCAATTAAGCCTCTGTCTTTGGCTTGAATACCTGTCCAATATAGACCAGAAAAAGTGTCATCATCAATTTTTAAACGATCGCCACGGCCTTCTTTTACTTTGTCGATGAACTGTTGATGGACAATGGTCAACATCGTTTGTAAAAGTTGATCTTGCCCTGGCTGAATTGGCGAGAATGGATCAAGGAAGCCTTTGTTCTTTCCTGAAATGGCCAATCGCCGAGTTACACCTATTTTTTGTAAGGTATCCACAAACCCAAAACCATTGTATAAAACCCCTATGGAGCCCACTAAACTGGAAGGATTTGCATAAATTTTATCGGCAGCTACAGCCACATAATATGCAGCTGAGGCGCAGGCATCCATACATACTGCATAAACTTTAATGTTGGGGAATTTTTGACGGTAATAACGAATGGTATTGTACATGTAATCAGCTTGCACCGGACTTCCGCCAGGACTGTCGATACGAATTACCAATGCCCGCATTTTTTTATTTTCATAGGCCTTTTCCAAGCTTTTCAATAAATTATCCGCGCTGGCGGGTTCGCTTTCAAAAATTTTACCTTTTACGTCCACAATACCTACATGAGGTTTATGACGCTCGGTTTTTTCTTCGGCACGAAATGCTACAATTTGTAACACAATCCATAAAATGATTAATAAAAAAACAATCCGATAAATCCACCGCCAAATTCGTTTTCGTCTTTGCTCACGCATGAATTCAATAACGATTCGATTTAATAAGGCTTGGGAGTCGGCGCTATTTTCGGGAGGGTTATTATTCGTCATACTCATACTTGATTTTTATAATTTAATCCTCATCTTACGTGAGAAGAAGTCTAATGCAAATCATTTTAAGGCAGGTTTTCTATGAGAATGGACAAATTAACCTCTAAATTTCAAATGGCCTTGGCAGATGCACAATCTTTGGCCCTAGGACGAGATAGTGGATTTATTGAACCTGAACACTTAGTAAAAGCGTTGCTTGATCAACAAGGTGGAAGTTGCCGCCCTCTTTTATCCAAAGCAGGTGTTAATATTCCACAATTGAGAAATGGGCTTGATCAAGCCCTAGACCGTTTACCAAAGGTTACGGGAACTGGCGGTGACATCCATGTTTCAAATAACTTAAATCGCTTATTAAATCTCACCGACAAAATTTCGCAACAACGAAAAGACAGTTACATTTCCAGTGAACTATTCATTTTAGCGGTTTTACAGGAGGGCGGGACGCTGGCCAAACTCTTGGAACAATCTGGAGCTCAGCTTAAATCGGTGGAAAAAGCCATCGATGAAATCCGTGGAGGTGAAAACGTTAATGATCCTAATGCCGAAGAACAGAGACAAGCTTTAGAAAAGTATACACTTGATTTAACCGCACGTGCCGAACTAGGAAAATTGGATCCGGTGATTGGTCGAGACGATGAAATTCGCCGCACCATTCAAGTATTACAACGACGCACAAAAAATAACCCCGTACTTATTGGTGAACCAGGGGTAGGTAAAACAGCTATTGTCGAAGGTCTCGCTCAACGCATTATCAATGGTGAGGTACCCGAAGGGCTTAAAAATAAACGCTTATTGTCTCTTGATATGGGCGCACTTATTGCTGGCGCTAAATTCAGAGGTGAGTTTGAAGAACGGCTGAAGGGAGTTTTGAATGATCTAGCAAAACAAGAGGGGCAGATCATTCTGTTCATTGATGAACTGCATACTATGGTGGGAGCAGGAAAGGCCGAAGGGGCAATGGATGCTGGTAATATGTTAAAACCTGCCTTGGCCAGAGGAGAATTGCATTGTATTGGAGCTACTACCCTGGATGAATATCGTCAGTACATTGAAAAAGATGCAGCTCTAGAACGTCGATTTCAAAAAATTCTTGTGGACGAACCTAGCGTTGAAGACACCATTGCGATATTGCGAGGATTGAAAGAACGTTATGAAGTTCATCATGGAGTAGAAATTACCGATCCTGCTATTGTTGCAGCAGCTACCCTTTCGCATCGCTACATTAGCGATCGCCAACTTCCCGACAAAGCGATTGATTTAATTGATGAGGCCGGAAGTCAAATCCGCATGGAAATTGATTCCAAGCCCGAGAGTTTAGATAAGTTGGATCGCAGATTAATTCAACTAAAAATTGAACGAGAAGCTTTAAAAAAAGAAAGCGATGAAGCCTCTAAAAAACGCTTGGCCGATCTGGAACACAGCATTGATGAATTGGAAAAACAATATGCAGACTTGGAAGATATATGGAAAGCTGAGAAAGCTACTCTGCAAGGCGCAGCACACATCAAGGAATCTTTAGAACAGGCAAAAATGGAAATGGAAACTGCCCGTAGAGCCGGAGATCTTACGCGCATGTCCGAATTGCAATACGGAAAAATTCCTGAACTCGAAAAGCAATTAAATCAAGTGAGTGCGATGGAACAGCAAGAAACCAAATTGGTTCGCAACAAAGTGACGGAGGAAGAAATTGCAGAAGTAGTCTCGAAATGGACCGGAATTCCTGTGGCTAAAATGCTGGAAGGTGAGAAAGAAAAACTTCTGCACATGGAAGATGCTCTTCATAAGCGATTAATTGGTCAAAACGAGGCTGTTGATGTAGTGGCCAATGCCATTCGGCGCTCAAGGGCAGGCCTATCAGATCCCAATAGACCTATAGGTTCATTTCTTTTCCTAGGCCCAACCGGCGTTGGCAAAACAGAACTTTGCAAATCCTTAGCTACCTTTTTATTTGACACGGTAGAAGCCATGATTCGCATTGATATGTCAGAATTCATGGAAAAGCATTCCGTAGCCCGCTTAATTGGAGCCCCTCCAGGTTATGTAGGGTATGAAGAAGGCGGGTATTTAACTGAGGCTGTGCGTCGCCGTCCTTATTCCGTCATTCTTTTAGATGAAGTAGAAAAAGCCCATCATGATGTGTTCAATATATTATTGCAGGTTTTGGACGACGGACGCCTAACCGATGGTCAAGGACGTACCGTAGATTTCCGCAATACCGTCATCGTGATGACCTCCAATCTAGGTTCGCATTTAATTCAGGAAATGGGCAATAAACGACCTTATGAAGAAGTCAAAGCCGCAGTTATGGAGTTAGTAAGCCAGCATTTTCGCCCTGAGTTCATCAACCGTATTGACGACACTGTGGTTTTCCACGCACTTACCAAGGAGCAAATTGCCAATATTGCAACAATACAAATTGCCAACTTACAACATCGTCTGCAACATCAAGACATAAGTTTAATTGTCAGCAAAGAGGCTTTAGACTATCTAGCCGAAGCCGGTTTTGATCCTGTTTATGGCGCCCGCCCGTTAAAACGTATCATCCAACAGAAATTGGAAAACCCACTCGCGCAATCGTTGTTGACTGGAAAGTTCGCTTCAGGAGATACCATTGACGTAGGTCTAAAAGACGATGGTTTGGTATTTGAGAAATGATTAAATAATCACAACATGACTACAGAACGGTTCAGAGTTGAGCGAAGCGAAAATCAACCAAACAAACGGAGCCAAGAACCGATCAGATTTGGTGGAGGTTGAACGATCTCGGGAATTAGAAAAGCGGAGCATACTCCATTATAACTCCCGAGATCGTTCAAGATCCGCCAAATATGACGGTTCTTAGACGGTGACGAATTTCGCGTCCAACTCCGCAATCAACTGCCTATGAATGTTATCAAAACCACGGTTACTCATAATCAATATTGCGTCACCCTCTTTAGCATCGATAAGCAAATGTTCAATGATGGCATTACTGTTGGGTAAAATATGGTGAGGAAACTTCCAATCTTGGGTAAGTTCTGCAATAGAAAATTCTTCGGGATTCAATACATAGGCAGAATCTACTGCTGAAAGGGCTTTGGCCATTTCATGTTTATGTACACCTGTACGCATGGTATACGATGCAAATTCAAGCACCACCAAAATACGTTTATGGCGGTTACTATGTTTTAAGGCTTGGATTGTTTTATGAATGGCCGTGGGATGATGTGCAAAATCATCATATACGGTTATCCCATGGCGATTAGATTTTACTTCTAAACGACGTTTCACCGGTGTAAAGTTTTCCAAAGCACTGGCTGCAACCTTAGGTTTTACACCTGCATGATAACTTGCTGCTAAAGCAGCTAATCCATTTTCGATGTTGAATGTTCCAATCAGGGACCAATTGACTTCAGCAACTTTTTTGCCCTCATGGAAAACGGCAAATGACTGCCCTTCTTCATCCAAAATCTCAGCACGCCAGCTACTATCTCCTGATAATGCCATATCTTCAATGCGGCTGAACTTTCCACGTGCTAATACTTCATTTAGAGCCTGATCATCTCGCGGCATTAAAACAACACCATGGCTGGGAATTGTCTTTAAATAATAATGAAATTGCTGCTGAATGGCCGGTAAATTGTCATAGATATCTGCATGATCAAATTCAAGATTATTCAAAATAGCAATTTGCGGATGGTAATGCATGAATTTAGGCCGTTTATCGAAAAACGCGCTGTCATATTCATCGGCTTCGATAACAAAGTGCTCCCCTTTCCCTAAGTTTGCACTGGTATTGAAATCACTGGCCAGCCCGCCTATCAAAAATCCAGGTTCTAACCCAGCTTGATGGAGGATATAAGCCAGCATGGAAGTGGTAGTGGTTTTCCCATGCGTACCTGCCACCGCTAATACTTTATAACGAGGTAAAATTTGCTCAGCAAGCCATTGCGGACCAGATATGTATTTTTTCCTAGCATCCAACACCGCTTCCATAACCGGCATTCCACGTTTGATAGCATTTCCCACAATAACGCAGTCAGCTTTTAGAGCCAATGTGCTGTCTTCATAACCCTCTGCCCAGAAAATACCTTTTGCTTCTAATAAATCACTTACAGGGGGATAACAATTCGCATCACTTCCGGTAACTTGAAAACCAGCGTCACGAGCCAGTAAAGCGAGAGCACTCATAAATGTGCCGCTTAATCCTAAGATATGTAAATGCATTTCCTCTCCCTTGAGTGTAAACAATACTACTATCATGGCCAAAGCTAAATTTTGACGCACGTAAGCGAATTGTCAAAACACCTTATGTTGAATATTTAATGTCTATATACCAGTTAATTGCTTAACAATACTCTTTTGCTTAACCACGGGCTCCAACCAAGGCCCAGTTACCGTGTAGGTATACCCGCTAATTTTTTGCATGCCGCGATTTATGATTTTGCTCGCCAACCAAGTAGCTAAGCCGGCAATAGGGCCCCCTGCAATGGTCGCGACTATGGGTAAACTTGCCGTTATGTGCGGACTCACATGCAAATCAACATCATACAATTGTTTTACAATATTCAAATCCCCTTTCATACTGGCATAAGCAACTGGACCGTCAATATAACTGTCTTCTGTACTCATCACGCCATTTTTAAGCACAAAATTACCTTTCATTTCATCAAAACTATAACCAGTATTCGATAAATCACTGAAATCTAAGTGTAGTCTGCGGGGTATTGTTTGCAGACTTAGGATGCTCAGTAATTTACCCATTCCTAATTTGCTCTCGGTTTCTTTGCTTAGATTCGTTATTCTTCCATTTTTAAACACCATGGACATAGAACCATTAACTTTGGGTATAGAAAATTGCTGTATAGCGCCATTCCATCCGCCACTAAATTCAATCTTTCCATAGTGAGCATGAACGACAGGCATGATGTTTAAGTGTTCCAGAGATTTACCCAAATCTTGTACCTGTAAATTGGCATCCAACTGCGTCTTGTTATCCTTTCCATTTTTAGTCCAGTTACCTTTTACATAAAGTTGATACGAGGAAGTGCTTAGTTTGCAATTCTCGATTTGCCATAAATTTGGAGCGCTGTTACTTTTCAAAGCCAAGGTACCCAGATCCCAGTTACCTACTTTTAAACTACTAACAGTAACATCCAAATTTGGTATTTGTTCTGGTTTGAGATTGGAAGGAGAATCCTTCGAGGAGTTATTAGTCAGTGCAGTTTTGGCAACGTACAAATAATCGATTACTCCACTGATGAGATTGGGTTTGTTTTGATAACGTAAATTTGCATTCATGTTTCGTTGTTTTATTTTGACCTGCCAATCATCTAAGGCCAATTGGTGCGCATTAATCCTTACGTTAGCAAACGTGTTATTCCAAATTTCTAATGCACCCAGCGACACATCCACATCGGTGATATTGTCGATGATACGAGGGGTGCCAACATTGCTAGGAACTTTTTCTATTATTTTTTCCCATTGCGCAACATCAAACACAGGCAACGAGCCCGAAATTTTTATTCCCTTTTTTTGCTCCAAAGCAACCTTGCCTTTACCCAGATGTACCTCGCCTTTTTGCAAAATAATTCCAAGTTTTTTATTGATAAACCACAAATCACTGCTCAATCGCTTATCGTAATCCACACGAATACGAAATGCTTTGCTAGGATTAAAATCAACATCCACAATTAAGGGAATAACTTCATCGGATGGTTTTCCTAATGGAGGAGGTAAATTCACCTCAACACCGGCTAGATCAGTAGAAATACTGATATGATCCAAATCATTTGGGTCGTCGGTAATCGTCAACAGACTGGTTAGTTTGAGATGCCCTTGCAATAAAGAAAAGATAGGCAAATTAAATTTACTTTTTAACAACTCGATGGTGGTATTACCTTCCATACGTACTTCTGTGAATGGCTCTGGATCACGAACAGATTTAATGAATAAGGTAATGGGATCACCAAATAAACTCGCTTGTAAAGCACTGTCCGTAATACCATGCTCATCAAACTGTAATGACCCGGTCAAGTTTTTTAACTCAATGTCATTCACAGAGTGATGGACTGTCACTTCATTATTTTCAAAATTAATAAGTCCACGGCTCAGAACGTCGTCATTTTCAGGATAAAGAGGTACTTCAAAACGCAGATCCAATTGCAAAGGTCCCTTTAGAGTGAGCCGTTTTAACTTGCTGAGATGCTCACTTAAAGGTGTTTTAAACACATAAGCCATGACACTTTTGGCCAGAGCATCAACTTGCCCATGTATTAATAAGGTTTCTCGATTTAAACCAATATCGTCCATACGTAGATGCATTTTGTCCACGATGATGCCTTGCAGATTGGCATGAACTACATCGGCTTCTAATTTACGTTTATCAATTCTAAGAATAGCCTCAATGTCCTTAGTTAATGGCCAGTGCTGATTGATATATAAATCCATTCCCTGGAGATGACTGGTTATTGAAAATTCCCCAGGTTTATTATCAAAAGGGAAATCGGCGAGAGCGCCGAAAACTCGCAATTGTCCAGTCGCTGAGGCTATGTGCTTGATGTTATTTTTCAACCATTTATCCAGCTTAACTTTGATATAACTGGAAGGAAGATACGTCATCCATCGCTCTGCATCTACCAGTGAAAATTCGGCCGTTAAACGAATTTGAGCGTCTTTAGATAAAGGATTATCTACCACACCACGAGTATTTAAGGTTAAATTGGGATTTTGTAATACCAAACGCTGTATATTGATGCTCAATCCATCATTTACCTCTTTCCAGGCAAATTCACTGTGAAATTGCTCGAAATTAATGGATGGTAAATTTTTAGGTGTAATCCATGCATTTTGCGTATCAATTTGCAAACATCCTGCGCCCGGCTGCCAACTAAGAACTCCTGAAATATTTTTCCCACCAGGAAATTTGTCATCTTCTTGCCAGCTTAAATCCTTAAATTGAGTTAACAAATAATCTACGTGTTCGGCAGTAATGCTGAGTTGTGTATTGTTTAGTTGTCCATCGGGGTGACGTGATAAAAAGGGTTGCGCTTTCTCTGGTAAATCGATTCCTAGATTTAGCAAAGGAACAATTAGCAAACTCTGGGTATAAATATTAAAATTCTGTTCAATGGTTTTATAACTGATTTTTAATTTATTTTCTGGCCAAATGGATTCATCCGTTTGTAAATTAATCTTATCTCCGGTGATCTGCCAACCATATTTGGTGGGTTTCCATGCTAGATTCGCTTGTAGGGTTGGTATTAAATTTTGCTTAGAATTACCATCTTTACTCCAAGCTATTTGTTCAAAATCAATGAGAGCTTGTGCTGAGCTGACCTTACCATCATCAAAATCGACCCAAGATTCTGCATTCCCAATCCCTGCATCCACATGGAAATTTGTAGTTGGTAAAAACTCTTGCCATTGCGATGGCAAGAAACGTTTTAAGGAGAGATAAATACGTCCTTCAAGTTCTTTCAATGAACTTGGATCCGCGTCCATGTCTGCAATTACCGTAAATTCGGTTGCAGTTTCCTGCTTTAATTTTGCGTGCCCTTTTAATCGGTAATGGCCGCTACGATTGTCGGCTGTTATATTAATTTCATGTACTGGTAATACGCTGCCATCTTTCAGATAAATGTTAGCGGAGACATTACGCACAATTATTTTTTGTTGATTCAAAACCCAGGTTAATAAAGGTACATAGGAATTCGCATCCAGGGGCAAATGTTCCGTGCCGCTTAAACCGTCAACCTGCCAACGCCCCTTTTCTTGGCGTATGTCCAAGTTAACATCTTCCAGGTACAAAATTCCCGGTTTAAGCTGCCAATGCCACAATGAGCTCAGTAAGTTAATACCTACCAATAATTTATTAAGTTGGATGCTTTGATCTTGAGCGTCGCGAATCGTAACATTGTTGAGTTTTAATACAGGTTCAAACCAGTACCAGCTGGTTTCCATGGTACTAATGGTTACCGGCTGCCCTAATAAATTTGATAAATGATGCTCAACTTCACCTTTATATTGCTTTGCCCAAGGAGTTAACGCCCGAAAAGAACTAAACAGGATAGCTAAAATTATGATTAGGATAGCCAGTGGCATCCAACATTTATGAATTAACCTTTTCATGTTTGCTTCGCTTGCTCATCCAGTTCGTGTAAAAACTTAAGTTTCTCCTTTATCTTAATTTCCAATCCGCGTGCAACCGGGGCATACCATTTTATAGGAGATAGATCGGTAGGCAAATACGTCGCACCTGCTGCATAGCCATGCGGCTCGTTGTGTGCGTATCGATACGCCTCTCCATGCCCTAAACTCTTCATAAGCTTTGTAGGAGCATTACGGAGATGCATGGGTACCTCTCGGGATTTATCTTTTTTAATGAATTCGACTGCTTGATTAAAGGCAACATAACCCGCATTACTTTTTGCGGCAACTGCTAAGTATATAACCGCTTGGGCCAAAGCCAGTTCGCCTTCGGGCGAACCTAAACGCTCATAGGTGTCAGCAGCATCATTAGCAAGTTGCATTGCTTTAGGGTCGGCCAGTCCAACATCTTCCCAAGCCATGCGAATAATACGGCGCGACAAATATCTAGGGTCTACTCCACCTTCGAGCATACGACAAAACCAATAAAGAGCAGCATCAGGGTTCGATCCACGAACTGACTTGTGTAATGCAGAAATTTGGTCGTAAAAGTTATCTCCGCCTTTATCAAAGCGATGGGTATTTAAAATTAACGCATTGCGGATAAAATCTGCATTGATATCGGAAACTCCCAGCGTTTCAGCCCCTGCCTCTGTTTGTTCTAATAAATTCAATAAACGGCGGGCATCTCCATCAGCAAATGAAATTAAAATATCAACGGCTTCATCGCTAAATTGTAGGTGGGATAATACTTGTTCATGCGCACGGGCATACAATTCTTTTAACTCAGACTCGGTTAAAGATTTCAAAACATAAACTTGGGCTCTAGATAACAATGCATTATTGACCTCAAACGAGGGATTTTCTGTTGTAGCACCAATAAAAGTTACTAATCCGGATTCCGTGTACGGCAATAGAGCATCTTGTTGTGCTTTGTTGAATCGATGAATCTCATCTATGAACAAAATGGTATGTTTTTGTTGTTCTAAATTGTTTTTGGCAGTTTCTACAGCGGTACGAATATCTTTAACACCTGCAAAAACGGCCGATAAGGCAATCCATTCACAAGAAAAAGCTTTGGCCGTTAGTCTGGCAATGGTGGTTTTTCCTACTCCAGGGGGGCCCCACAATATCATAGAGTGCGGTTTCCCAGACTCAAACATTAAACGTAAAGGTTTTCCAGGTTTTAGTAGGTGAGTTTGACCAATAACATCTTTGATGTCTTGGGGTCTTAATAATTCAGCAAGAGGTGGCGCAATAGATTCGCGTCCCTTGGTCATTGTTCCACCACGTCGACACCTTTGGGTGTTTTAAATTGAAACGTTGAGTCTGCTAAAGTAGGATTGGTTTTAATATTGCTTAGGCGAACATCCGTTTGCTGACCCAGTTGATCGTACAACTCCATACCGGTTAATACCTCTCCAGTAAAAATCAATTGCACGCGCTGAAAATTCGCTTTGCTGGACTTAGCGCGTAAATCAAAATAATCTCTCCCAGCTTTATTCGTTTCAGTTACGTCAAAATCACGGGTAACGGTATCATCATATCCGCTTAAAAAAAGTGCCGCCGTTCCGCCCAACCCTTTATCTTGCTTTTTAACCGTAACTTGCTCTAAATCAACGTCATAAACCCACAATTGTTTTCCATCAGCAATTACCAATTGCGGCATAGGATTTTTTGTTTGCCAACGAAAACGACCTGGACGTGCTAAGGCCATCGTTCCAGAAGATTTAGAAACTTGTTTTTTCTTCGCCATGACCACCTGTTGAAATGAAGCGCTCATGGTGCGAATAGCGTTTAATTTAGCTTGCAAAAACTCAGCAGCTGATGCTGAAAATGCATAGGGAGCAAATAGACATAATGCTAAGCTGATAATTTTTTTCATGTATAAACTCCAAATTCGCTATGCGCGGCTTGCGTCTAATTTGTTAAAATCTCAAAAGTTAATCTTCATTGATAGTGGAAACCAGAACGTCTCTAAAGCCTCCGTCCAAAGGACCTACTACTCCAGTTCGTTCCATTTCCTCAACTAAACGTGCAGCACGGTTATAACCTACTTTAAAGCGCCTTTGAACCGCAGAAATACTTGCTTTTCGAGTTTGAATGACAAATTCTACCGCTTGATCGTAGAGAGCATCAGCCTCTTCGGTTGCTTGTGAATCTTCACCATTACCGCCACCGGTCATGTCATCGCCTAAAATTTCAGTGATTTCGTCAATGTACGCAGGTTCACCACGTGCACGCCAATCGTCCGCAACTCGGTGCACTTCTTTATCATCTACGAACGCCCCGTGCACTCGCAAAGGTGCTCCAGTACCTGGAGCTAAGAACAACATGTCCCCATGCCCTAGTAACTGTTCAGCTCCTTGTTGATCAAGGATAGTACGCGAATCAATTTTGGAAGAAACTTGGAAAGAAATTCTAGTGGGTATATTTGATTTAATGAGTCCTGTTAATACATCCACCGAAGGTCTTTGGGTAGCGAGAATTAAGTGTATGCCTGCAGCTCTCGCCTTTTGGGCAATTCGCGCAATTAGCTGCTCAACCTTTTTGCCAACCACCATCATCATGTCAGCCAATTCATCAATGACAACCACGATGTAAGGCAAAGTTTGCAATTCAGGAGCTTCTTCATCCATTGAGTGGACAGGTTTCCATGTTGGATCAGTAATTACTTCATTTTTAGCTGCGGCTTCCGCCAATTTCGTATTAAACCCTGCTAAATTTCTTACACCTAAGGACGCCATCAAACGGTAACGCCGCTCCATTTCTCCTACACACCAACGCAAAGCACTAGCGGCTTCTTTCATGTCAGTAACAACAGGGGTCAATAAATGAGGAATACCATCGTATACCGATAGTTCCAACATTTTTGGATCCACCATGATAAGACGCACTTGCTCGGGAGTCGCTTTGAACAGCAAGCTTAAAATCATAGCGTTAATACCTACCGATTTCCCAGAACCCGTAGTACCCGCTACTAATAAATGCGGCATTTTCGCTAAGTCAACGATCATTGGATGGCCAGCAATATCCACACCTAAGGCCAAGCTCAAGGTTGAATTTGCTTGTTGATAAACATCAGCCGACAAAACATCCCTCAGGCAAACCATATCTCGGCTTTGATTAGGAAGCTCAATTCCAACCACGGTTTTTCCGGGTATGATTTCAACCACCCGCACACTGGTGACCGAAAGTGAGCGCGCTAAATCTTTTGCCAAAGCAGTCAGCTTACTTACCTTGACACCTGCCGCTAGTTGCAATTCAAAACGTGTAATTACAGGCCCTGGATGAACAGCTACTACATCCGCCTGAATACCAAAATCCAGTAAATGTTGCTCTACATCTCGCGAGAGAACTTCCAACTCCTGATGGGTATAGCCGGCTAAAGGTTTTCCTGGCACCCCTTTGTCCAATAAATTGAGCGAAGGAAGACTGCCACTAACTTGAACTTTAGGGATCGGGTCTTCTTTGTTGGCTTTGACAGAAGCTCGCAATTTTTCTACAGGCGGCTCAACAACGGTAATTTTAGGAGTGGTTTTTTCAGCTTTGTGAGCCTTCTCAGCTTTTTGCGGCTTTTCCGTTTTTTCAGCTCGTCTATTTTCTAATAAAGGTGTTTTTTGCGCAGGTATTAGGGAATCTACAGGCCGCAGTTTAGGTTTAAACGGAGTCGCCAAAGTTAATACTCGAGAGAACATTGGTCTAAGTATAGAAGCAACCTTAGCCAGACCATTAAAAGCAATGAGAGTATAGCAACCAATCCTTTCGATGGCGTTTACCCAGGAAATTCCTGTCAACCAAGTAATACCGGTTAGCATCATTGCCAATAGTAATAAGGTTGCACCTTGGACGTTTAAAGCACGGCTGCTCATATAAGCAATGATGTGGCCGAACCCGCCGCCAGGTGGATAAACCCCTGCAAATCTTGTACCTTGCATTTCAATGGCAATCAGCCCGCAACCACCAATCAAAAAGAATAAAAATCCAGTGGTACGTAACAACAACATAGGTTTATTTACGGTTTTGAAAGCGCGGTGATCCTTTAAAATCATTCCTGCCACTAAGGCAAAACCCAGAGGTAATAAAAATCCAATGTAGCCAAAACCATGGGCTATTAAATCGGAAATATAAACCCCTACCCTCCCTCCAGCATTGGAGATATCACTACCTGTTCCAGCACGGAGTGATTCAAGGTCACTAGGATGATAGGTGAGCAAGGACAACCAAACAAAAATTGCAACTGTTATAATTAAGATAAAGCTACCTTCACTAACGCGCTTCATCAAGAAATGTGGCAAGGCGCCTTTAGGGTTGGCCGCCGAATTACCCTTTTGCTGTTTTGTCATAGGTATTTTAAAGCATCGTGATTTATCATACTATCGCCATCTTAACATACATTGAAATAGCTTGTTATACTGGGCCTCTCCCATATATAGAAAGTTAAACATAAGGCAGATCATCATGAGCTCTACAAATCATCATCGCCTCATTATTCTTGGTTCAGGCCCTGCAGGATATACTGCAGCAGTATATGCGGCGCGCGCAAATTTAAATCCGGTAGTAATTACAGGTATGCAGCCTGGTGGACAGCTAACAACAACCACAGAGGTGGACAATTGGCCCGGTGATGTGGAAGGTTTGCAAGGCCCAGCC
This sequence comes from Legionella genomosp. 1, assembly GCA_945862405.1. Classification (GTDB taxonomy): domain Bacteria; phylum Pseudomonadota; class Gammaproteobacteria; order Legionellales; family Legionellaceae; genus Legionella_A. Next base: position 14,092 of record CAMAYX010000038.1, read on the forward strand.
CTGATGCAACGCATGCAAGAACACGCAGAACGATTTCAAACCAAAATTATTTTCGATCATATCGTAAAAGCTGATTTAAACACTAGACCTTTTCTCTTGCAAGGCGATAGCGAAACTTATACTTGCGATGCATTGATCATTGCAACTGGCGCTTCTGCTCGTTATTTAGGTCTTGAGTCCGAAACAAAGTACCAAGGGCGAGGCGTTTCAGCTTGCGCTACCTGCGATGGATTTTTCTATAGAAACAAAAACGTATGTGTAATTGGCGGAGGCAACACCGCAGTAGAGGAAGCCCTGTATTTGTCCAATATTGCCGCTTCTGTAACCCTCATCCATCGTCGCGATAGTTTACGTGCTGAAAAAATATTACAAGATAAATTGTTTGAAAAATCTCGCACGGGAAATGTTAAATTAATGTGGAATTGCAACCTAGACGAAGTATTGGGTGATGGAACGAAAGTTACTGGTGTTCGTATCCGTCAAGGCGACACACAAGAAACGTTAACCTTAGATGGGGTGTTTATTGCCATTGGACATACCCCCAATACAGAATTATTTAAAGATCAGCTTTCCATGAAAGATGGATATTTACACATTCAATCAGGATTAGAGGGGAATGCTACAGCGACCAATGTTCCCGGTGTTTTTGCCTGTGGAGATGTGGCCGATCATGTTTATCGCCAAGCGGTCACCTCAGCAGGTTTTGGATGTATGGCAGCACTGGATGCTGAGAAATATTTGGATAACGCTTAAAGGAATACCCGGATGCGTTCCAGAGGACCGTTATCCGGGTTTCATCAGATATGAACCCACCCTACCTTTTAGACCCAACCAACATTACCTTCCCAGACCCACGTCTTAGCAACAAAGACGGATTACTTGCCATAGGGGGAGATCTATCGCCCGCGCGACTTTTACAAGCCTACTCTCACGGTATATTTCCATGGTATGAAGACGACTACCCCATTTTATGGTGGTCACCTGACCCTAGACTGATTTTAAAACCTGAACAATTTAAGTTATCGCACAGTTTAAAAAAGACCCTCAATAAAGCGTTCACCTTTAGTAGAGATACCGCCTTTGCCGACGTAATCCGAGCTTGTTCTTCGGTTCCTGGTCGGGTTAATCGAACCTGGATAACTGCTGATATGATCGATGCTTATGTTCATTTACATGAGTTAGGTTATGCCCATTCCATTGAAGTTTGGTTTGAAGGTAATCTGGTGGGAGGTCTATATGGGATCGGTTTAGGACGTGCATTTTTTGGTGAGTCCATGTTTCACACCTCGCGTGATGCTTCTAAATTGGCCTTGTATTATTTATGTGAAACAGTGAAATCCTTACAGTTTGATTTCATTGATTGCCAACTTCCCACAGACCACTTGCAAAGCATGGGTGCAGAAATTATTTCTAGAGATTTCTTTTTAAAAATGTTGCATACCAACCAACAACATCCTACTTTAAGAGGATCTTGGACTATATTTAATTAAAAACTCAAAGGCTTAATTGCATTTTTATTGAATTTAGTTCACTATTTGCGCTTTAAAATTTTATATTGAACCCTGGAAACTTTATGGCAAAAGAAGATCACATTGAAATGCAAGGTACAGTTATCGATACACTGCCCAATACCATGTTCCGCGTGGAGTTGGAGAACGGCCACATTGTTACAGCTCACATTTCAGGCCGTATGCGTAAAAACTACATTCGCATTTTAACCGGTGATAAAGTAAAAGTTGAACTCACACCCTATGACCTAACCAAAGGCCGTATCATTTTCCGTGATAAAAATTAGTACCTAAATTACTTACTATCCCTAAAAGCTCGAATATCAAACCGGCTCTGGCAGACAAGCTAATTATCTTTTTTTGGAATATATAATCATATTAAGCCAAAATTAATTTGATGGAAGAGCGTTTTTGTTGAGCCTAGGGGTAGATCATTTCTTTAGAGCGAAGCGAGAATCAAACCAACCAAAAAACCAAGAACCGTTCAGATTTGGTGGAGATTGAAACCGACTTCGGTGAGCAAAGCGAAACGAAAGGATTAAGCAAAGCGAAAATCAAACCAACCAAAAAACCAAGAACCGTTCAGATTTGGTGGAGGTTGAACGATCTCG
>CAMAYX010000039.1 GCA_945862405.1 Legionella genomosp. 1
AAGAAATCAGAAAGGGGAAAGCGTGTTCATCATCCCAATATTTTCTAAAATCTAAACACTCATACAAACCGTCGGCTGGAATTTCCCAGCCTTGCTCATGGCCTAGATATTCACTGATGTCATAGACGTAAAATCTAGCCATGTTTTGCAGGACAGGATATTGTTCTAATGAGGCTGGTATTAGCATAATTTTGTGGTAATCAATGGTTGGTTTATGAAGTTCATATAAGGCCACCTCATTATTCCAATGATGTGCTCGCCCGACATAATTCATCCCAATTTTTTCCAACACCCGACGCGATTTTTCATTGCTAGGATTAATAACACCAACAAGACGTTCAACGGTTAAATGCTCAAACCCCCAATGAATTAGGGCGTTTGACAATTCAGTAGCATAACCTTTGCTCCATGCGGTTTTAGTTAACGTATAACCCACCTCAATGTCCGGCTGTTGGTCATCGTAGCCTAAGTAAATTAAACCCGCTCGGCCAATAAAAGTGTTACTTGATTTTTCGATAACATTACCCAGACTAAATCCGTAGTTTTCAAAATGGTGAATAGCTTTTTCTAAGCCATTCATGACTTCATCTTTCGTGCGTATACCTCGGCCAATATATTTCATAACATCGGCATCGCTTTTCCACGATTAGGCACATGGATAGAATTATAGTTATGGATGCGGGTAAGATTATTGAAGACGGTACCTTCGAGGAACTGATGTTGCTCAACCATGGCTATTTTATACGACTTTGGGAAACACAAATTAACGGTATGATTTTATAAATCAGGCAGGCTAATCTATAGTGGCAATAAATATATGCAACTGATAACATGATTATTGGTTTAACTTAAATTTGGAGGGCAAGGCCATGCACCAGATCTGCTTACTGCAGAACGTTTTGTGTCTGCAATCACGAGCATCAAACGCTTCTATGAACTATTTTTCTGCGACCACCTCCATCATCACCATCACCGCCTAATCAGGCGATCAATGTTTTATCTATTTTTAAATAAGCACAGTGTGTTCCAACACGCTGACGGAATTTTATTAGCAAATTTTGTCGACTATGTTTAAGTATCTTGCACGTCCTGTGCACAAATTTGGTGGCTCTAGTCTCGCAAATGCGGAACGTTTTAAGGCTATTCCTGAGTTATTGCCAGAAGGAAATGAATTGATTGTGGTCTCCGCATTACAAGGGATCACTTCATTGCTGCAACAGGCCCTAGATGAGGCGACTCAGACTACACATCAAAAAACACTGCAACATATACTGAAACAACATGAAACCCTTATTCAAGAATTACAATTGGGTGAACAGTGTTTGCAAATGATTCATCAAGATCTAGGCCATATTCATGAGATTCTACAAGCCGTAGCTCTGGCCGGGTTTTATGAAAACAGCATACAGCAATTGTTATTAGGATATGGAGAATTTTGGTCGGCACACCTTCTTGCGGCTTATTTATCTAAAGTCTTCGATCGTAAAGTTATTTGTCTTGACGCTGCAAAAGTTTTATTTGTTTATCAAAACGATGGCATGCTAACGATTCATTGGGAAAAAAGTGAAGCAGCGCTACAGGACTATTTAGATTCGCTGGTTTTCGACCAATTAGTAATAACTGGTTTTATTGCAAAGGACTTAGATGGTAAGCGCACTACATTAGGGCGGAATGGTAGTGATTTTTCTGCAGCTATTTTTGCAAATTTGTTTAATGCTCCATCGCTTACCATTTGGACTGATGTTGATGGTGTTTACAGTGCTGATCCTAAATTAGTAAAGGCTGCATTTGTCATTGAAAACCTCTCCTACCGGGAGGCATTAGAACTTGCTTATTTTGGGTCTAAAGTGTTGCATCCCATGACGATTGCCCCTGCCGCAGCTAAAGGAATTCCAATCACGATTAAAAATAGTTTTCGCCCATCTGCGCCAGGCACTTTTATTTCAAACGTTACCAAACCTTCAAATTACTTGATTAAAGGTATTTCTTGTTTAACGGATATAGCGCTGGTTAATATTGAAGGGACTGGTATTTTGAGCGTTTCTGGCATGACGGCTCGAGTGTGTGATCAGCTCAATCGAAATAATGTTCGGGTGATATTTATAGCGCAAGCAAGCTCCGAGCATTCCCTTTGTCTTGCTATTCCCAAACCACTTGCTGCCAAAACTCTAGAATTACTAACGGAATACCTCAGCCCGGAGCGGACACGTCAACACGTAGCGAACATCTCTGTAGACGAAGAGGTGGCATTGCTGGCTGTGGTAGGCGACAACATGGTGGGTACACCAGGTACTGCATCTAAGTTGTTTACTGCACTTTCAAATATTAATGTCAGTATCCGCGCCATTACCCAAGGTGCATCTGAACGCAATATTTCAGTGGTGGTAAAAAATGCCGATGTTCATCGTGCGGTTCAAGCGATTCACGCCGGTTTTTATCTATCGCGTAAAACACTGTCAATTGGTCTTATTGGACCAGGTAATGTGGGCAATAATTTATTACGCCAATTGCAACAAGCGCTGCCAACTCTGATGCGGGAGCACCATATCCAGATTGAGGTTCGCGCCATCATGAACAGCAAGCGCATGCTGTTGGTAGATGAGGCCATATCATTAGATGCATGGCAGGATCGTTTTCAAAAACAAGCGGTTCCTGCGAACATGGATGATTTTATAAATCATCTAGCAAATCCATCTACTCCTAGTTCAGCTATCTTGGATTGCACTGCAAATCAGGAAATTGCAAAGCAGTATGCAACCATCATGGAAAAAGGCATTCATATAATTACCCCAAACAAGCATGCTAATGCAGGCGATTTTCAATACTATCAAACTCTCAGCAGTTTAAGGCATCATGCACATTATTTTTATGAAGCAACCGTGTGTGCAGGATTGCCCGTCATCAGCACCTTACAGGACTTGATCAGAACGGGTGATAAGGTGCGAAGCATTACTGGGGTGGTATCGGGTACTTTAAGCTATATTTTTAATGAAATGGGAAAAGGGCGAGCTTTTTCTGAAGTGGTTTTAGAAGCTAAACAACGAGGTTTCACCGAGCCTGATCCTCGAGAAGATCTGTCCGGTATGGATGTTGCCAGGAAGTTAGTTTGCCTTGCTCGTGAGTTAGGGCATTCAGTTAACCTCAGCGACGTAAAAGTTCATGATTTGGTACCCCCGGCCTTAAAATCATGCTCCCTAGAGCGATTTTTATTAGAATTATCACACTACGATCACCTTTTCGAAATACAACTTGCAACAGCGCGCGAACATGGTCAGTGCTTGCATTATGTAGGCATTATTCATCAGGACGGACGTGTGACCATTGACGTGCAGTTGCTTTCTGCAACGCATCCTTTTGCTCGCTTAGAAGGTACGGATAACATGCTCATCTTTAACACGGAAAGGTATGATGTCAGACCTATGATCATTCAAGGTCCTGGTGCAGGTGCTGCAGTTACCGCGGCTGGCATTTTTTCAGACTTGCTGCGGTTAGTCTCAGTTTTATAGTAGGAGATGCACATGAATAGATTAAAAGACGGTCTCCATAAAGTATCCGCTTATGCGCCTGCCACTTGTGCTAACGTTGCCGTTGGATTTGATTGCTTAGGATTTGCGTTTCACGAATTGGGAGATCAGGTAACGCTGACCAAAACCACGAATGGTAAAATAGTTATTAGTGCCATCCAGTCGCAGGAAACCCTTCCTTTAGACATTAAAAAGAATACGGCTGCCGTTGCTCTAATTCATTTATGCGAGGCCCTTGATTTAAACCTGGGTTTTTCCATTGAAATTCGTAAAGGTATACCACTCAGTTCTGGACTGGGTGGTTCTGCGGCCTCTGCCGTTGCAGCGGTGGTGGCATGTAATGCTTTTTTGGAAAATCCTCTTCCATTAGAAGATCTTGCTGCTTTTGCTTTATTAGGAGAAAAGGTAGCTAGTGGGATTGCTCATGCTGATAATGTAGTTCCTTGCTTGTTTGGCGGTATGACGTTAATTGCGTCACAACAGCCTCTACACGTGGTGCGATTACCATTACCTGTTATCTATTGTGTTTTATTGCACCCTCATCTTCAGATCGCGACGCGTGACGCAAGGGCTATTTTAAATCCTCATGTGCTACTCGCCGATCATGTGCAGCAATCGGCTGCAATGGGTGCGTTTATTTCGGCACTTTATCAAGCCGATTTATCATTATTGAAGACATCCTTACAAGACCGATTGATAGAGCCTCAGCGCGCGCATCTTATTCCAGGATTTTATAAAATGCAGCGGGCGGCTTTACAACATGGTGCCCTAGGGATGTCACTCTCTGGTTCAGGTCCAACCGTCTTTGCATGGGCGACAACCTTAGGTGACGCTCATCAAATTGCGGGTGCAATGCAGCAAGTCTTGCAAGATGAAAATATCAACTCTGATATATGGATAGGCCCTATCAGCACGAGAGCCGCGCACGTCCTCGAGGAGAACTAAATGCATTACATCAGTACACGAAAGCAAACAGAATTTGCGATATTATCCAACGCTATTGCCAAAGGATTAGCGCCGGATGGAGGATTATTTATCCCCAATCAATTACCAACGATCGACTGGCAAAGGTGGTCAACCAGTCTTTCGTATCCCGATTTTTCGGCGCAGCTGTTATATCCTTTTTTTGCAGATGATCATCTCGTAGAGCAGTTGCCGACCTTTTGCGCTAACACGTTTACTTTCCCAACTCCGCTGAAAAAACTGGACGATTCGACGTTTGTATTGGAACTATTCTACGGACCCACCGCTTCTTTCAAAGATTTTGGCGCACGTTTTTTGGCAAGCTGTTTAGAGGCTATACCCACATGCGAAAAAACTATTTTGGTTGCTACCTCGGGAGATACAGGTTCTGCTGTAGCGAGTGCGTTTTATCATAGTCATAAGCATCGCGTTATTATCTTATATCCTGAGGGGCTAATTTCCCCGGTGCAAGAACAACAACTCACCTGTTGGGATGATAATGTACTGGCAATTGCCGTGCGTGGTAGTTTTGATGCATGCCAGCAATTGGTGAAAGCGGCGTTCCAAGAATCACCGGAAAAGCTCTCAAGCGCGAACAGCATTAATATTGGTCGCCTATTACCCCAAATGACGTATTATGCTTATACCAGCGTGCAATTCTATCGAAAATACCATACTGCTCCTGGTTTTATTATCCCTTCGGGCAATCTCGGGCATGCAACTGCCGCATATTGGGTTCAGCTTATGGGGTTTCCCATTCGCGAGATTACCTTATCCACCAATGCTAACACGGTGTTGGAAGATTATTTGCGTAGCGGCATTTACACGCCCAGGCCTAGCGTACCTACACTTGCCAATGCGATGGACGTCGGCAATCCCAGTAATTTTGAGCGCTTGCGCTACCTATCTCCTAGTTTTGAGCAGTTTAAGCGGCATGTTCATGTTATCTCCGTCACCGATGCAGAAATACGTCATACGATACAAGCCATCCATCAGCGTTTTCAATACATCAGTTGTCCACACACTGCGACTGCATTTTACGCTCGTGACAAGCTGAATGCTCAGCCGTGGATAGTTGTGGCAACCGCGGAACCTGGTAAATTTGCTCAAGTCATTGAGCCAATCCTACAAGCACCAATTCCTATGTCAGATAATTTGCAAACACTGCTCAACCGAAAAACCAGTAAATCCGATATCAACCCACAGTTAACTGAGTTGATGAATTATATTGCCTGATGCACATCTATACTGAACAAATTTCTGCTTTGACTTTCCCGCTTGCAGTTGCAATAAAATGAAACTGTCCTAGGATTTAAATAGCTTCCTAACTTTAGATACTGATTGCCGTGGTAGCCGGGGAACATGATATTGCCATTAATTACGACTATGTTAGCAGTGAATTACAGTTTAAAAATCTTTGGCGCAACAAAGTACATGTTGTTCCCAATGCGGGACATGCAGTAATGCTGGATCAACCGGATGCATTTAATAAATTAATTAAAGAGTTTATTGAAGATGTAATTGATTAATTCTCTCTGCAGATTCAGGAAATAACCGTGAAAACTCCGCAGAAAACTTTTTAATCTTGGGGTTTTTTCGCATGGTTTGTTTATAACTCTCTAAAGTATCTAAGGCCGCATCTTCTGTACGCACACGTAATAACTGCTGCACAGCTTCGCGTTCCTGAACACTTATTTTGGACATACTAAAGAAGCCATAACAGCGTTCTGGATTAATAGCATCATCTTCCTGCAAAAATATCTTCAGTTGGTTGGCCAGACTAAGAATGGCCTCTTGACGTTGAACCGCTGCTGTGATTTCTGGAATGGGCGTACTGGAATAGGTATTTTGTAAATCCAAAATTTTATTACTTAACTCGAGAGTGCTTGCAAGGATTTGTTCATTGATTTGCGGTAAAAGCCAATGAATGAAACGAGTCCAAAAGGAAGAGTGTTGTTTTGCATGATATTGCACTTCAGCCATCAAGCGAATTACCAAGGGAGACCAAGCTTGAACATTTGCAAAGTCTCCTTGTTGTACAAATTGCTCTAAAAGGCTGAGCAGCTGACGCAAATTTTTTAACTCTAAACTAAACTCTCGCCGGTTTTTTCGTAGGATTCGTTCCAACAAAGTACCATAAGCTTCTGTCCTCATTACTATGGCCTGTTCGTCTAATAAATCCTTAGTTAGTGCTCGTGCCAAATGTTGGTGATAGGGATTGCCTTGTTGGGTAAATAACTCAAATTTTTGTGAAAAAGATAAGGCACCTAATATCCCAGATTGAATGGTTTCATGGTTATGTTGTGGATGAGCCAGTTGGTCGTTGGATAAAGGTATTTGCCGTATATTTTGCTCTAATCTATCGGCTAAGCGACGTACATTTATAGTTACTTGCTGTTCATCATTCTCGGCGATCCTGACATGGTAAGTTCGGTTAGGGAAGACTTCCTGCAGTTGATATATTACCATCGCAAGCGCTTTATCCGTTTCTTCTCGTCCTCTGCAAAACCAGCGTTGTTTTAAAGGGATGGTAACTTGGTGTAAGGAGATGGGTTGAGCTGTGTCTTTACACAACAATGCGGTCATCAAAGCCTTCAGTGAATCATATTCTAGTTTGGGGTCTGGCCAAGCAACAAAATCTGAATTCGCAAAAGGTTGTGTAGGTGCGTTTGTACCTAATGCTACCAAGGAGACATCATGTTGCTGTGATGCTTTTAATAGCTGTGCTTTGCTAATGTGTTGCGTATTATGTTGTGGTTGATTCGCGGCGTTTGGAAATAAATCATCCAAAATAATGACGGTTCCATGTGCAGCATCTGCCAATAAGTTGGGGTTTCCATCTAAATTCAGTTGTTGATAGTAAGATGTATTCCAAATTGCTACTTCGTTATTACCTGATAATTGACTGAGAAAGTTAGTCCAATATCTAATTTGTTCTTTTGTGGTGTTGCCATTAATCACCAGGATAAATTTGTTGGTAGGAGGCGAGTACTTAGGTGAAAGTTGGCCTATTATGGTCTGTCTTTGAATTAGTGTTTTAGCATCACTTCTATCGATCGGCTGTAAATACAAATTCATGTGATAAGTTTGGTGCTCGCCAAGCTCTGTTCCTGGGTCAAATTGTTCCCTATAGCTTATTTGATGTCTGTTCTGGGATTCTAATAATGAAACGTCTTCGGAGACTAACGAGGACTGGGTATCAACAGCTGTAATCTCTACAAATAGTTCACGCCCGGCAAGTTTTCCAAGATTCTTTGCTCCAATATTTTTTACCGTTGCTTGTAATAACTGTGATTCATTCTCCGCAATCGAGAAATGAAACGTCTGCGGTTCTAGCTGTGCGGGATATTGAACCGTTAATACATCTTTCGTGCGGCTATGTTGAAAGGGTTGTTGGAGACGAGTATTTTGCGCGGCGACCATCACCTCGGCAGATAGTTTGTAGGGTTCACTCCCAGTGTGTCTTCGTGGTTCTTTGATGCGAAACTGTAAAGGTGTTGGTTCACTTAAATGAGTCGTGCCGGCTTTAATATTTCCTGCAATCGTGCCGGTTTTGACCAATTCCAGGTGCTCTCCATTCTCCAGAATTAAGGGAATTAATTCTGGGGGCGATATCATAGTCGCCCCTTGGTTTTCAATTTCATAGTATGCCGTAATTAAATCGCCTGGCTCCCATAATCCGCCGCCTTCAGCCGATCGAAAAACAATATTGCGCGTCACTAATTTATAGGGTTCTGCATGAAGTGAATTTTCACCTTCTTGGGCAACATGGAATTGGATTTTTCCGCTACTACCAACTGCTCCGGAATATAAAGGGTAAGTATAAGCCCCGCCATCAGCACCATCAGGACCATTGGATCCTCCTGGAGAATTGTAATAATTATAATGTGTATCGCTGACCACCCGGTTATGAATATTACCTTGACCATCCCACCAATGCTCGGTACGTTCGACGGTATAAGGCACACTCCACGAATAAGGCGAACCTCCACGACCACCTCGACCACCACGCCCGCCAGCACCATGTTTTCCTGCTTTCCCTGGTATACCAGGAGATACCTTTATTGCAGAGATTATATCTAAGAGTGCTAAGTCCTCATGCTTCACATAAACATCAACTTTGCCGCCATTGCCTGCTGGTCCACCATGGGTGCCAGCTTCTCCGTGCCCCCCATCTCCACCCGGACCACCGTTACCTCCTGGACCGTACCTATCTGCATCGGCTCCATCAGTTCCAGTCGCGCCATCATGGCCATTGGCCCCTATTCTTCCATCAATACCATTTCCGCCCACAGCTAATAACGTTAATTTTTCATTAACAGGAATAGTGGCTCTATGAGAACCTTTAACATTAATTGTGGAGTTACGGTTGTCGCTAAGCTCAATGCTGATATCGCCCGCATTACTGCTAGCTAACATGCCGGAAACAGAAATAGTTGGCATAGGGTGTTTATTCTCGCTGTTTAAGGATGGATATCAAATATTTGATCTGATGTTAATACACCAGAAAAATACAACTCATGATCGTAACGATATAGCTTGAGATAAGTATCATTATGGCAATACCCTCTGTAGTATAAATCAACGAATAAAGCGCGATGAGGCGGAATAGTTACTTGATCATCCAACCTTTGATCATATTGAATCCAGGCAAAAGCTGGTTTATCCGTAAGATTATTTACGCGTATTTCACACTGCGCAATGGCGTTATAGCTACAGAGTAGGAATACCACTCCTGGAATAATGTACCGTCTGGAAAAAGCCATTCGAAAAAATCACATCGCAAATGGCTTAAAATTATACACTAAAGCTTGCAATATTATCTAGGATTATCAATAAAAGCGCAGAAGTCTGATTAACCCATTCCCACTGCCTTTGGCTTGTCCGAGATATTAGAAATCTCACAGAAATAAGATCTGTGGATCCCGTGGATAAGTCACTGGACATCGGTGGGACATGATTGCAACGCTTAAGTAAGTGCCATTGGGGTCTGACTCGACTGATTCCTTACAAGTGAGCAATACGATATCAGTGGTTCTTTAATTAAAATAGCGTGAGTAAATTTCAAGATAGGTGCCATCAGACTCCAACCATAAAACATCCTCTTCAAGCCGATCCCTTAGATCCAGGCTACAGGCCCCACACTAAACGTTCTAGCTCGTATAGGTTCGTTACTTTATCCTTCCAGTTAGGAATTCTTACTTGGACATTTAAATTGCTATATTGGTGCAGCAACATTAATGCCATTAATTGATGACTCAACACCTCCGACATTTCATCCGGCGAATAACCATAAGACGTTAAAAACTCACGTAGTAACTGTTTATCACCTTGGATCAGGAAAGCACCTGGGCCCAACAAATCATACTCAGGTAAGCCTAACATCGCATCGCCAAAATCAATCAAGCCACTGATGTGCCATGGTCTCCCAAGGCGTTCCTTCGAGCTTGCTGATGATGAGATAAGGCCACCCAAATACTTCCCCTTCATGCTCAAGGGTAGGCGTTTCCAGCGAGAGTTTTCCGTCCAAATGTTTCAATACTAAGCGCTCACTTGCAAACTGGCTTTGATGAAATGGCGGAAAAATCTTAATTACTTGGTTCTCCCCGTATGCAAAGACGATATTTGTCCCTTCAGCAAAGAGGGATAAGAGTGCCTCTGGTAACCCGTGTTTATGAATAATTGCTCCGGCTAGCTCTGCTTCAATGGTTGATTTAAGTTGCTCATAGTCTTCAAAGCTATGAACCGTAGCAAGCGTTCGATTTAAAGTTGCGCTATCCATCAATATTCCTGATATGACTTGTTATTTAGCCAATTGTATCAGGTCACAACTCTCCAATCTCTCCATTTGGATAGCGCGTTGAAAATCAGAAAGAACAAGGGGGATTCCCCCCTCATTTAGCCAACATGGGTCATCACTTTAAAATTTTGCACATGAGATACAACACCTTTCTCCCAACCATCTTGAATCAAGTCGTTTGCGTGATCTTTAAGTGTCATTGCCACCTTCCCAGCAAAGTGTGCCTTCTGTCCCTCTTGATCAGGGAAGGCATCAAAAATTGCAAATGTGTTTTCATTAAGTTGCAATGCAATCCAGTACGATGTTTGGGGTTCTGTTGTATTTACAACTTCGGCGGCATTGGTTAGTAAAGCCGCTAATTCTTCTGCTTTTCCTTGATTGGCGGTGAATTCGATGTAATTGGCAACACGAACGGTGACCTGCTCTGTAGGTAATTTAGAAGACAGTATTTTGCTGTTAGCTACATTGGTTAATACGCCATTTTCCCAGCCGCCAAGCACTAATTGGTCCGCGTTATTTTTCAGTGCTCCTGCAACTTGTCCGGAAAAATGAGCATCTCTTCCGGAGTTGTCATAGAATGCATCAAAAATTGATAGAGAATTATTAGAGCCTTTTAACGCAAACCATAGCTTTGTTTTAGGTTCCGTTTGCTTAACTAAATTACCACCTGCTATCAAGAAGTTCTCAAACTCAGTCGCGTCAATTTGTTTACTTTTCATGTTGATCATGGTGGCTTCATTAATTTGATGGTATTGGTTCATAGAAAGTTCCCCTTGTGCATAAGTATTGAGTGACAAAAAAGTTAGCATCGTTGCTACCGCTGTAGTTTTCTTCATAAGAATGTTCTCCAAGTATGACTACCTATCAGTAGGTAGTTATGACGATTAAAAAAAATCACTGCATCGTCTTATCGATAAAGTGACGTACCTCTTCCAAGAACGTTACATCTCCATATAAACGGGCTAATAATAATCCACCTTCAATTAAGGCAATTATTTGTTTGGCGATGGCAGAAACTTCTTTCTTGAAGCCATGCGCATCAAGGAGTTTTTCTAACCAATCGAGTATCAAAGTAAAGAATTTTTTTACCTGATTCTGAATAGCAACTGGTAAGGATTGTGAGTCAGAGGCAAGCATTCCACCCAAACACATTTTATGTTCATCATTAAACGTGATCTCTAAAACTGCATTAAAGAATGCCTGCACTTTTTCTCGGATCGATAGTGAATTATTGCCATCAATCTGAGCTAAGAGAACTGCAATTTTATCGGCATACCAGGCAATCACGGCAACACCAAGATCTTCCTTGCTAGGAAAATGATAATGGATGCTGGCAGTCTTAATATTAATTGTTGCAGCAATATCTTTGAAACTAAAAGCATTGTAACCCCTGGTTTGAATCAGGGCTTCCGCTTCAATCAATATTCGTTCTTTGGTGGCGTTTGCATTCATAATGATTTCATTCTACCTATTAGTAGGTAGAATGTCAATTTGTTTCTAATACAAAGTCCCTACAGGGACTAAATTTATGATATAGTTAATTAAAATTTAAATGATCGATTTTAAATGCCACATCTACAAACCGCCAGATTCGCGCATCACTGATCTTCTGATTAAGGAAGTTTAGTGATTATTTTAGAGTTGGGGCGGATACCATTCGCTCTTTAAAATCCTTCATGCCTTTGAAGATTGGCTGCGCAATTTTCTCTGGGAAGTGGCTCGGTAATTCTGTTGCGACCTCATCGATAGCAGAATCAATACGGTCAATTACTTGTTCAAAAATTTGAGTGGCTTTAATTTTAGAATATTGAACATATTTTGCCGTTTCAATAAAGTGTCTTTTTTGAATGCCGTCAATCTTATAATGACTATTTTTACCATATAAAGCCATTGCCATTTTCAACTTCTTAAACTGTAGCTGTTTTTGTTCGACTAGAGGATAGGCGGATATGATGTCGTATAATGGGGTGAGCTGATAACCGCCTTGAGGTTGTATGCTTATACTGAAATTTTTGGCATGCGCATCAATAGCACCAAGGCACCAGTTAACAACTTGTGCCCTGAAAAATTCATCTCTATCTTTTTGAGGCTGTTGTGAACCATTAAGTAGCTGCATAACTTCTTTAATACCAGGCCCACCATCAGACTGATATTTTAAATTTGGCGAGTATCCTAATGATTGACATAGATCTTCTTGTGGCAGTCTGAGAATATGACGATGATCTAGACTCCATTTCCTATCAAATCTTTCGACAACCAGTGCTTTTACATCTTCGAATTGTAAGATTTTAGATTTTGCAACATCTAAATCAAATTTGCTGGCTAGTAGTAAACAGAGATGTTCATTTTCACAGCTCTCACTTAAATCAATTCCTTGATGTGGTAAATATCCAATAGGTAATTTGAATATGTGAGTTGTTGGTGTAGGCCCAAATGGTTTATGCCATGCGTTTTGGTAATATAGAAAAGCTGTTTTTTCCTGAGCACCAGCTATTGATATTCTAAACTCATCATCCTCTTTATCCATTCCCAGCGGTGATGTCTGATAAGAACGTAAAGTACGTGCTATCTCGGCCTCACTGACAACGTGACTTTCAATGTTTAGACGTTGCGTCTGAGGAAAATGTTCAACAATTTGTATTGCACCAACACAATCACTGCCAATTAAAGCCAATAAATCAAACGGTCTTGATGATTTTGCCTGAAAACGAGCTTGAATTCTGGCTCTTATCTGTGGATTATCGGGAAGCAAATTATCAAAAAAGTTATAAACAACTTCTCCTGAAAATTTTTGAGTTACTAACGGCAACGATAAAGATACTGGTCGCGAATGTGGCTTGGAAATCCAGTCCGCAACATAGGAAAAACTCAAGCCTCCTGCATTATCCTGTGTAAGCTCCCCCACAAGCTCATTGTTCATCAATATGTATAATTTACGCATTACCATTCTATCTCTTCATGAGCTTTCTGCCCTTTATCAACAAGACTAATGTTTAAATTTAGGGCGGACAATATCCTAAACAGGGTATCAATTCGGCTATTGTCAGGACTATTTTCAAATTTTGATATGGTATCCTGTTTTAAACCCACTAAATCTGCAACTTCAGATTGACTCATTTTGAGTTGCTTGCGCTTGTCATTTAAATATAATGCCAAATCTTTTGCTGATCGAATGATCATAAATCCCCTCTTTTTACCCCCAATTGCCAATAATGTTAACCATACCCTCAAGTGCGGGTAAAATCAATTATACCTGCACTTGAGGGTATAAAGTTATTGAATATGCTGAATCTAAACTGATAAAGCAACTGCCATTGTTTCAATATAATCCTCAACAGCATTTAGCTTTGATGAGCTATCCGTGGCGAAGAAAGTGAACCGACCCTTGTTTAGAGCGACATTGACTACTGCCGCAATTGCGTAACCTGCCCCCAGCGTTAACACAAAAGCGAGAATATTGACCAAAATTTTGCTCCAGCCACGATGGTGATCTAACTCTTTATGAGCCTCATTGATTTGCATTTGGCAATTAGCTTTAAATTGTTGGTAAGACTCGGAACTGGGCTCTTTAAAGTAAATCTCTCCCTCTTCCTTTAAACGGCTATACAATTTTTTAGCAGTATCATAAGCCATTTTGCAATTAGGTTTATTTTCAAACTGGGCCATCTTTTCTTTTATCAGTTCTAATTTAGCTTCAAACATTAACCATTCTGCAGTGGGTTCTAAGATTTCTTCAACAGTTATTGTCGGTTCCTGCCGAATATAGCGCTTACCCCATTGCTGGTATAAATATTCCTTTGCTTTGGGATAACTGGCAATTACATACTGAGCTGCTTCTTCGCTAGAAGCATCCCCCACTCTCATAGCAAAAGATTGGCGTCCATCCAGGTACCACATTTGATATTCGTAAAGTGGCTGGCCATCATGCACTATCATGTAATCGAAATCGATGGGTACAATCTCACCATTACTTATTTTTATTTCACAATAATTCAAGTATTATAAACCAACTTTTTGATCAATATCAGCTCTAGAATATAACAAAACTGATATAAATATTCACTGAATTAGTATCATCCTGATTAGTAACAGTCATAATTTTCAAGGAGAAAATATGTCTTTACCTAATTTACAAGATATTTTAAAAAATATTCCAGAGCCTTATTTTTTTTGGTGGAAAACACGATGGTCCTTGTTACGTTCTATCGATGGACAAACTTACCTATCTAAAGACTCTACTAGCGTTAAAGATATGTGTGATTTAATTGAACGTGTTTATGCTGCTTTGGGTTATGGTGAAGACCATACAATGTTTTGCAAGAAAACAGAATCAAATCAATATCTGATCATTCACAACTTTTTAGAAGCATATACGGATGGTGGTAAATTATCGTTAGTAAAACAAATAAATAAACCACATCGCCCATTAGATCCTGTTATGATAAATACGTTAAAAGATCAACTAGCAATGATTAGGGTTTCTCGGATCCCAGATCATGTACTGCAATATAAAGAATCTTCTGTTGTTGTTGTAAAAATTGGATTATTCTCGAAATCTCGTTTAGGTTCAGTGATTGAAGATCCACTGTCTGACTTTGAATGCCCTATTTCGCATGAAATTATGAGCGATCCTGTAACCGCGCCTGATGGGAATACCTACGACCGCTCCAGTCTTCAAGAATGGTATGATAAAGGTAATAGAACCTGTCCTTTAAGTCCTGACACAATATTACCAAATCCTACTAAACTACGCTCATCGTATTTGATTAAGAGAAGAATTGAAAAGCATTTAGAACATGAATCATTACATAACCAGCAGGAACTGAGGTGATCTCGCAACTGACTATTCCATGGGGCAGCTGGCAATCCCGTCTTCTCTTTACCTAAAACTGCCTATACTAAATACTAGAATAGATTAAAAAGAAAACTATGGAAACAATAGGGGTAGTAGTTAACAGCAAGGCAAAAAATGCAGCTTCTCTCGAGGGTTTTCTTAAGGTTTTTGAAGAACAGGACATTCCTCTACAAGTGTACCGTATACAGCCGGATGCACTGGAAGAGAGTATAAAAAGGCTCAATCGCATCATACCATCCTACTTGTTGCTGGCGGAGATGGAACTATACGCAGTGCAGCCCAACATTTTATCCACTCTTCAAACATCTTAGGAATTTTACCCCTTGGGACAATGAATCATTTCGTTAAAGAATTGAGATTACCGACGCGAGCCGAAGACCTTGTTTCTGCAATTCAAAAGAAAACTTATATTACAGTAGATACTGCAGAAGTAAATGGCTCTATTTTTATTAATTATTCCACATTAGGATTCTATCCCAGCTTTGCCAAACGGCGGGATTACTATACCAAACGTTATAATAAGTGGTAATCCCCCCGAAAAATAACGTGACCTTTCGGCAGGGCTGCGATAGAAAATATTTTTAAATTTTTTTCATTTAGGGGTTGACAGGCTTTGGGCTGTTTTTTGCAAAATTCTCATGCATTTTAGCCCCCATATAATCTTCCTTATTTGACTTGCTGTTGGATGTGGA
>CAMAYX010000040.1 GCA_945862405.1 Legionella genomosp. 1
ACCCCTGTAACCACACTCGCAATCAGGCTCTCAGCACTAATGTAACGCCGGCTTTTACAACACAAACATATCGTTGGTGATTTTAACTCAAAAAAGTTCTTTGCAGATGTTTGCCCCGAAGGGGCTGGGGCGCTCGCAATGACGGATAAAGTGTATTAGCCATATAGTCTATGGCTTGTCAGCCCAGGCTACAACACAAAAAAGATAGTCCAGATATTCCTGTAGGATTACTTTAGGTATATTATACGGGGCACTCGAAGTATTACTCTTACGTAGCTTGAGTGATCTAAAATGCCAGAAATGCCGCAGGAATTAGATCAAAATACCGACGTTATAAATGTTGTTCCTCCCCACGCTATCTCAATACTTCAATCTGAAAATTACCGAATCCGCTACGTAGAACTCATCAGAACCATAGGCGGGGCATTCTTAGCTTGGATTTATCTCTTCCTCTCGCGTAACGGTAGTATTACGGGTGCTCCATTAATGTTAGCCAGTTCGACGATTGCCAATTTTATGGCTTGGGTAATCGGCGAGCAAATTATTCATCGTTTGTGTTTGTATTTCAATTTATACACTGAAACTCGGTCCAGAAATCCTCTTTATCGAAATTTCAAAACGCTTGCCAGTTTAGGGTTTTCTTTGGGAATCTTGTTGGCAATGTGCGGCTCCATTTTTGATATTAAAACTGATGTTTCATTACTTAGTGCTTCAGTCGCTTTTGTGGCAGGACTTAGTGCTTTTGGTGTTTATCAATATCGGAAATCTTTGCCACTACGGGCGGAACACCAAAAGAGTATTGATGAACAATTAGGTACAGAAGGTTGGTCAAAGTATACTAAACTTGCTCTTACCATGGGCACTTCAATTGGTCAGATAATGGGTGGTTATGTAGCCTATAGCGGAGGGTATGACACTCTTAGTAGTTGGACCACAATAACCTTATATGGTGCAGTTGTTTCTACGATCAGTTTCTTTGCTATGGCCATATGCGTGCCTCTGATTAATTATTTTACCCGAGGCAATCGTTTGGAAGATAGGGGCATATTGGTTTGTGAAAATCGAGATGCGTTTAATACCAATTACATGCGTTCAGGAATGACCTTAGGTGTGACGATAGGCACCATACTCGGCGGGTTCCTGGCGCCCCTTATTATTTCAGGACTCCCTGCAAGCGTGGGTATTGCAATTGGGGCAGGGGTTATTTCCATTATCACCGGCGTAACTTTAGGGGTTTATGGTCATAGCATAACCTTATATTTTCAGAACAATTGGGGAATTTCTGCTAACACTGATAATAATTGGTCTTTTGCTTCACGAAATACCTCAATGGCGTTTGGATTTGTTGGAACCGGATTAGCGTGTGTATTTTGCCCTGGAGCTGCTTTATTAGAATATGCAGCCATGGGTTCGGCGGCTACTGGATTTATTGGTTGGTTTGTTGGCTTAGGGATAATGTGGAAAGCACGCCGCTTAGAACCTATGGAAGACCCTCCTACCAAATTACCTTGGACGCAACGAATCAGTACCGGTTCCACCAGAGGAGCCACCATTGGCGCCTTTACTGGTTTAGCTATAGCCGTATTTATTTGCAGCGGGGGAGCCTTGGGTCTAACGGGTATGATTACCCTAGGTTATGCTTTAGGTGGAGTCATCGGTGGGATGTATGAAGGCTTTGATGATGAAGTGGCAAGGCGTATGATGATCAAGATTTGGTATGGTGATGACGGTTCACCATCTTCAGCAATCATCGAATCTTATAGTCTTACCTTGCAACGGTTAAACGAAGATGAAACTTCGCAAAATTTAAGCGGACAAGAATTAATAACCATGCCGATAAACGCAAGCGGAACCACAGAACCGTGCTACCCTGATAACTTCAACCCCATATTTCATAAACTATCCAATGTTAGGCACACATTTGATGAGAATATGCCACTGCCTGAATCCCTCGAGTTCACGGTTAATAGATTAGATTAATGGTACTTAATTAATAAATCCTTGATTCAGCGCTGCGCTGCATCAAGGCTACGATTTGGGAATTACGACTTGCTGTAAAGCCTAGAAATTATTTCGGAGGAACTTGGACCTCCTGCTTTTGTTTCGTTTACTGCGGATCATGAAAAAGCCGCCGACGATTAAAATCACAATCAATCCTATGGACCAAAGTGGTCTAGTTGTGAACCAAGCGGTGGCGGTAATGATTATCCACAGTGCTGAACCTAAGAGAATGGCTAGGAAGCCTGTGCCGAAACCAATGATGCTTCCTAGGAAAGGTAGAACATCGGCTAACACCACAAGTGGATTAAAGATTAGGGCAAATCCTCCAATCAACATAAGTAATGAAGCTAAACGTATAATCCACGCTATCATTCTGTTTTCAGATTGAGCGTTTTCCATCATTAGTTGTGCTGAGGGACGGCCTGGCTCTAGTAAAAGCACCGATTCGCCCGCAGGTGCCATGTAGGCCTGAAAGGTGTTTTCAGTTTGCTGAGCAATGATGCTCACGTCCTGGGGCATGATCGCTGACATTTTGATGCGCAAATCTCCTGGTTGGGGGTTATTGGGATCTTGGCCAAGGTAAAGTACGTTATCAACTAAATGCACGGGCTTATTCAATTCTTTGCCTAAAGCTTCTTTATTCACCTTATTAAGCGCTACCGGCTGACTTACGTCCATGAGCGATGACAGTGTATACGGTAAGGTAAAATCTCCTAGGGTGACTTTGTCGGCGTATTGGGTTTTGGTTTGAATGTGCATAGCCCCTGGATTCTGATGACCGTCTGGGGTCTTAAAATTGGAACTATCAATTAAAGTTTCCGACCAAGTCGTACTATAGCTATAACTTTTTACTTCTTTTTCCGAACCGCCCATTTGTGATTCTTTTTTCGTTTCTACGGACTCTTTCCACTGATACATTTCCACGGAGCGTTTAAGACTAATGGCAACAACCGACACTCCAAATTGGGGATTGGATAAGGTGTCTTTGGTGGTTGCTATGCCATTAACGTAAACAACTTTGAGATTGTTTTTCGGGTTAACGGGAGCGCTGGGAATGGAGACTAATATTTTTTGCGCCTGTTCCAGCGATTGTGCTGTATGCAGGCTATGCTTCTCATTCCAAAAGATCAGAACAATACCGGCACTAAGTAATACAATTCCAATGAGAATGCCAACGAAAGCATCTTTTAAACGACTGCCCCACGAACGCGTGGTGATTTCATCGACCATGAGAAATACTCCCTGCATCATCTTAATTTAAGTATATAGTGTCTTGAGAAAAGAGAAAGGTCCATAATTTCAACGTGCCCGTGCCCGTGCCCGTGCCTTTCTTTTCTTTAAATCAAAAACCGGGCAGGAGCCCGCTCATAGGCCCGTTAAAACTACCCATCCGTCTGAATCACAATATCCTTCGCATCGGATAAACCATGGTCATCCAACACCCGCACAACATATTTCCCTGCTTTAGGCACCCACAAAAAAGCTTCGTCAGGATGAGTTTTGGTCAGATAACTATCATTAACAAACCAATAAATAGTTACTACGTCGGCATCGGTTACCGCGGTTAATGGGATTTCGGTTTTGCGGGTTGAGTGGGCAGGAATAATATAGCGCAGTTCGCTTTGCGGTGATGTAATCTGCGGGCTTAAGCCGAAATTGCTGGTAAGAGTGCAGCCGGGTTCGAAGGGTGGGGGGCTTTTTCTTTGAATCCCTGCTTGCTTAAAGATTCTCAACAAATCAGTAGGCCAGAATTCGTATACCGCAAACCGGGTATTTTCATTAAAACGGCAGGTGCGTAATCCTGTAGTTTTATCTACTGCCACTTCCCTATAAATGGTGTCTGTTTTAATGGGAGATTTTCCGGGTATAAACCAAGTTGTTTCGGTGTCGGTACAGTAACGGGTTGGCAGCAATCCGGAAGCTTTACACACAGGAACTTTTTCTAAATGCATCGCCGCGGTTTGCGTCACTTTCGTGGGTATATGGCCTTGAGTTTGTTGTATGGCATCGATTAACTCAAAAAATAAAGGAGCGGCCAGATTTTTTCCTACAAACGCAGGGTTACTTTTATTATCAAAATTCCCTATCCACACTGCTAACACATAGGGTCCAAATGTTCCTACCGTCCAAGCATCACGAAATCCTGATGAAGTGCCTGTTTTCCATGAAACTGGTACACCTTTTAATTTAATAAGTGCGGCATCAGGTCGGGGGGTATCCTTTAAAATATCGAGAATTAAAAAACTGGCTTCTGCAGATAATAGTTTTTTTCCTGGCTGCATAGGGTCATCTGCGTGCATGCGTAGGGGATGCCAAACGCCCTCATTGGCGAGCATGGCATAAAGGCTAACTAATTCACGCATGCTGATTTCCGCACCGCCCAATGCCAGAGACAAACCGTAATAAGATTCTGGCTTTAAATGACTTACTTGGCCATGTTCTAAAAGCTCATATAAATTGGGATGGGTTAATTGGCTGGCAAGATAAATTGCCGGTATGTTACGACTTAATACAAGGGCATCCCGAGCACGTATGGGCCCCATAAAATCATAATCGAAATTTTCTGGATTATAAGCACCGAAACTGCGCGGAACATCTTTAAGCACCGTGCCAGGGTGGATTAACCCTTGATCTAAGGCTAAACCATAAATAAAAGGCTTCAAAGTAGAACCGGGAGAGCGCTTAATTTGAGTACCATTAATTTCTCCTTGAATGTCTTTATTAAAGAAATTCGCCGAACCAACTAAGCCTCTAACTCCCATATCGCGCACATCAACCAACATAACGGCTGCGTTATAAGCACCTATATTGCGTTTACGCGTCAGAAAATTGCGCGTTACTTTGGTTAACACATTTTGCAAATTTACATCTAAGGTAGTAATTGTTTCTTGAGAAGGACTAGGATTTTTCAACACTTGATTGACGAAATGCGGGGCTAAAAAGGGTAGGTTTTGTAAGCTCCTCATGACCAAGGGCAGTTCTACCATATTTTTCTTATTCAGATCTTCAGGGTGCTCCTCAACCCAGCGCGCAAATAATTTATTACGAATGTCTTTTAAACTTTCATTTCGCGGCGTTCTTTTGGTCGGATTCTGCGGAATAATACTTAAGGCCAAGGCTTCTGGTAGCGTAATTTTACTAGCTGGTTTATCAAAATAAATCAAACTGGCGGAACCCACACCCTCGATGTTATTGCCATAAGGGGCTAAGTTAAAATAAGCCTCTAAAATTTGCGGTTTACTGTAGTGCATCTCCAATTGCAGAGCGCGCACAATCTGTAAAAATTTCCCGCCCCAGGTTTTGGAGTTGATCCCATACCGCATGCGTGCAACTTGCATGGTAATGGTTGATGCGCCTACACGTCGCAATTTTACAACGTAGGTTTGCCAGAAGGCCTTAAGGACTGAAAAAGGATTGATTCCATAATGTTGATAAAAAAACTGATCTTCTTGCAGCAGCGTTGCCGAAATCATTTCTTCAGAAATGCGGTTTAAGGGAGTATATAAGCGATATTTATCGTCTTGGCTCAAAGTAAGGCGTAATAAGTGATGTTGTTGGTCATAAACAGCCGTTGAAAAACTAATTCCTGACAACAATGGTGGGGTGGGTAAAAAAAATAGTATGGCCCATCCACTGACAAAAAGGAAAACAAGAGTTATGCTTATTAACTTTAACAGTTTTTTCATAAACGCAATATTTATTATCTGATTTAAATGGGCTGGGCAAATTTTACCACACCCCTTATCCCTTATACCCAATATGGAAGAAAAATGGAAAAAAACTCTAGTCGACGTTCTGATGGCTTATGTTCAACACTTTTTGGCGAATTTAATTGGAATAGCCCTCCCTGGGCGCGTTCACTAAAACGTAACGCTACAGAAAGGCCGGTTCTTTTCTGGACATCGACCTTAGCCATCATCGCTATAGTTTTCGCTGTTGTCTATACCTATTGTTGGTATAAGCATAAACCTAAACCCAATCTTCCCATCGCCGTTATTACCACTCCAAAAATTTCACAATTATCTGAAGACGTTATCTACCCAGATGATTTGCTCATCGATTTTAGTTTGAAAGACGCGCAAGGAAATAATGTTCCACAAGCGGTGGCACCTATTGAAAGCATTGGCAAAGAGGTAACTCAAGGTATTACGATTTCTCCAGCAATTGAGGGGCGATGGTTCTGGGATACTGATACACATTTGAAATTTACACCAGCTCAAGATTGGCCGGCTGGGCAAACGTACAGCGTTCATTTTGCTAAAGAAGCATTTGCTCCGAACATCCACATGCAGTCTATGGAGTATTCGTTTACTACTTTACCTTTTGAGGCGCAGATTGCTGAATTAAAATTCTATCAAGATCCGGTGGATGCAAATATCCGACAAGCAGTTGCTACGGTGAACTTCAATTATCCCGTTGATACCAGTAGTTTTGAAAACCACACCAATTTAATGTACCAAGCTTTAAAAAATGGCAAACTGGATTTAAAAGCAGAACAGTTTAAATTTACGGTGACTTACGATAAACAAAAGCGTGTGGCTTATCTGCGTTCCTCCATCTTATCGATTACCGATGTTGCCCGCTACCTGTTGCTCACCATAAATAAAGGAGTTAAGTCGGCTACGGATTCAAAGGCAGAAACTATAGCACAAACTTCTAAAAACTTATTAATTCCTGACATTAGCACTTACTTTAAAGTAGCTTCAGCTGCTTCCATGATCGTTCGTAATGACCGTGATCGACCGGAACAAGTATTGGCGATTGAAACTACCCTAGGGGTTACTGAAGCAGAACTTAAGAAATCATTGCACGTATACCTTTTACCGGCGAATTATCCGGCAACGGTTTCTGAGGAAGAAAAGAAAAATTATGAGTGGTCTCAACCTGGAGAAGTGACTGCTAATATTTTAGCGCTGTCGACACCGCTCACCATGACCGCGATTCCCGCAGAGCAAAATTATGCGGTAATGCACAGTTTTAAATTTAATGCGCAAATCCCTCGTTATATCTATTTAAAAATTGATAAAGGCACACGTGGTTTTGGGGATTTCTCATTAAGCAATGATTATACTGCGGTGATCCAAGTACCTGAGTATCCTAAAGAAATAGGCTTCATTCACAAAGGTGCACTATTAGCCTTGGGCGGTGAGAAAAAGCTATCGGTTCTTGTACGAGGATTACCAGCGGTTAAATTCGAGTTTGCGCGAGTACTACCTGAAAATGTCAATCAATTAGTAACTCAAACCGAAGGTGATTTTAATAACCCATATTTTATAAACTATTCATTTAATCAGCAAAACATCAGTGAAATATATTCAGAAATCCAGCAATTTGATGTTAGCCAGAATAAACAACAGTACACCGCACTGGATTTCAATCGCTACCTTTCCGCTGCTGCAAATTCAAGCGGACCTCAAGGCTTATTTTTACTGCAGGCCAATGGTTGGGATTCTGAAAATAATGTTGCTTTAGAGACGAAAGCCAGCCGCCTGATATTGATCACTGATCTTGCAATGGTGATTAAAGACAATCAAGACGGCAGTCATGATGTGTTTGTGCAATCGATAACTCAAGGATTGCCTGTTGCAAATGCAGCGGTATCCGTTCTGGGCAAAAACGGGGTTCCTTTGTTGAGTTATCCTACCGATGCTCAAGGACGTGCTCACTTCCCAGCATTAAAGGATTATATCGAAGATAGAGAACCTGTTGTGTACTTAGCGAGTCTGGGTAGTGATGTGTCGTTCATTCCTTACAATAAAGAAAACCGTCAATTGAATTATTCGAAATTTGATACCGGTGGCGTGTATACCAACAATGATCAACACAGTTTGAGTGCCTATATTTTCTCTGACCGTGGCATTTATCGTCCTGGTGATTCGGTGCATGTGGGGATGATCGTTAAGCAAACGTATGTGCAACCACAACCACCTGGTCTTACCTTGCAAGCCACCGTTATGGATCCGCGTGGAACAACCGTTGTTGACAAGAAATTTACCTTAGATGCATTAGGCTATTTAAGTTTTGATTTTTCCACCACCGACGCTTCTCCAACGGGGCAATACTATACCAGTCTTTACATTGTTAAAGACCAGCATACGGACAGTTTATTAGGATCAGCGAGCATTAAAGTTGCTGAATTCCAACCGGATCGCATGCGCATTCAAGCCGATTTTTCACAAAAAGTGGAAAACGGGTGGATATCTCCAAACGATTTAAGTGCCTCCGTGCAATTGATGAATCTCTATGGGGCTCCAGCGGCAGATCGCCGTGTCAGCGGTAAAATATTACTCGAACCTAAACGCGTAGAGTTCAGCAAATACCCAGATTATTTCTTTGCCGATCCTTTGGTTGACCCTAACAAAACCGAAAAAGTGTTTACTGATAATTTAACGGATACCAAGACCAATGATAAAGGGGTGGCTGAGTTTAAACTTAACTTAGAGCGCTTTGATAAAGCGACTTACCAATTAACGTTTTTTGCGGAAGGATTTGAAGCGGAAGGCGGACGTAGCGTGACTACACAAACCTCGGCTTTGGTCAGTCCATTGTCTTCCTTTATTGGTTATAAGCCCGACGGCGATTTAAGCTACATCAAGCAAAACAGTGAGCGCAGTGTTAATTACCTTGCCGTAAATCCTGAGCTTAAACAGATAGTAGTGAGTGATTTGCAAGTACAGTTGGTAAGCTTGCTGCCCGTTTCTACTTTGGTAAAAAATCCGGATGGCACGTATCAATATAAATCCATCATTCAAACGAAAGTACTGAACACGCAACCGTTTGCATTGAGTGAGCAAGGTACTGACTACAAACTACCTACTCAAGAGATAGGTGATTACGGGTTAAATATTATTGATAAGAATAATACTGAATTAAGCCGTCTTAAGTTCAGCATTGTAGGAGAAAGCCAAGTTCCATTAGCAAAAAATGCTGAGCTAAATGTGAAATTAGAACGCGACAACTACAAAGCTGGCGAAGACATAGAATTACAAATCACCGCTCCTTATACCGGCTCCGGTTTAATTACCATAGAGCGTGATAAAGTCTATTCGGTGCAATGGTTTAAATCGGATACAACTAGTTCTATACAAAAGATACATATTCCTGAGGACTTCCAAGGCAACGGTTATGTCAACGTAGCATTTGTACGCGATTGGAATTCACCAGATATTTTCATCAACCCTCTCAGCTATAGTGTGACACCGTTCGATGTTGATCATTCTAACCATGATGTGAAAATTGAATTGACAACTCCTGATTTAGCTAAACCTGGAGAGCCATTTAAAATTCAATATCAAACCGATAAACCTGGAAAGATTATTGTATTTGCCGTGGACGAAGGAATATTGCAAGTAGCTCGTTATGAGACGCCGGATCCTCTAGCGTTCTTTTTCCAAAAACATGCGCTGGAAGTATTAACCCAACAAACGGTGGATCAAATTCTGCCACAGTATTTGCAAGACCGTGAAATGTCAGCGGTTGGGGGAGACGGCGGTGAAGATATGTTGTCCAAATACCTCAACCCGTTTAAACGAAAGACGGATTTACCTGTAGTTTATTGGTCGGGTATTGTGGATGTAGACTCTACACCTAGAGATGTTGTATATGATGTTCCAGATTACTTTAACGGAACAATCAGAGTTATGGCGGTAGCTGTGGCCATAGATTCTGTTGGGGCGACCGATAAGAAATCCGAAGTGCGCGGGAACTTCATCATCAGTCCGAATGCGCCTACGTTTGTGGCTCCTGGAGATGAATTCGAAATTTCAGCAAGTATTGCTAACAACGTTAAAGGAGCAGGAGACAATGCTAAAATTGCAATTGAATTGCACGTTTCTCCGAACCTTGAACTGGTAGGCTCTGCTACGGATGAAGCGTTGGTTATTCCTGAAGGGAAAGAGCATACCGTCCGATTTAAACTGCGCGCCAAAGAAAAGCTGGGTTCAGAACGAATCACCATTGAAGCCACTTTGGGCGATAAATCAAGTTCTATGGATGCAACACTTAGCGTAAGGCCAGCTACGCCCTTTACAACCTCGATACAAAGCGGGGCAAGTAAAGATGCAAAAACTACGGTAAACGTTGATCGCAACTTATACCCCGAGTATCGAACCGTAGAAGCTATGCTTGCCAATAATCCGCTGATATTAGTAAGTGGATTACAGCGCTACCTTGATAACTACCCGTACGGTTGTACTGAACAATTGGTCAGTAAAGCTATGCCTTTATTGGCAATGGGGGCTCAACCATGGTTTGCTGATGATGTGCAGAAAATTCATGAGAAGGTATTGGCTACGCTGCAGATGATTGGGCAACGCCAAATGTCCAGTGGAGGCATCAGTTATTGGCCGGGATTGCAAGAGAATGACAGTAACTTCTTTGCTTCTGTTTACGCTTTGCACTTTCTCACCGAAGCTAAAGCCCAAGGTTATAATGTTCCTGGAGATGTGCTCGGTTCAGGTTTAGGGTATCTTAAAGAATCCCTTAATCAGACTCCCAGCGACTTAGACCAAGCTCGATTGCAAGCGTATGCTATCTACGTGTTAACGCGTAATGAAATTGTTACCACCAACTATCTTACCAATCTGCAGCTTTATTTAGATAAAGATAAAGCTAGTGAGTGGAAGCAAGATATTACGGGGGCCTACATTGCTGCTACCTATCAATTGCTGCAAAGTTCTAGTGAAGCGAATCAACTGATTACGGAATATAAACCAAAAACAGATGATTCATTAGTCGCTAGTTTTTACAGTAATAGCATTGGCAATGCTGAGTACTTGTATTTAGTAGCGAAGCATTTCCCTGACAAACTGAAACCAATAAGTGACCAACTCACCATGGATTTGGTTTCTGCTTTGAACAGCGATGATATTAATACGATACTTTCAGCGTATAGCAGTTTAGCATTTGCAGCCATGGCAAATGAGCAAAACACGAATACGGCTGGATTCTCCATCATGGAAATTCTTACCGATAAGACGGAGAAAAATCTATTAACCTTGGTCAATAACTATGGGAAAGCAAATGTTGACGACAATGCGGCCCAGGTGATCTTTAATAGTGCCAATCAACAAAACTATTTCTATCAATTGGTACAAGCTGGTTTTGACACCAAGCTGCCTGCGGAAGCAGTACAACAAGGGATTGCGATCAGCCGTGAATATAGAGATGCGAAAGGTAATGTAATTGATACCACAACTTTAGGCACGGAAATTGAAGTGCACATTCAAGTTCGTTCGCAAAAAGACTACTTGTTCAATACAGCGATAGTTGATCTGTTGCCTGGCGGATTTGAGGTGGTCAGCGACTCAGTTAAGTCCGACTACATGGATTATTTCGATGTAAGAGAAGACCGTGTGGTGTTCTTTGGCTCACTGGATTCTACTGCTAGAGAACTAGTGTATCGCATCAAAGCTACCAACATCGGTAAGTTTGCAATACCTCCAATTCTTGCCGAATCTATGTACGATCCAGGTATACGAGCTCTAGGAAAAGCGGGAAGTATGACGGTAACTGCTCCATAGAGGCTTTCATACGGTCCCGAACTAAAGAGGCCTTCTTCGTCCCGCGGCTTGTCCGCGGGATCCCCGCGAATAAATTGTGGGGGCGTTGACTGGGTGCGATCCAGATTCAATTTCAAAGCAATCAGGCTATCCGCTTTATTGCCCACCTTATTCTAAAGTGATAAGATTGCACTTCTTTTGGTCATCAGGGTAACATCATGCCCATTCCGAGAGTTACTGGCTTACTCCATAACTGTGCATTAAACAGTGCACTACCAAATTTACTCCTCGGCATTGCTGAACTAGCGCAACTTGAGAGCGAAGGTGCCCTTGAGTCCATTAAAAACGATCAGGTGCACCTCAATTACAAAAAATTGAAGACTGTTTTTGCGGGTCATTACGTTATCGCAGATCCCGAGACCTTTAGTTGGGTTTCGTTAAATCGTTTTTTAACCGTACATTCTTTTTATGGAAATGAGCTCATTTTCGCTCCAGTTTTCCGCAAATTCATTGCAGCAATTGCTCTCACTCAAGAATACTTGCCTCAAGATTTAGGTGCATTAAGAGATGTGCAAAGAGATGGGACTTATAATGATTTACATTATCTAGAAGCTGCAGGATTATTCCATAATCAGTTTGGCATTACCTTACGAGCTTATGAATTTACTGAGGATAACCACACCGACAATGCACGTGATAATTATAAGTTACTTCACACCAAAGCGGCGGCATTAGTATCCCCGTTAACTGCGTCGACCATGGTTGATTTATTTTATAAAGATGAACATTTTGAAATTCAGCCACATGAAACTATTGGTGAGGCCAATGCAGCGTACGATCGTGAGATTGAGCAATTGCCACAAGAGTTGAATGAGGTTCATGATGCTTTTAGTTTTTCATTAAATGCTTATTCAACAAATTCTGCCTTAGGGAAATTACTACTCTATGTAAATGAGAAGTTTTACGATCAATTTCAACTTGAAAATAAGCACAGATTAAAACGCGATTATATGGTCACCGTCGAGCAGTATTCGGTTAGTGGTTATGCATTTCATGATGTAAGAACTTATGCTGGTCGCCAAACGTTTGCCGTTATTTTGCTAAATCTAGTGGCGGATAACTCAATAGCAGCTAGAGAAATTTTATCTTCTTTAGGAAATTTAGCCTATGCAGCAAACTGCGATGTTCCATTAGCTTTACGATTATCCGATAGATTAGCGGCTGCGGTGATTGATAGTAAGATGAGTTTGCAACATACCGGTTTGCAAAACATCATGGCGCGAATTCGCGAGCATGATCAAGCCAATAATATTTTGCGTACTTTAGAACAACCTCGTTTTGGCGGGTCAAGAAGGAATCGCTACACGCAGGTAGAGCTCAAATTTTTAAAATCAGTTGATGATACTATTAAGTTAGCGTGGAAGGCCTATAAAGAAACTCATGACGAAACCATGTTAAATATAATCTGGCATAGTGAACGATTATTATTGAATCCAACCTTGCGTAATATCAATATATACAATAAGTTACGAGAACAAGCGAGTGGCAAAGGTTCATGGGCAGCTCTTATTGCCGGTTCCATGCTTACCGTAATGGGTTTAGCCTTAATTGTAGGTACGGCTTTGGTCATGGCGGCGACGTTTGGTGCCACAACTCCGATTACTGTTCCTACTCTCGGTGTTGCAACCGCAGCAGTAGCTACGGGACTGGCTGATATATCATTTGGCTTAAGCTTCTTTAACCATGGTATGGATAGAGGCCTTTATAAGCAGATGGAAGAAGTCCATGAGAGGGGAGAGACTTATACCATTTCGAGAAAATTGTTTTAAAATAAATCTGTCACGCTCTATCCCACGTCTTTGCTTCTCTAAAGCTCGCAATGACGTGATGAGGGCAAGGGAGCTGCATTTATAAAAGTATGATTTTTGTCTAATTGGCGATACAATCCGAAGTTTTACCAATCAATTTTAAGTCTATCCGCATGAAAAAACAGCACCGCGTTTGGCCCTTATATAGACGCTTACTCACCTATATTAAGCCGTTTTGGCCCATTATGCTTTTTGGTATTTTGGCCAATATTCTGTATTCAGGAATTGATGCGGGTTTCACTTATTTAATGCGTCCATTTTTGGATAAGAGTTTTATTAATCTGGATATGGAGTTCGTAAAAAAAATTCCATTGATAGTTCTTATTGGAATTACAGCTCGAGGTCTGGTAAGCGCGCTCGGCAGTTACTCGATGACCTCAGTAGCACGTTCAGTGGTAAAAGTATTACGGCAAAGAGTATTTGTCCATATCACCCAATTGCCTGCAGATTATTATGACGAGGCAACTTCTGGTCAATTGTTATCTAAAATTCTGTACGATGTAGAGCAAGTTGCACAAGTAAGCGCGGATGCTCTTACCGATTTTGTCCAGAATACTTGCTTGGTGATTGGGTTGCTCACCGTGATGATGATCATTTGTTGGCAATTATCCTTGATGTTTTTAGTGACCATTCCATTTGTTGGTATCTTAGTTAATTTTACCAATAAACGAGTTCGCAGAATTAGTCATAAAGTTCAGAAGACCATGGGAGAAGTTACAGAAATTGCGGCGGAATCTATTGAAGGTTACCGGGTGGTACGCATTTTTGGTGGAGAAAATTACGAGCGTAACAAATTTAATGTAGCTACTGAAACTTCACGTCAGAACGATATGAAAGTAGCGGTTAGTAAAGCCATCAATGTGTTTGGGGTGCAATTTATTATTGCTGCAGGCATTGCCATGATCATTTTTGCAGCGGTTAAACTGGCTACTGTTATCACAATTACGGCTGGGTCATTTCTTGCAATTATTGCGGCCATGCTGCAATTAATTAAGCCTATGAAAACCCTGACCACGTTAAATGCTACTATCCAGCGTGGTTTGGCAGGAGCAGAGAGTGTTTTTGCCTTACTGGACAAACCAATCGAACCGGAGTCAGGGAAAATATTGACCGGAAAAATTAAGGGTGAAGTTGAATTTAGGAATGTAAAATTTGCCTATCGCAGTGGCCCACAAGTACTGCATGGGATCAATTTTTCCATTAACGCCGGAGATACTGTGGCTTTGGTGGGCCATTCTGGAAGTGGTAAAACGACGATTGCCAGCTTAATACCGAGATTTTATGAACTTACCGGCGGTGAAATAACTTTAGATGGTTTGCCCATACAAGCGTTAGCTCTCACCAGTTTGCGTGAGCAGATAGCTTTAGTGGGTCAGCACATTACCTTGTTTAATGATACGTTGGCCAATAACATTAGTTATGGTCGTTTTGACCTCAGCCGCGAAGAAATTATCAATGCTGCCAAACTTGCTTATGCAGATGAATTCATTAAGCAGCTTCCAGATGGGTATGATACTAAAGTTGGAGAAAATGGTGTCTTACTATCTGGAGGGCAGCGGCAAAGAATTGCAATCGCCAGGGCAATTCTGAAGGATGCGCCTATTTTGATTCTGGACGAAGCAACATCTGCATTGGACAGTGAATCGGAACATTATATTCAAGCGGCTTTGGATAAAGTCATGCAAAATCGTACAACGCTGGTGATAGCACATCGTTTATCAACCATTCAGCATGCCGATAAGATTATTGTAATGCAACGTGGACATGTCGTGGAGCAGGGCACGCATCAACAACTTCTGGCGCAGGAAGGTCACTATGCACAATTATATAGGGTTCAAAAGCTCAATGTAGATCACCAACAAGAAGCTCTAGCTTAATGATTCTTAAACTGGTAGAAAAAATCTGGTATCAGAAAAATGCTTGGAGTTGGCTCTTATCTCCCTTGTCGTTCATGTATTGGATTGTGGTTCAGGTACGTAGGCGTGTATTATGTGCTTTCTATCAACGCAAATTTCCTGTTCCGATT
>CAMAYX010000041.1 GCA_945862405.1 Legionella genomosp. 1
AGGCATTGAAATGGTAATGCCAGGTGATAACGTTAAGATGACTGTAAACTTACACTCACCAATTGCAATGGACGAAGGTCTGCGCTTCGCGATTCGTGAAGGCGGGCGTACCGTTGGTGCAGGTGTTGTCGCTAAAATCATCGAGTAATGAAGAGATTTGAAGTTGTTTACTTCAAATGTCCCCTTCACGTTGTGAAGGGGAATAATTAGGCCAGTAGCTCAATTGGCAGAGTGGCGGTCTCCAAAACCGCAGGTTGGGGGTTCGATTCCCTCCTGGCCTGCCAACTATCGATTGTGATGAAGCAAATGCAAGAAGCAAAATCAAAGTTACATGAAATAATGTCATGGGTGGCTATTGTAGTCATTACCGTGGCTGCATTTTTTTGCACATATTATTTTCACGTCTCAGGTTCTATAAAGGCATTAATCTGGATTGGCTGGTTGGTGTTAACTTTAGTTTTCGGATATTTAACCGCACAAGGCAAACAAGTTTTTTCATTTGCCAAAGAAGCTAAAGTTGAATTACAAAAAGTTGTTTGGCCAACTCGTCAAGAAACGATACAAACTACTTCCATTGTAATGATAATGGTTGCAGTTACTGGTTTCATACTTTGGGGAATTGATACAGGTATGATGTGGGCGATTGGTAAAATAACACATTTAGGTTGACTATAGTGGAAGAACAAAAATCTAAACAGTGGTATGTAGTTCATGCCTATTCAGGATATGAAAATTTCGTTATGCGCGAAATAAGATCACGTGCAGAGCATCATCACCTTGTAGATAAAATTGGTGAAGTAGTGGTGCCATCCGAAGAAGTAGTTGAAATGCGAGCTGGACAAAAGCGCAAAAGTACTCGCAAATTTTTTCCTGGTTATGTTCTAGTTCATATGATGATGGATGATGAAACTTGGCACATGATTAGAGCGATTCCACGTGTTCTAGGATTTATTGGTGGCACTAGCCAAACGCCCACACCAATTTCCGACAAAGAAGCTAGCGCAATTATGCAACGTGTTGAAGATGGTGTTACCAAGCCAAGACCAAAAATTCTCTTCGAACCCGGAGAGGTTGTCCGCGTTAAAGAAGGACCGTTTGTTGATTTCAATGGTGTAGTAGAAGAGGTCAACTATGAAAAGAGTAGATTGCGAGTTGCAGTACTTATTTTCGGTCGTTCTACTCCAGTTGAACTTGAATTCAGTCAAGTTGAAAAAACATAATTACTAATGAATTTATTGAATTAGTATCCAACGAAAATTCAACTAAATTTATTGTTGAAGTTTGAAAATGTAGGTGGTTACCAAATGGTAACTAAGTTAATCGGGGAGCTAAAGTAATTCGTGAAATAGCGTTATACCCATTAGGAGTCGTAAGATGGCTAAAAAAGTAGATGCGTATATTAAATTGCAAATTCCAGCAGGAAAAGCAAACCCAAGCCCGCCAGTAGGACCAGCATTAGGTCAACGTGGCGTGAATATTATGGAATTTTGCAAAGCGTTCAATGCTGCAACTCAAAGCATGGAGCAAGGATTGCCAACCCCAGTTGTAATCACAGTATACAGTGATCGCAGCTTCACATTTATAACCAAAACCCCACCTGCTTCTGTACTTTTAAAGAAAGCAGCTGGCATTCAAAGTGGAAGCGGTACGCCGAACACTAAGAAAGTTGCTAAATTGCAACGTGCACAGCTTGAGGCTATTGCAAAGACAAAAGAACCAGATTTGTCAGCAGGAAGTTTGGATGCAGCCGTACGTACAATTGCAGGTACAGCGCGCAGCATGGGGATTGAAGTTGAAGGCGTAGAAGGGGTTTAAGATGGCACAGAGTAAAAAACAAAAGAAAATTAGTGAAAAAGTAACTCTTAATCACTTATATAAAGCTGCTGAAGCAATTGAGTTTTTAAAAGAATTCGCAAGTACTAAGTTCAGAGAAAGTGTGGATATAGCAGTTAACCTGGGTGTAGATCCACGTAAATCTGATCAAGTTGTGCGAACTTCTACTAACTTACCAAAAGGTACAGGTAAAACTGTTAGAGTAGCTGTATTTGCTCAAGGCGATAACGCAACTAAAGCTAAAAATGCTGGTGCGGATCTTGTAGGGTTTGAAGATCTTGCAGAGCAGATCAAAAGCGGCGAAATTAATTTTGATGTGGTAATTGCTACACCAGATGCAATGAGAATTGTTGGCCAATTGGGTCAAATTTTAGGTCCAAGAGGATTAATGCCAAATCCTAAAGTAGGTACAGTAACAACTAACGTTGAAGCAGCAGTTCAAGACGCTAAGTCAGGACAAGTCCGCTATCGTACTGATAAAAACGGTATTATTCATTGCACGGTTGGCAAGCTGGATTTTAAAGTCGATGATATCATCGAAAACGTTACCGCATTGATGGTGGATCTGAGGAAAGCAAAACCAGCTTCATCAAAAGGCGTATATA
This sequence comes from Legionella genomosp. 1, assembly GCA_945862405.1. Lineage (GTDB taxonomy): Bacteria > Pseudomonadota > Gammaproteobacteria > Legionellales > Legionellaceae > Legionella_A. Next base: position 2,439 of record CAMAYX010000041.1, read on the forward strand.
TTAAGAAAATTACCCTTTCTTCGACAATGGGTCCAGGATTACCTATTGATCCCGCATCAATTCCTGTGTAATATATTTACCCATTTTACATATTCACGGCATGGACCTAGGTTCACTGCCGTCGAAGACCGCAGGAGCGAAAGCTTAATACCCTGCGCAGACGGTGAACCGGCTCCGAGGATTCTCAGAGACGGCCACCATAACTGTCAAACCTAATGGTTTGCACAACTTAGGAGGTCAGTAACGTGACGTTAACATTAGCTGCAAAAAAGGCCGTTGTAGAAGAAGTCAACCAAGTTGCTTCAAAGGCTATTTCGGCAGTCGTTGCTGATTATCGTGGGTTAACTGTTAATCAAATGACACAACTTCGTGCACAAGCACGTAAGTCAAACGTTTATATCAGAGTGGTAAGAAACACGCTGACACGACGTGCATTCGAAAAAACAGAATTTGCTTGCTTAAGCGAACACTTAGTAGGTCCTTTGTTTGTTGCATTATCGATGGAAGCTCCCAGCGATGCTGCTCGACTCTTGAAGGAATATACAAAGACTTTCGAGAAGTTAGAAATTAAAGCTTTGTCGGTAGGTGGGAAAGTATTTGGCGCTGATCAACTTGAAGCAGTAGCTAGTCTTCCGACCCGTGATGAAGCGATTGCTAAACTTCTTTATATAATGAAAGCACCTGTTGAGAAGTTCGTACGAACACTTGCTGAACCGCATGCTAAATTGGTTCGCACTGTTGCTGCAATCAAAGACAAAAAAGCAAGTTAACCTGATAATCTTTTAAATATTTAACTTAGGAGCTAGAAATGGCTGTATCAAAAAATGAGATCCTTGAAACTATCGCCAACATGTCTGTAATGGAAGTTGTAGAATTAATCGAAGCAATGGAAGAGAAGTTTGGCGTATCTGCTGCTGCTGCCGCAGTTGCAGTTGCTGCTCCAGCTGCTGCTGCCGCTGCAGAAGAGAAAACTGAATTTGACGTTGTGATGACTGCTTTTGGCGAAAACAAAGTTGGCGTAATTAAAGCAATCCGAACTATTACTGGTCTTGGCTTGAAAGAAGCTAAAGATTTAGTAGAAGGTGCTCCGTCGACTGTTAAAGAAAGTGTTTCTAAAGCTGAAGCTGATGATATCAAGAAACAACTTGAAGAAGCTGGTGCTACAGTAGACGTTAAATAATTCTAGCATTAAGTAGTTCATAACCCAGCCATGGTTTCATGGCTGGGTTTACGCGTTTGAAGACATTAATAATTTATAGAGGAACCACCATGGCTGAAGCAGTTGCTAAACCTCAATATTCACATGCTGAGAAAAAACGATTTCGCAAGAGCTTTGGTAGGCAGGCTGAGATAATGGCAATCCCCAATTTATTGGAGATTCAATTAAAGTCCTATCGTGATTTTTTAGAAACAGATGCCAATGCTGTTAGCCAACAAAATACTGGATTGCACTCTGCGTTTTCTTCAGTATTTCCTATCCAGAGTTTTTCCGGAAACGCTAGACTTGAATATGTAAGCTATAGCTTAGGTGAGCCCGCCTTTGACGTACGCGAATGCAAATTACGCGGGTTAACTTATTCTGCTCCTTTACGAGTTAAAATCAGACTAGTGGTCTTAGACAAAGACGCTCCAGGAGATCAAAAGCCAATTAAAGACATTCGTGAACAAGATGTTTTCATGGGTGAGATTCCACTCATGACGGATGTTGGAACGTTTGTTGTAAATGGTACTGAGCGTGTTGTTGTTTCACAGCTTCACCGTTCACCTGGTGTTATTTTTGAACATGATCGTGGAAAGACACATTCTTCTGGTAAGTTACTATATTCAGCGCGCATTATCCCATACCGTGGCTCGTGGTTAGATTTTGAATTTGATCCAAAAGATTGTGTGTTTGTCCGTATCGACCGTCGTCGTAAACTGCCAGTGAGTATTTTACTACGTGCCTTAAGTTATGAAACCGAAACAATCTTAGCTGAATTTTTTGAGTCTACGGTTTGTCATCTGAAAAACGGTGAATTTCATATTGAATTAATTCCTGCTCGTTTGCGTGGTGAAATTGCCTCGTTTGATATCGTATCGCCTGAGACCGGTGAAATGATTGTAGAGATAGGACGACGTATTACAACACGCCATATCAAATTAATGGAAAAGAGTAATATGAAGGAACTGGTAGTCCCTCATGATTACTTGATTGGTAAAGTATTAGCAAAAAATATAGTCGATACGTCAACCGGTGAGTCGCTCGCCCTTGCTAACGACGAAATTACAGCGGCTTTATTAGATTCGTTGATTGAGCATGGCATGCATCAGTTTGAGATGATTTATACCAATGATTTAGATCATGGCTCATACATTTCAGATACTCTGAAAATCGATCCAACAGCATCGCAAATTGAAGCTTTAGTTGAAATCTATAGAATGATGAGACCGGGAGAGCCGCCAACTAAAGAAGCTGCAGAGGCGCTCTTTAAAAATCTATTTTTCGCTGAGGATCGTTATGATCTTTCAGCAGTTGGCCGCATGAAATTTAATCGTCGTGTCGGCAGAAAAGACGATCTTGGCCCTGGTACACTTACCAAAGAAGATATTTTAGCAGTTATTAAAACTCTGATTGATATACGTAATGGTATCGGAATGGTGGACGATATCGACCATTTAGGCAACCGTCGTGTACGCAGCGTTGGAGAGATGACTGAAAATCAATTCCGTGTTGGTCTGGTACGCGTTGAGAGAGCAGTAAAAGAACGTTTGAGCCTAGCCGAGTCAGAAAATTTAATGCCGCAAGATCTTATTAATGCTAAACCTGTTTCTGCCGCCATCAAAGAATTTTTTGGTTCAAGTCAGTTGTCGCAGTTTATGGATCAAGTAAATCCACTATCAGGAGTAACTCATAAACGACGTGTTTCTGCATTAGGACCAGGTGGTTTAACACGAGAAAGAGCCGGGTTTGAAGTACGTGACGTACATACCACTCACTACGGTCGTGTTTGTCCAATCGAAACGCCTGAAGGTCCAAACATTGGTTTGATCAACTCTTTATCTGTCTATGCGCGCACGAATGACTATGGCTTTATTGAAACTCCATGTCGTAAAGTAGTAGATGGGCATGTAACTGATGTAATTGAATACATTTCAGCAATTGAAGAAGTTGATCAGTATATTGCTCAGTCTAGCGTTGCAGTGGATAGCAAAGGAAAAATTCTTGCTGACTTGGTTCCTTGTCGTCATCAAAACGAATTTTCGTTGACAACGCCTGATAAAATTAACTTTATGGACGTTTCTCCAAAGCAGATCGTATCAGTTGCTGCGTCTTTGATTCCATTCCTAGAGCACGATGATGCTAACCGTGCACTTATGGGTTCAAACATGCAACGCCAAGCAGTTCCTACATTACGAGCTGAAAAGCCTTTAGTAGGTACTGGGATGGAAAGAACGGTAGCTTCTGATTCTGGAGTGTCGGTAGTAGCAAAACGCGGTGGTGTTATCGATCTGGTTGATGCCTCTCGTATCGTAGTACGAGTTAATGACGATGAAACTTCAGCTGGTGAAACCGGGGTAGATATTTACAATTTAACTAAATATTTCCGCTCAAACCAGGACACGTGTATTAATCAAATCCCAATTGTAGCTAAAGGCGATAAAATTCATCGTGGTGATATCTTAGCTGATGGACCATGTACTGATATGGGTGAACTTGCATTAGGACAAAATTTACTAGTGGCGTTCATGCCATGGAATGGATACAACTTTGAGGACTCCATTCTTATATCAGAAAGAGTAGTACAAGAAGATCGGTTTACTTCCATACATATTGAAGAGTTAACTTGTATTGCACGTGATACGAAATTAGGTACTGAAGAAATTACGGCGGATATTCCGAACGTTGGCGAATCTGCTCTTGCAAATTTGGATGAATCTGGCGTTGTATTTATTGGTGCAGAAGTAGGAGCTGGCGATATTTTGGTTGGTAAAGTTACACCTAAAGGTGAAACTCAACTTACGCCAGAAGAAAAGCTCCTACGCGCTATTTTTGGTGAAAAAGCATCCGATGTAAAAGATTCTTCTTTGCGTGTTCCATCAGGCATGAACGGTACTGTTATCGATGTTCAAGTATTTACACGTGACGGCCTTGAGAAAGATGCTCGAGCGAAAAGTATCGAAGAAGAGCATTTAGCTCGTGTGCGTAAAGACCTGATTGATGAGCGCCGTATTCGTGAAGAAGATATTTACCAGCGTGTGTATAATTTGTTAATGGATAAAACTGCTACGGGGGGCCCTGGTAGTTTGAAGCCTGGCTCTAAAATCACAGCTGCGTATTTGGAAAAAACTAACCGCGAAAAATGGTTCGATATTCGTTTAGAAGACGACGTGATTAGCCAGCAACTAGAGCAATCTTCAAAACAACTAGAGTTGCTTGCGAAAGAAATTGAAAAGCGGTTCAACGATAGTCGTAAGAAGATTGTTCAAGGCGATGACTTAGCTCCTGGCGTATTGAAAATTGTAAAAGTATACCTAGCGGTTAAACGCCGTATACAACCAGGCGATAAAATGGCTGGACGTCATGGAAACAAAGGGGTCATCTCGATAGTAGTACCCATGGAAGACATGCCATATATGGAGGATGGTACTCCTGTAGACATCGTACTGAACCCATTAGGTGTACCTTCACGTATGAATATTGGACAGGTTCTAGAAACTCACTTGGGATTAGCTGCAAAGGGGCTAGGACAACGATTAGGTCAGCTCTTAGATAGCAAAAAGCCAACAAAAGAAGTTAAAGAATACCTCTATAAGATTTATAACCATGATGGCCAAAAGCGTATTGACTTAGATTCTTTAAATGAAGAAGAGTTTTCACTATTGGCGAATAATCTTAGAAATGGGGTGCCAATGGCTACACCAGTGTTTGACGGTGCTAGCGAGGCAGAAATTAAGGCGATGTTACAATTAGCGAATATGCCTTTAGATGGTAAAACGACTCTAGTCGACGGCCGCACAGGACGCAAATTTGATAATCCAGTGACGGTTGGTTATATGTACATGCTCAAGTTAAACCACTTAGTGGATGACAAGATGCATGCTCGCTCGACTGGTTCATATAGCTTAGTAACTCAGCAACCTTTAGGCGGTAAAGCTCAATTCGGGGGGCAACGCTTCGGGGAGATGGAAGTATGGGCATTAGAAGCTTATGGTGCTGCATATACATTACAAGAAATGTTAACAGTTAAATCAGATGACGTTGGAGGAAGAACCAAGATCTATAAAAACATTGTTGATGGTGATCATCGTATGGATCCCGGCATGCCTGAATCGTTCAATGTATTGTTGAAAGAGATCCGCGCTTTAGGGATTGATATTGAATTAGAGCACGATTAAACAAAGTTACTTCTTACTGACCCAATTTGGAGATATAAACTTGGCTACTATAGGCAACGAACCAATGAAAAAAGCACCCGTAATGAGTGATTTGCTGGGCATGCTTAAACAACACGGTCAAAGCGAAGAATTTGATGCTATTAAAATTGCTTTAGCTTCACCAGAGCTAATTCGCTCTTGGTCCTATGGCGAAGTGAAAAAGCCAGAAACAATTAACTACAGAACATTCAAGCCTGAGCGTGATGGGTTATTCTGTGCAAAAACTTTTGGTCCAGTTAAAGATTATGAATGTTTATGCGGTAAATATAAGCGCTTAAAGCACCGTGGAGTAATTTGCGAGAAATGCGGTGTGGAACTGGCTCTAGCAAAAGTGCGTCGTGAAAGAATGGGGCATATTGAGTTAGCTAGTCCAGTTGCTCATATATGGTTCTTGAAATCACTACCATCAAGAATCGGTCTTTTACTTGATATGACGTTACGTGATATTGAGCGTGTTCTTTACTTTGAAGCATTTGTTGTTGTCGATCCCGGAATGACTGAGCTTGAAAAAGGTCAATTGCTAAATGATGAAGTATATCTCGAAGCGATGGAACAATATGGTGATGAGTTTGATGCTCGTATGGGCGCAGAAGCCATTCGTGATTTATTAAAGCAAATTGATTTAGAAGAGGAAATTAAGTCGTTACGCGAAGAGCTGCCGACGACTAACTCAGAAACGAAGATTAAGAAAATCACTAAACGATTAAAATTATTGGAAGCATTCTATGAGTCAGGGAATAAGCCTGAATGGATGATCATGAATGTATTACCAGTATTACCACCTGATCTACGACCATTGGTGCCGTTAGATGGTGGACGTTTTGCTACTTCAGATCTAAATGACTTATATCGTCGAGTTATTAACCGAAATAATCGTCTCAAGCGCCTATTAGATTTAAATGCTCCTGATATCATTGTGCGTAACGAAAAGCGTATGTTGCAAGAATCAGTTGATGCTTTGTTGGATAATGGTCGTCGTGGTAGAGCAATTACGGGTACAAACAAGCGTCCATTAAAGTCGTTAGCTGACATGATCAAAGGTAAACAAGGCCGATTCCGTCAAAACTTACTCGGTAAACGTGTAGATTACTCAGGTCGTTCTGTAATTGTGGTTGGACCTACACTGCGCTTACATCAGTGCGGCCTACCTAAAAAAATGGCCTTAGAATTATTCAAGCCATTTATATTTAGTAAATTAGAGTTTCGTGGACTAGCTACGACGATTAAAGCTGCTAAAAAAATGGTAGAGCGCGAAGAGCCAGTGGTGTGGGATATTCTTGAAGATGTAATTCGGGAACATCCAATTTTGTTAAACCGCGCGCCAACGCTTCACCGTTTAGGTATTCAAGCATTTGAGCCGGTTTTAATTGAAGGTAAGGCAATTCAACTGCACCCCTTAGTTTGTACCGCCTATAATGCGGACTTCGACGGTGACCAAATGGCCGTCCACGTGCCTTTAACAATTGAGGCGCAGCTGGAAGCGCGCTCATTGATGATGTCTACGAACAATATCCTATCCCCTGCTAGTGGTGAGCCAATTATTGTTCCCAGCCAAGACGTAGTATTAGGCTTATATTACTTAACACGTGAAAAAGTTAATGCACTAGGCGAAGGCAAGATCTTCGCAAGCGTTCAAGAAGCCCAAAACTTCTATGAAGAGGGTTATATTGACATCCATGCTAAAGTTAAAATTCGTATGCCTGCTGAGAAAATAGGCTCCGGAGTAGGAAACCAATTAGTAGAAACTACGGTAGGACGTGCAATTCTTGCTAATATTCTGCCTAAAGGTATGCCATTTGCTATTATTAATCGCGCCATGACCAAAAAGGCGATTACTAAAGTTGTGGATACTTGCTATCGAAATTATGGTCTAAAAGAAACCGTAATATTCGCTGACCAACTCATGTATATGGGGTTCAAATATGCTACTCGAGCAGGAGCTTCGATCGGTATTGAAGATATGGAAATACCTGACGATAAGGCTGCAATTATTGAGCAAGCGGATAATGAAGTTCGTGAAATCGAATCACAATTCCGTTCAGGTCTCGTCACGAATGGCGAGCGCTACAATAAAGTAATCGATATTTGGTCGCGTACAAATGAAATGGTAGCCAAATCGATGATGGCAAAAATTGCTACCGAAGAAGTAATAGATAGAGATGGCAAAGCCGTCCGCCAAGATTCATTTAACCCAATCTTCATGATGGCGGACTCAGGGGCGAGAGGTTCGGCTGCTCAGATTCGCCAGTTGGCGGGTATGCGTGGATTAATGGCTGCTCCAGACGGCTCTATTATTGAAACGCCGATTACTGCAAATTTCCGCGAAGGTTTGAACGTATTCCAGTACTTCATTTCAACCCACGGGGCGAGAAAAGGTTTGGCGGATACTGCATTAAAGACTGCCAACTCTGGTTATTTAACTCGCCGTTTGGTGGACGTTGCCCAAGACGTGGTGATTACCGAAGATGACTGTGGTACCGAAAAAGGTATCTTAATGCAGCCGTTGATTGAGGGCGGTGACATTGTAGAACCCTTGCACGAGCGGGTATTAGGTAGGGTTGTTGCTATGGATGTATACATTCCCAACCAAAATGAACCAATTGTTCAAGCGGGTACATTATTAGATGAGGAATGGGTTGAACATTTAGAAAAAATTGGTGTTGACCAAGTTTATGTGCGCTCGCCAATAACCTGCGAAACGCGTTATGGATTATGTGCAAAATGTTACGGTCGTGACTTAGCTCGAGGACATTTGGTCAATACTGGAGAAGCAGTTGGAATTATCGCTGCGCAATCCATTGGGGAGCCAGGAACTCAGCTAACCATGCGTACCTTCCATATTGGTGGAGCTGCATCAAGAGCCACTGCGGCAAATAACATTCAAATTAAAAATAAAGGTATTATTCGCCTGCACAACATCAAAACTGTAACCCATGAAAACAGTAATTTAGTTGCAGTTTCACGATCAGGAGAAGTTACCATTGCGGATGAGTTCGGCCGTGAAAGAGAACGTTATAAACTTCCTTATGGTGCTGTGCTTTCTGTTCATGATAATTCTGCTGTTGAAGCCGGTCAGGTTATTGCTACTTGGGATCCTCATACTCACCCGGTAATTTCAGAGGTTAGCGGTAAGTTAAAATTCGTAGATTTGATTGAAGGTATGACTATGAATCGCCAAACCGACGAATTAACTGGACTTAGTAACATTGTTGTTATCGATGCTAAGCAGCGTGGTATTGCTGGTCGTGACCTACGTCCGATGGTGAAGCTCGTATCAGATGACGGTGAAGAGATCTTCTTGTCAGGAACTAATGTTCCTGCGCAATACTATCTACCAATAGATGCAATTATTAACTTTGAAGATGGAAGTAAAGTAGGCGTAGGTGACGTAATTGCACGTATTCCGCAAGAGCGTTCTAAAACCCGCGATATTACCGGGGGTCTGCCGAGAGTTGCTGACTTATTTGAAGCTAGAAAACCGAAAGACTCTGCGGTGATGGCTGAAGTGTCAGGTATTATTAATTTTGGTAAAGAGACCAAAGGGAAGCGTCGATTGATAATCTCAGCTTCTGAAAATCAGGCTCATGAAGAATTAATACCAAAATGGCGTCACATTTCCGTGTTCGAAGGCGAACACGTAGAAAAAGGTGAGACAGTTGCTGATGGTCCACCAAACCCGCACGATATTTTACGATTATTGGGTGTTGGATCTTTAGCAAACTATATCGTTAATGAAGTGCAGGACGTTTACCGTTTACAAGGTGTAAAAATCAACGACAAACATATTGAAACAATTGTTCGTCAAATGTTGCGTAAACGTGTCATTACCTTTGCTGGAGATTCTAGATTCTTAGTAGGTGAGCAGATTGAAGATACTGCAATGCTGGAAGAGAATGATAGATTAAAAGCAGAAAATAAAATGGGAGCTGAGGGAGTGCCAATATTATTGGGTATTACTAAAGCGTCTCTGGCTACAGAATCATTTATCTCTGCAGCGTCGTTCCAAGAAACAACACGTGTTCTAACAGAAGCGGCAGTGAGCGGAAAGATTGATGATTTACGTGGTCTTAAAGAAAACGTAATGGTGGGAAGGTTAATCCCTGCAGGTACTGGATATACTTATCACCAAACACGTAAGGCAAAACGCGCAAAGGCTGCGGCAAGTGGAGAGCAGGCCTTGCATACTGTTTCTGCTCTTGATGTGGAGCACGCATTAAGCGAAGCGCTAAATGCTGACAATCATGATCATTAATGTGGTTGACGGTTTTCTGATCACTTCAGCTGGTTTAAACTTGACAAACCGGCTGGAGCTATATAGAATCCGGCCTCTTTATGCGTGCGAATAAATCAAAAGATAAGTTGGAGTTAACAATAAATGGCTACTATTAATCAGTTGGTAAGAAAGCCCCGCGTGGACGCGAAGAGAAAGAGTACCGTCCCTGCGTTGGAGTCTTGCCCACAACGTAGAGGGGTATGTACCCGCGTATACACAACAACGCCTAAAAAGCCTAATTCGGCTATGCGTAAAGTTGCTCGTGTTCGTTTAACTAACGGGTTTGAGGTTACCTCTTACATTGGTGGTGAAGGACACAATCTTCAGGAGCACTCGGTAGTGCTAATTCGCGGAGGAAGGGTAAAAGATTTGCCTGGTGTGCGTTACCATACCGTTCGCGGAAGCCTAGATACTTCGGGCGTAAATGATCGTAAGCAAGGTCGTTCTAAATATGGAACGAAAAAGCCGAAAGATAAGAAATAATCTGAGCGTAGGAATTTGACATGCCAAGAAGAAGAGAAGTCCCCAAAAGAGAAATATTACCTGACCCAAAACATCACAGTGAATTGTTGGCTAAATTTATCAATGTGTTGATGATTAGCGGAAAAAAATCCACAGCTGAAAAAATCATCTATGGAGCACTGGATGTTCTTGATGATCGAGTTAAGAAACTCAAAAAATCGGATGAAGAGTCTGGTGATGTAGGCAGCTCAAGTGGTTCTGCAGCAGCTGGTGTTCTTCGTTATTTTGAACAAGCATTGGACAATGTTCGCCCAACTGTAGAAGTTCGTTCACGCCGTGTAGGTGGAGCAACATATCAGGTTCCAGTCGAAGTTAGAACGGATCGCAGTATTGCTCTTGGCATGCGTTGGATTGTTCAAGCAGCTCGATCACGTGGTGAGAAAGGTATGATGTTAAGATTGGCGGGTGAGTTAGCCGATGCTTTTGAAAGCAAAGGTTCAGCCGTTAAAAAGCGCGAAGAAACTCATAAAATGGCCAAAGCGAACCAAGCTTTTGCTCATTTTAGATGGAATTAAGAGAGATATAGCTCGTGACCACTACGCCTCTAGAATTATACCGAAACATTGGGATTGCTGCGCACGTTGATGCGGGCAAGACCACTACTACAGAGAGGGTATTATTCTATACTGGCACTTCCCACAAGATGGGTGAAGTTCATGATGGCGCAGCTATCATGGACTGGATGGTCCAAGAGCAAGAGCGCGGAATTACCATTACCTCGGCAGCAACAACGTGCTACTGGTCAGGAATGGATAAGCAATACAGCCGTCATCGTATTAATATTATTGATACGCCAGGGCACGTGGACTTCATGATTGAAGTAGAGCGTTCCCTAAGAGTTCTTGATGGTGCTGTGGTTGTGTTTGACTCGGTCTCGGGAGTAGAGCCCCAATCTGAAACCGTTTGGCGTCAATCGGATAAATACGGTGTTCCACGTATTGTATTCGTAAATAAAATGGACCGTATGGGTGCCAATTTTCTACGTGTTGTTAAACAAATTACACAACGCCTAGGTTCAACCCCAGTTGTTTTACAGCTACCGATTGGTGCTGAAGAAACATTCAAAGGTGTAATTGACCTTATTAAAATGAAGGCAATATTCTGGGATGAAGAAAGTAAAGGCATGTCGTTTGAGTATAAAGAAATTCCAGCGGATATGTTGGCTCAATGTAAAGAATTAAGAAATGACATTATTGAAGCGGCGGCAGAAGCTACTGAAGATTTAATGGAGAAGTACTTAGAAGGTCAAGAAATTAAGGAAGATGAGTTAAAAGCAGCGTTACGTCATCGAACTGTGAATAATGAAATTGTTCCTGTTTTTTGTGGTTCTGCATTTAAAAATAAGGGTGTACAAGCAGTTCTTGATGGAGTAATCGATTATTTGCCGTCACCAGTAGATATTCCTCCTGTAAGAGGTATTGATGAAGACGGAAATGAAGCTACTCGTAAAACTTCTTATGATGAGCCTTTTTCTGCATTAGCTTTTAAAATAGCAACTGACCCATTCGTAGGAACACTAACATATTTTCGTGTCTATTCCGGTGTTCTGAAGTGTGGTGATACAGTCTATAATCCGGTAAAGGATAAAAGAGAGCGCATTGGTCGTTTATTACAAATGCATGCAAACTCTCGCGAAGAAATTAAAGAAGTACACGCTGGTGATATCGCAGCTGCAGTAGGATTAAAAACAATCACTACTGGAGATACACTCTGTGATCAGAACTCTGTTATTACGTTAGAGCGTATGGATTTTCCAGAGCCTGTAATCGCGGTGGCAGTTGAGCCTAGAACAAAAGCAGACCAAGAAAAAATGGGTGTTGCACTAGGTAAACTAGCACAAGAAGATCCATCGTTTCGGGTTCATACGGATGAGGAATCAGGTCAAACTATTATTCAAGGAATGGGTGAGTTACATCTTGAAATAATCGTTGATCGTATGAAACGAGAGTTCTTGGTTGAAGCGAACGTAGGTAAGCCACAAGTTGCTTACCGTGAAACCATTCGTAAGGCGGTAGAGCAAGAAGGTAAATTCGTTCGTCAATCTGGTGGAAGAGGACAATATGGACACGTCTGGCTCAAAATCGAACCTCGTCAACGTGGTGAAGGTTATGAGTTTGTTAATGCAATTGTGGGTGGGACTATTCCTAAAGAGTACATCCCCGCAGTTGATAAAGGTGTGCAAGAGCAGTTACAAAACGGTGTGATAGCAGGTTACCCTGTTGTCGATGTAAAAGTTACTCTGTTTGATGGTTCTTTTCATGAAGTAGATTCTAGTGAGATGGCATTTAAAATTGCTGGGTCGCAATGCTTCAGACAAGGTGCGCAAAAAGCAAGCCCTGTGTTGTTAGAACCCATCATGAGTGTGGAAGTAGTAACCCCAGAAGATTACATGGGTGATGTAATGGGTGATCTCAGCCGACGAAGAGGTATGGTTCAAGGTATGGATGAATCACCGGCTGGGCGTGTAATTCGTGCTGAAGTCCCGCTTGCAGAAATGTTTGGTTATTCAACCGACCTACGATCTGCAACTCAAGGGCGTGCGACTTACACCATGGAATTTGCAAAATATGCAGAAGCTCCATCGAACATTGCAGATGCAATTATTAAGAAACAATAAAGTTAACGAGGTAAATTAACATGGCGAAGGAAAAATTTGAGCGTAAGAAGCCACACGTAAACGTAGGAACGATTGGTCACGTAGACCATGGTAAAA